>CAZARS010000044.1:0-5326 GCA_964487625.1 uncultured Desulfobacca sp.
ATGGCAAATGTCATAATTGAACCTCCTTTATGATTAGTAGTTCATAGTTCATAACTTATTTTCATCTGGAATGGGTTAGTAAGCCAGCTCAGAACCGCAGAATAGGTAAAAATTGCCATTCATGAGTGTCCGGCCGGCTTCTTGCAAAGTTTAACAAAGGACGCCGCCAGCCAAAAAAAGCCTTCCATCAACGGCTTCTTTTCCCTTGTCATCCTGAACAAAGCAAAGGATCTGAGATTGTTCGGTCGCTACGATCCCTCAGAATGACCAAATGAGACGGATTGAAGAGATAGAAAGGCGCCCTTAACCTTCTGCAAAAACGTTGCCGGCCAGGAGTGATTTCCATTTTAAATGCAGGCTCTCCCAGCCTTAACCTCATGACCGAAGGGTTCCACAGTGAAAAAAGTTTTGTTGAGAAAGTTCGTGGCCGCGAAGGAACTTGCTTGGATGTCAATGAGAAAGCTATCACCCTTCCTCCCAGCGGATGGCGGCGGCCGGGCAGGAGTCAATGGCTTCTTGGATCAGATCAGTGGGACCGCCCTCGGGCTTGATGACCTCAGACTTTTGTTTGGCCTCATTCAACTTGAAAACTTCTGGGCAAAGCGCAGCGCAGGTGCCACAGAAGACACAAGCTTCTTCATCGATCACAACCCGTCTTGACATGGCGGCAGGCTCCTCCGACTCGACAGAGAACAGGGCGTCATCTGGGTCCATCCGGAAAGGTCATCATAATATACAGTGAGACCTAATCAAGGCAAGCCCCAGAGCCGCTCCTCTAGGGTCCTCTCTTACCTTATGGTATGGCTCAACAGGGCAAAGCCAAAGTTGCCGGATGATAATGGATTATTTTATGTGTAAGCATCTCTGTGCAAAAGGTCAAGTTTTTCCCTCTTTGGGGCCATAGATCAGGTAATAAATGACTGGCACCACCACCAGGGTGAACAGGGTAGAAGCAAAGATGCCGAAGATAAAGGACCAGGCCAGGCCCGAGAAGACCGGGTCCAGGGTGATGACCCATGAGCCGAACATGGCCGCGCCGGCCGTGAGGAGGATGGGCATGAAGCGCACCGCGCCTGATTCAATTACCGCCTCCTTCAGGGTCAGGCCCTCTTTAAGGCGGAGGTGAATGAAGTCAATAAGGATAATGGAGTTGCGCACCACGATCCCGGCCAGGGCAATCATGCCGATCATGCCGGTGGCGGTAAAAAAAATGGAATTGGGGTAGCCCTGGATGGGACCGCCCGCCACGAGATTGAGGAGCAGGAAGCCGGGAATAATGCCGATCATGGTCAAGGTGGTGGCCACCATGATGACCAAGGGCATGCCAAAAGACTGGGTTTCATGGACCAAAAGGATATAGATCATAATGAGGGCCCCCAGGAAGGCCAGGCCCAGATCCCGGAAAACGTCCACGGTGATTTTCCATTCACCCTCTCCGGCCAGGTCCACCCAGAAACCCGGAGACGGAGGAGATTGTCGCAGCTTGGCCTTGAGATCAAAGATGGCCTCCACCGGCGACTGCCCCGCCATTTCAGCCGTAACAAAAACTACCCGCTCCAGATTCTTGCGATAAATCGTTTTATCTTCCAAGGTCTCCTCCAGATGGCCCAATTCACTTAACGGGACCAGGGAGCCGTCTGAACCCTTGAGGTGGATGAGATTCAGGTCCTGAGGGGTGAGCCGGGCCTCCCGGGGGAGCCGCAGCGTCATGGCCAAGGGTGTGCGTTCCTGGGGTTGGTGGGCAATGCCGGGAGAGGTGCCCCCCACAGCCAGGGCCACGGTCTGGGCAATAGCCTGGGTGGAGATGCCGTGCAGGGCGGCTTTGACTCTGTCTGTGACAAAGACATATTTCACCTGATCCGCTTCCACAGTATCATCAATATCCACGACCTTGGGGATCTGGGTCAGCAGTTGACGGACCTTCTTGGCTTCTCTGATCTGCTCTGCATAACTGCTGCCCAAGGGCCCGTATACCTCGGCCACGAGGGTGGAGAGGACCGGCGGTCCTGGGGGCACTTCCACGATCTTCAGGTTAGCCCCCAACCGCTGGCCGATGGCTTCGATCTCCGGCCGCAGCCGCAGAGCGATCTCATGACTCTTCCAGCGGCGCTCCTCTTTATCCAGCAGGTTGATCCGGATATCGGCCTGATACGGATATTGGCGCAGATAATAATGCCGCACCATGCCGTTGAAATCAATGGGTGCCCCCTGCCCCACATAGGACTGGAAATCCCGCACTTCGTTGACCGTGGCCAGATATTGCTCCAGTTCCCGCACCACCCGGTCGGTCTCTTCCAAGGCGGTACCCGCTGGCATGTCCACCAAGATGAGCAGTTCGTTCTTATTATCGAAGGGGAGCATCTTCATGGGCACCCATTGCAACAAGACCACCCCCAGGCAGAGGAGCAGGGCCAGGGTCAGGCTACCCAGGAGCAGGAAACTCCGCCGGCGGCTCTCCAAAAACGGCGTCAGAATGCGACGATAGATTTTATAGATCCCGCTGTCATGTAAGACAAAGGGTGGGGCCGGCACTTCCGCCTCATGCCGCAGCATGTGATAGGCAGCCCAAGGCGTGACCGTAAAGGCCACCACCAGAGACATGATCATGGCCAGGGGCACATTGAAGGGCATGGGGGCCATATAGGGGCCCATCATGCCGGTGACAAAAAACAGTGGCAGGAAGGAGACAATAACCGTAAAGGTTGCCAGGATCGTGGGCGGCCGCACTTCATCCACCGCGGTCAGGGTGGCGTCTAAAGGCGGCTCCTGACGCAACTTGAAATGCCGGTGGATATTCTCCACATCCACAATGGGGTCATCCACCAACAGACCCAAAGACAAAATCAGGGCAAAGAGGGTCACCCGGTTGATGGTATAGCCCACCAGATAATTGCCCAGGAGGGTCATGGCCAAGGTCATGGGAACAGCCAAGGCCACCACCAGGGCCTCCCGCCAGCCTAATGTCACGGTTAACAAGGCAATGATGCTGACAATGGCGACGATCAGATGCTTGACCAGCTCATTGACTTTGTCGTTGGCAGTTTTGCCATAATCCCGGGTCACCAACACTTTGATGTCGGCGGGGATGACTGTCTGTTGCAATTCCTTGATTTTCTTGAGGAGACCTTCGGCGACCCAGACTGCGTTGGTGCCCTTGCGTTTGGCCACGGCGATGGTCACTGCCTGATAACTGGCCCCAGGTTGACTAAGGGGATCATCCTTCAGATGAACATCATGAGACGCCCCCGGGCCAAAGCCATGACGGGTGTAAGTGGTAATCTCACCCGGGCCATCCAGGACCTGGGCCACATCTTTGAGATAAATGGGCCGACCCTGGAACTGGCCCACTTGGATAAACTCCAGGTCGGCGGCGGAGCGCAGGAATGGCCCGGCCTCCAGGAGCAACTCCCGGTTGGCCACATTAAAACTGCCTGCCGCCAGATTGACGTTGGCCCCCTTCAGGGCCTGCAAGACCTCCAACGCCGAGACCCGCTGAAAGGCTAGACGTGCCGGGTCCAAAAGGATCCGCAACTCCCGGGGTCTGCCTCCCACTATGTAGGATCGTCCGGTATCGGGAATGCTCTGCAAACGGTGCAGGATTTCGTCGGCCACTCGCCGCAGCTCCATGTCCGCCGCCCGATCGCTATACAGGGTGACGGTGACGATGGGCACGTCGTCTATCTCCACCGGCTTGATGACCCAGCCAGTGACGCCCGGCGGCACCTGATCGATATTGGACCAGACCTTGTTGTAAAGCTTGATGAGGCTGTTTTCCCGGTCCTCGCCCACATAAAAGCGCACCGTGACTACCGCCCCCCCGGGCCGGGAGGCCGAATAAACGTATTCTACCCCATCAATTTCCCAGAGTTTTTTTTCCAAATTAATGGTGACCAGGTTTTCCACTTCCTCGGCGCTGGCCCCGGGAAACTGAATAAAAATATCCGCCATGGGCACCACGATCTGGGGTTCCTCTTCCCTGGGGGTGGCATAGAGGGCAGCAAAACCTGATAAGAGGGAGATCAAGATAAAGATGATGGGGAGTTTGGAGGTGAGAAAGGCCCTAACGATCCGGGCGGTGAGGCTCAATGAGGATTCAGTCTGCATCGTCCTGCGCTATTATTCCCAGTTTTTTGAGCGTTATTTTTGGCCGTCAACTCGCTTGCCAAACGAGGTCTAGCCATGGGCCAAAGCACCTCCGGTTGCCAGGACCTTTAACCCTGGACCCGTTTAATACATGAGGAGCGGTGTCTGGCCGATGTATTTATTAGCCACCACTTCCTGTAGGAGAAAATGGGCCACGTCGGCCCGGGATATCTTCCCGCAGGTGACGCCGGTCAGATCAGTAATGACCCGATATTTCCCCGTTAACGGGCCGTTGGTGAGGAAACCTGGCCGGACGATGGTCCACTGCACCGGACTCCGGCGAATGATTTCCTCCTGGCGGTCTTTATCTGCATAGATGCGTCCCAGGAGCAGGGGACGGAAGAGGCGGTCATAGAACCAGCCGCCGTGGCCTTTGCTGTCGCCAGCGCCGATGCCGGTAACGGCTAACAGGCGCTGTACCCCGTGTTGGGCCATGGCCTGCAGGACGTTTTCTATCCCTGCCGAAAAGACCGTAACCGGCCGCCAGGCGGGCGGGATGCCGATGGTGACCAGGACAGCGTCCTGCCCCGCCATGGCCTGAACAACGCTATCCAGGGAAAGGATGTCGCCGGGTCGGATAGTCAGGCGCTTGTGTTGCTGCGTTACCTTGGCCGGTTGCCGGGCCAGGACAGTGACCTCATGGCCTTGGGCCAAGGCCTGCAATACGGTCTGTTGACCAATCCCTCGGGTGCCGCCGATGATGAGGAAGCGCATCGATTAATTCCTTCTTTACTCTGAGACCGGTATTGCCTTTCAATATTGTCCAGCAACGTTTTTCCAGAAAGTTGATGGCGCCTTGGTATCTCTTATATCCGTCTCCTTCTGTCATTCTGAAGTAGCGTCGCGACCGAAGAATCTCAGCTCCTTCTACGCTTAGGATGACAAGAGAAAAGCAACCATTGGTGGAAGGCTTTTTTGGCTTTCGGCGTCATTTTTTAAGCTCTGCAAGAAGCCTGCCGGACACTAATGTCTGCCCTTAACTTAAACCTGACTCGCTCAATCCTTAAGAAAATTGTCTGGCGGTTCTGGGGCCGCAAGCCTTAGCCGGTGCTCCGCCCTCGTCCCTTTTACACATGGTTGCGCAACTGCAGCTCCAGGGGATGGGGCCGCAGGTAATATTGCTCTTTGAGATAGGGCTGATTATATTTGCGCACATAATGGTTGATGAGGGTTATGGGCACAA
>CAZARS010000044.1:5336-21294 GCA_964487625.1 uncultured Desulfobacca sp.
GGGGTACCAAACCGTTGCGATAATGGTCGATGACCTCCAGCAGTTCCTGCTTCTCATCGGGGGAAAGTTCTTTTTTGAAATAACCCATGAGATGGTATAATACATTGGCGTTTTTCTTGACGGTGGTTTTGAGGCGTAGGCAGCTGAGGAGCAGTTCCTGATAGCGTTGGATGATGGCCGGCAAAGTGCCCTCTTGCAAGTTTGCCACCAACTGCCCCATCTGCCGATAGATTTCGGGACTGTGGGCCAAGAGAAGGAGCTTATGACGGGTATGAAATTCCACCAACTCCCGGCGTCCTGCGCCAGCTTTCAGGGTATCCCGCCACCGTTTAAACGTAAAGATGGCCTCGATGAAATTCTCCCGCAATTTGGGGTCGTGGAGGCGCCCTTCTTCTTCCACCGGCAGCAGCGGGAAATGCTCCATGAAGGCCCGGGCAAACAGGCCCACCCCTTTTTTCACGGCCATGCCCTTATCATTATAGACCTTGACCCGTTCCATGCCACTGCTGGGGGATTCGCTCTTGAAAATAAAGCCATGCAGATCTTCAGCCTCCAGCTCCTGGACCCGACGCCTGGCCCAGGTTTGCATGCGGTCGGTGTGATCGATGTGGCTCCGCACAGTCACCAGGCGAGGGTTATCAATATCTCCCACCAGCCGCATGGGTTCCCGGGGCACACCCAGACCGCACTCCACTTCCGGGCAGACGGGCACAAACTCCACGTATTGGCCCAGGGTATCAGTAATGAACCGGTCATGTTTATGGGCGCCGTCAAAACGCACCGGCTGCCCCAGGAGGCAGGCACTGACTCCCAGACGAATCTTGGTTATGGGCATATTTTCTTGCATGTCCACAGTATATAGCCTGAATAGCAGCGTAACAAGGGAAAAAATAATTACTGGTCGAGGGTTAGAGGGGCAGGGCCTCTTAGCCGTCCCAAGCAATAACCACTAATCACCGGCCACTGATTATGAACCCCGGAGGTGACATGTCCCGAGGAAGTAGAGGCTACCGGCGTAAGCAGCAAACCCTCCGGTGGCTGGGTTGGCTCCTGCTGGCACTCAGTTGGGGCAGCCTGGCCTGCCAGCAAGGAAATCCCGACGCACCCCTCCAGGAAAAGCTCGACGCAGTTCTGGCGGCCAGTTGGCAGTTTTATAAAAACCACTTTATCCAGGCTGACGGCCGGGTGGTGCGGCCGGAGAATGGGCGGGACAGCATTTCCGAAGGGCAAGCCTATGCCTTGCTGCGGGCGGTGTGGAGCAATGATCAGGCCACCTTTGACCGGGTCTACGGCTGGACCGAAGCAAACCTGTCGCAACAGCGGACCAAGGGCCGCCATCTCCTGGCCTGGCATTTCGGCCAGGATGAAGGGGGGGAGTGGCGAGTGCTAGATGCCAACAGCGCCACCGATGCCGACCTGGACTATGCCCTGGCCCTGCTGCTGGCTCATCAACGGTGGGGGCAGCCCACCGGCAGCCTCCCGCTGTATCAAGAAAAGGCCCAGCTGGTGCTCAAGGATATCCTGACCTATTGCACTGCTGAGGATGCAGCCGGACGCTTGTGGCTGACCCCTGGGGACTGGGCACCTACCCAACTCCCCTTGCTCCTCAATCCTTCCTATTTTGCCATAGCCTGGTTTGAGGTCTTTTATTGGGCTCAAGGTGACCGGCGTTGGCTGAAGTTGGCAGAACAGGCCTACGCCGCGCTGCGGCACCTGAGCCAACGGTTGGGGGACCAAAGCGGTGTCGGCCTGGTACCGGATTGGTGTCTCCTACAAGAGAAAGAAGTTTTTGTCCCAGCTCCAGAGCAGTCCGCGGACTTCGGCTGGGATGCCATTCGCACCCCCTGGCGGGTGGGCCTGGCCGGGATGTGGTTTCAGGACAAGCAGGCCCGACAATGGCTCTCAGAGCATTTCCTGCCCTTTGTCCGGCAAGAGTGGCCCAAGCAGAGCGGCCTCCGGGCTATTTATGCCTATGACGGCCGTCCTTTGGTGGATTATGACAGCCCCGTCCTCTACGCCAGCCTGGTGGCTGCGGCCCTGGCAGTGGGGGATCGGCCCCTGGCCCGCCAGGCGGTAGAGAAAATCCTCGGCTTCTATCAAGAAGGTCCTGAGGGCGGCTTTTTTAACCGCCCCGATGATTACTACGGCAACAACTGGGCCTGGTTCGGCCTGGCCACCTATCGCGGCCTCACCGGGCCCGACCGATGAGGGTTTGCCATTTCCATCCTGTCGGCAGCGCCTCAGGACCCAACTCGGGCCTAAAAAAAGGCATAGCAACAGGTTACCCACCATAGAGCGATGGCAAACATTACCAGTTCTTTCCTTTGCGTCCCATTTCTTGGCGGCGTCGATATTCAATATATTCATCCCTATCCATGCCTTCCTCTGCAGCTTTCTTATCGATATAGGCCCACCCCGCTTTGGGATCCTGTTTGACTTCATCTGGTAACCAAGGGATGAGGTTTCCTTTGGAATCCGTGGGGTAAGGGACATCCTTCCCGTCCGGATTGATAATACCCTCCACCTCTGCCTTGTCTTGCTTCAGGCGGTCGGAAGGCCGGCTGCCAGAGGTCGACGTGCTCGGGATCGTGGCCGGTGTGGTCAGCTCTCTAGTGCCAGTAACGGTCTGCCGACTTGAGCAGCAGGAAAAGCCGGGACTTTTGCTACTGGTAGGGGTTGGCGCGGTTGAGGTCGCCACTTTTTGATCTTGCTGGATGGTTGGTATACCACGCTGCTCGGTAGCAAAGAGTTCCTCGGAAGCCTGCAGAATGATTACCAGAATGAATAACCCTAATATCCGGCCGGTGAATTTTTTCATAGCCATCTCCTTGAATATTCTTGGTCTGCCATCCTTCTGGGCTTAGCCTGACATGATTAGATTGGTCGTCAGACCTGCCACCGAAACTTGGCACCCTTGGTATAGTATAATTGTTATCGGCACATTATACTAAAAGCATCATTAATTCATTACTGTCCGGCAATGTTTTTGCATAAAGGTGATGGGGCTTTGGTATCTCTTATGTCCGTTGTATCCGTCTCATTTTGTCATTCTGAGGGAGTGTAGCGACCGAAAAATCTCGGATCCTTCGCTTCGCTCAGGATGACAAGAGAAAAGAAGCCCTCGGTGGAGGGTTTTTTTGGTTTTTGGCGTCCTTTTTCAAGCTTTGTAAGAAGCCTGCCGGTTACTTATGTTATCAACTACGAGACAAGATGGAAAAGTCTGCGACTCGGAAATCTAATTGTGCTGCCAAGGTTTGGGAGGTGGGCATGTAACCAAACACCTGGCGCCACATCCAGGGACTCTCCATGCACAGGTACACAAACACCGACGGCGCCTGGGTCTGGATATACTCTCCGAGACAAGCGAGCATCTCGGCCCGGAGGGTCTTGTAGTACCGCTGTTTGCCGTCCAGGGCAGTGATGAATTCCTCGTCGGCGATGGGGCTGGCCGGGAAGCGGGCCCGGATGAGGTCTCTCAGGGCCGGCAGGAAGCGGAAGGTCCCCAGGCTGAGCCAAGCAATGGCCCCGGCCGGGACGGTGGCCAAGAGCTGGTCCACCACCTGCCGGTAGTCCGCCTCCCAGCCCGGATAATAAATCAGCGGATCGAAATGGAAGGCCAGGCGAAACCCGGCTTGGGCGACCTTCTGCGCCGCGGCCAGGCGGGCGGCCAGGGAGGCAGCGCCGTGCTCTTCCTGGCCGATGAGGCGGGGTGGGTTTAGGGACCAGGCAAAGATGACCCGGGGCTGGGGCCCCAGCTCCAGCAGCGGCTCCACCCGATGCCATTTGGTCTTGATCTCCAGGATGACCTTGGGCCATTGGGCCAGGCGGCTGATGAGCTCCCGGTTCAGGCCCAGCAGCTCATCCAGGGCCAGGCTGTCTCCGAACTCTCCGGTGCCCACCCGCCAGACCCGGCCGGGTGGAGCCGCTGCCCGCGCCGCCATCTCCTCCCATAAATCTTCCCAGTTGGTAAAGACGGTGATGGCCGGGAAATTGTAGTAGCTCTGCAGGATGCAGTAGCTGCAGTCCAGGGGGCAGCCGGTCATGACCTGGAGGGTCTGGTAGCCGCAGCAGATATACTCTTTGGTACCGGGGCAGGCCCGCCAGAATGGCCCCTTCTGCCGAGCCAGGACCAGGGTTTCTTTGGCTGCGCCGATCTGGGCCGGGGTGAGGGGACCAGAAGGCCGCAGCACTTCCCGGGACGCGATGATTTCGCTGGGCAGGTGCCGGAGGCGCTGGCGCACCCGCTGAGTTACTGGATCAGGGAGGGCTGCAGCTTCGATGTAGAGGCGTTTAAGGCGAAACATAATTCCTTAAAAGGGCTGCAACGGCAAGGGCTGAGCCGCTGAGGAGAAAAGCATCTGCTTCCCCTGCTCCCGGCTTTGGCCCCTAACCTTTAATCATTAACCTTTTTGCATCCCCACGCTGCCCCTTGGGGGTCTGTGCATGGTTTTTGCCGCCTTTGGATTTCTTAGGGGAGGAGGATACGGAACCAGGTCTCGCCGGGTTGGCTGGTGAAGTGAATCTGGCCGCCATAAGGAGCCAGCAGCTGTTTGGCAAAGAATAGACCCAGACCAGCCCGAGGCGTGGTGGGAGAGTGTTTGGTGGTGAAGAAAGGAGTAAACAACTGCCGGTGGTGCTCAGGGGGGATGCCGGGGCCGTTGTCGCCGACAGCAATGACGCGATAGCCATCCTCCAAGGAAGTGGCAATGGTGAGGATCGGAGCGCTGACGCCTTGCAAGGCCTCCACGGCGTTGTCCACCAGGATGCAGAAACTCTGACTGAAATCAATATAATAGCCCATGATGGGGGGCAGCTGATCCTGGAACAGGAGGCGCCTGTTGATCTGGTTTTTAAAAAATTTCTCCAAGAGATAACCCTGCAATTCGGACTGAATCAGCTCATTCAGGTCAATGGCCCGGGGGCCGTGTTGGTCTTCGTGGAGGGTGTGATATTTCAGCCAATTGACGATTTCCTGGATTTTGTCGGCCATGTCGCTGAGCTGCTGGTTTTTGCGTTGTCGGTAAGTGAAGGAGTCTTGCCACAGGGGGAGGAGTTCCGGGGGCAATTGGGGGGCAAAGCTGGCCTCTTCATCCTGCAGTTTGCGGCCCATGAGCTCCGCCTGCATCAGGAGCACCTGCAACGGGGTGTTTAAGGCGTGAACGATCCCGGCAATCCGTCGACCCACCATGGCCTGGCGGAAATATTTCGTCAGGACGGCCAGAAGGACTTCCGAGGAGGGTATAACCTGGGTACGCTCATCAGTTTGCTCTCGATGTTCCTGAGGTTGCGAAGACCGAGTCATCGTCTTAGACCTCCTAACTGGGAGGCAGCTACTCTTGGGCCTGATTCCAGCCAGCGCCTGGCGCAATGCTGCGGCCTGACACGGCGGTCAGAGGGTGGCCGGGCCTGGTGTTCTGACACTGCAATACTTTACACTTAAGGTTTTTGGCTGTCCACAAGCAACTTCCACCCTTGCGGACATTCCTTTTTTTTGCCCCAGATAACGTGGCGCCCTCTTGTCTTTTTATTCCCCAAGTCCCTCGCCCCCGGTTGAGGGGGAGAGACCCGCGGTACAGGGGAGTGAAATATCTTGTATATTGCCTTTGGTATCAATTATGAAACAGAGAAGGGCGGTTCTTGCCTTTGCTGGGAAAAATAACGTTATGATGGATTTTCCTGAGCAACTGCTGGAACTGTTGCTTGGAAATATGGGGCTGGCTGCTGGCCAGCTCTGCTTCCAGGTTCTGGAGCTCTTTTTGCACAAAAGGCCGGCTCATGACCTCGACAAATTGCTGAGCCAGGTCTGGGTCGAACTGGGTGCCGCCGCAGTTTAGGATCTCTTTCAGGGCTTCATGATGGGAGCGGCGAGATCGATAAGGCCGCTCGGAGATGATGGCGTCATAGGCGTCGGCCAGGGCGATGATCCGACAGAGCAGGGGAATTTCTTCTCCCCTGAGGCCGAGGGGGTAACCTTTCCCGTCCCACCGTTCGTGATGGTGGAGTACGATGGCCCTTTCCCGGGGTAAGAGATGCAGCGGCGCCACGATATTATCGCCGATGACGGGATGTTGCCGGATGATTTCCATCTCGGCGGGCGTCAACGGACCGGGCTTGAGCAGGATGGCATCGGGAATACCGATTTTGCCGATATCGTGGAGGGCACCGGCCCGGCGCAGGGAATCCACCAGAGCAGGTGACAACCCCATCTTTTCAGCAAACTTAGTGGCAATGCCGGTGACCCGCACCGAATGATGGCGGGTAGAAGGGTCGCGGGCTTCCAGTGAGTTGATGAGGGCCCGCAACGTATCATAGAGGTTAGTGAAGACGCTTTCCTGCAGCGTCAGATTCTCGAGGGCTAAAACAAAACGATCCCCGAGGAGGGCTAGTTGCCCGGGGACCGCATCATCGAACCGGCAGCCCGGGTGATTGTCGACTTGCAGAACCCCCAGGAGTTCACCTCGCATTTTTAAGGGTAACTTAAGGCTCTGGCCAGTGGAAGCCGGCGGTCGTAATGTGGCGGAGCTGTTCTGGCCGGTCGAGCCTTGTAGATTGAGGATCAAAGGCCGAGTCTCCGTGCTCTGGGAGACCAGCTGCAGTTGGCCTTGTTCCTGATCGTAAAGAAAAAACCTCGCCTGACTGCCGCCGCTCAGGGAGAGAGCCATGTCTGTGAGGAAGACGTATAATTCCCGGGGAGAGTGAATATCGGCCAATTTCTCCCCGATGGTATGGAGAAAATGCTGCTCCTGTAGCCGCTCATGGGTTTGCTGGGTTTTCTCATGAATACGGGTTGGGATAGAGGCCAGGGTCCCTGCCTCCTTGACCTCTTGCTCAGGGACCTCCAGGGTTGCCAGGATGCGGCGCAATTCAGCCAAGGAAATGGGTTTGGGCAGGAAATCGGCGGCTCCCAGCCGCAGGGCCTCCAAGACCATGTTATAGGAAGGCTGACCGGTGATGACGACGATCTTGAGATGGGGATATTTGCCCCGTAATTCCTTGATCAACTCAAAACCGTTTAGACCCGGCATAAAAATATCAATCAAGGCCATATCCAGGGAGAGGCTCTGTATCAACTTCAAGGCCTCAAAACTATCAGCCGCAGTGTAAACGGTATACTCTTGACCCAGGGCTATAATGAGGTCACGGAGCACCTGACGCACGGCCGGCTCATCATCCGCCACCAAGATATGGTAGTTTCTTTTCTTGCCCATGTTCCCCTCTTTTGGCATCCTGACCACGCTGCTTATAGTGGAGTTAGAGATTTTTTCCTAGCTTCGGTCAAAGATTCCTGCCAACACTTATCTTATCGGCCCGATCAAGGATTTCTTGAAATTTATCTGATCACTCGTGATAGCTCAGGAAGCTGAAAGGGGGGGCAAGAATTTCCCGTGGCAGCGGCGGCCAGGATTTTTAGGGAAGAAGGCAGATAGTTTTAGGAAAAATTGCGGAAGTTGCCACGGAGGAGAAAGACGTAAGCCCCAGGCCAAGTCTAGCCTGGGGCTTACGGGTTATGTGCAGAAAACGATACCCCAATCCACCCAATTATCGGTCAATACTTATGGTTACGGGGTACGATCCTGAATGACCGGAATGTCGGGAGCTATCTTAATATTGCCCATGCCGAAGGCCTTCATTTGCAGGGCGCCAGGGTTTAAGGCTTTGAAGACGGCCAGGGCTTCTCCCTCGAGGACCTGGGGCACGCCGTATTTGTCAACAACGGCGAATTTGTCACCTCGAGCCAGGCACTCGCCCACGGTTAATTCACCTTTCAGATCTTTGTTGGAGATGCAGATCAGCTTCTCGGCAAATACCAAGCTGGCCGAAAAAGACATGGCCAAGGCGAGCACCAGTACGACTGCGATTTTAGACCGCATACCTTCCCTCCTTTAGGAAATTGTGTGATGTTGGCCTGTATACTCCTTATAGTTAATGAAAAAAATCCAATAGTCAAGTAAAATGCAACGGCAGGGGAGATTTCTTGGCCAGCGCGGCCCTGGCCACCCCCCGACCGATTTTCCTCTTAAAAATTAAGTTAAGCATGATCAGATCGATTTGCCGCTATGATTTCGTTAGAAAGCAATTTTTTATTGCCCTGGAGTTTAGCCACCTGCAGCCCCCCTCAGGAGGAGCAGAGGATTGTTTAGTCGCCGGTCTGCTGACGGCTAATCAAGGTTTTTTCATCTTGTCGGTATCATCATTGCCTTGAAGCAGTTTTGAAATAAGTTCTGATCAAGGCAATTCCCAAGAGCAAAATACTGGGAGGCAAAGGGACTGCAGATGCTGGACAGGTTTGCCCCCAAATAAAATTAAAAGAAAATTCGGCGCCGGGAGAGCCCGTGATGCTGGCCAAGAAAATTAAGGAATGGTTACTGCTCTGATCTGCCGTCCAGAAGCCGAGATCAACCACGGCATCATTGAAGAAATCAAAAGCTTCCTCAGCAGCGAGGAAAGTGCGGCTGAGAAGAGTATGAGTATCCGCCAAGACGGTAAAGGTTAATTGCTCAAAAGCTGGCAAGTTCGCGTGAGTGCCCAGGAGGCCAAGTAAAATTGGTTTATCCAAAGCCAGCGACGCCTTCGGGAAATTATACTCCACCGCCAGATTATAAGTCAAAGCAGGAGTGGCGGCGGTTGCCATACTGCCCATGACCCCATAACCCAGGACTTGCTTGTGATCGGCAAAGGCGGCTGGTACAGTGGTTAAGCCTGCCAACAAGGAGCTGAGTTCATCAGCCGCTGGCAAGAGAGTGCCGGCCGCCACCGCTTGCCGCTCTGCAGCTTCTTTGAGGGAAACCAGCCCCTGTGCCTCAGTAGTCCGGGCAAATATCGTCGTCGGTAAAGGGGTAGACGGAGTTCCTGCCTTGGCGCGCACCTCCGCTCCCTGAGCTGACGTAGTGATGGCTTCGGCCACAAAGGGATCACTGAGTCTCCCCACTTTCACTAAAGTCTGGGCCGAGCCTCCTTTGCCGTGAAGGCCGCTGTTCGCAAATCCGCCCTGGCCCCCTTTACTTAAGACAGTAATAGGTTGATTTTGATAAGCCCAACCGGAGGAAATTTCAAATTCGGCCGAAGCATCGCCACCATCGCCGCCCTTGCCCATGTTAGAGGCGCCGCCGGCACCTCCACTGACAATTGCTAAATATTTTGGCGAATCGGGAGAATCAATCACACAACAAGCTTTCAGCTTATATTCGGCGCGACCTCCTAGGCCGCCATGGCCGCGACCATAAGCCGAACCACCCTTACCTCCTTGAACCTCTTGATACTTATGTATATTAGAGAGTTGGGAATTAAGAAGAGCTTGTCCGCCTGCGCCGCCATTGCCATTTCCAGCTGCATCTCCTCCTTGCCCACCATGTATCACCGCCATCTTGGACAAGGTAGGAACACCATCGTTAACATTATAACTTAAATTGACGTTTGAAAAGCCGCCTGGGCCCCCGGAGGCATCGGTGCCCGGCAGGCCATTGCCGCCATTGCCGCCTCGGGCGTCTATTGTTATGTCATCAAAATTCTCCGTAATTGGGGTTCTCATATTCACATCATAAACTACATTGCCGCCGCGCCCCCCGAGCAGGTCACTATCGCCACCGTGGCCACCTTGTAAGTTATAATTGTGGTTATCAAAGCCGTGTCGTCCTTTTACAATATTATGGCTAAGTCTGACGTCGCCGCCATCTCCGCCGCGCGCCTCATTGATACCCAGGCCGCCATCTCCTCCCTGGAATTTGATGCTATGGCTACCATGAATACTCTTACGAATCCAAACTAAATCTGCCGCAACGCCGGCACCCTGCCCCCCGCGGAAGCCAGCCCCCTGGCCTTGGCCACCTGTTCCGCCAATGGCGACTATCTCTAAGTATACAGACTGATCGTCTGGGACTTTTTCAACCCACGAAGAGAAAGCTTGACCGCCATCGCCACCATTTCCCACCCCACTGCGGACATCCCCCCCTTTGCCGCCGACTGCAAGGGCACGAAATTGGTAAGAATACGACTCCTGAAGATAAATAAGTTCAGAGATAGCCTCGGCACGCCCCCCCGCACCGGCAGACATGCCGGGGCTCTGATAAATATCCCCGCCATCTCCGCCATAAGCCTCTGCCAAAAGCCCTGCGCGGGCACTAGCAGCGCCACCATTCCCGGCTTGGCCGCCAAGATATGCGTTATATGCGTTCCCCCCCTTGCCTCCTCGAGCTCGGGCAGTTGCATGATTAAACAAATTACTCAAGAAACTTGCTCTTTCTATATTTATACTAACATCTGCTCCCGATGCTGCTTGTCCACCCCCCCAAGTAGAACCACCCTTGCCACCTATGCCTTCTGCTTCGCCCCCCACATGATGATAAGTAACCTGTCCACCTGGCCCACCGTTGCCGGAGCCGTAGGCGTCACCGCCAGCGCCGCCTTGCGCACGGCAAAAAAAGTATTCAGTTATTTCATACGGACCTAAATCAGAAAAATTCTCAAGAGAAAGTGAAGACCCGGCCCCTCCCTGACCTGATCCATGAGAATCCCCCCCATTGCCGCCATACGCAGACAATTCCATGCGCCTGAAATTACCAATCATGGGTTTGAGAAATGCGGGGCCCCCAGCCCCACCAGGCCCACTGCCATAGGACGTCCCGCCATCTCCACCCACTGCGGTAACTTGACAAATTCCATGAAATACCTCAACCAAAGGGTAAGAAGGAAGTCCAAAGGTAACGCGGCCAACGCCACCTTGACCAGCGGCCACAGCACTACCCGAGATGCTTTGCCCACCTGATCCCCCTATGGCCTTGAGCTCTAATCTTTCTATGGACTCTAGGGAATTGATTAAAAAAAAGAAGACTGAGCGTTTCCACCCCGGCCTGGTGCTCGAAGATCATCGCCCGAGCCACCCCGGCCGCCTATGGCGTGCTGATAAATCTCGTATCCTTCATCGGCGACATTCTCCATGAGCACGTCACCGCCGTCTTCCCCATAGCCGCCATCCGCCCCATACCAGGTTATTGGGGATTCGGCCCAGACTTTCTGTGCAACTATGAAGGGTTGCCCAATAAGCACGCTTAAAGTTAAACTAAACGCTACTGAAAAAGGCAGCATGCGGATAGAGCGATTCATAACGCCTCCTTTGCATAGAATGTGATTTTTTTAATTTTTTTAAATGCAAATAATGTGCCATGACTAAAAACAGTCAGCACGAAAACGGATTGGCATCTGTTAATATTCTGATATTCCTTACTTAATTTTCTTTTAACTTCCGCCACCGGGCCCGGCCGAAAAAACGCTGAAAATTCATGGTAACTTTGCTGTGATTAAAAAAATGACTCCTTTTTTTGGCCATTTCATAAAAAATGGCAAAAAAATTTGACATTAGATGCGTATGTTATTCGATAGCAAAATAGGTTTAAATACATATTTTAAAACTCACGATAATTCAGATAGTTAAAAAAGGACATTGGCTCATCTCGTAGTTAAAAGAGAGGACGCCGGTTCCGTTGATCATGTTTTCACTGTTTACGAAAGTGAACAGGGGGAGCCTGCCACCGGATGTCGATGGGCAAAGTGCGAGGGTTCAGTATCAAGGGTTAAGGGGCAAAAGGTTATGGAAACAAAAACCGGGAGTTGGCAGGAGGCAGGATCAATCCGGTTATACCTTAGCCATTCATGGTTTGGGCGGGCTCTTTTGCCAACCCCAGACGTGACCGCCTGGACCAATCAGTTTTCGCCTGGGAATCTCTAACTTTCTCTCCCCCCACTTTTGCGGGCAAAGATCAGGATAGGCTTGCCACATATCTGCTTGACCGAACCTGGATATCAACCTGCCAACATCTTTTTGCTTTTCGCCGGCGGGATTCTCCCGTTATAATCATTCTAAAATCCTTCTCATCGCCCAGGAGAGGCCGTGACGCCCACTGAACTTTCTTACCCCCGTCTGGCCGAGGCCGCCCAAGCCCTCTTCCCCGAGGTGCAGCGGCTGCGCCGGGACTTGCATATGTATCCCGAACTTTCTAACCAGGAGGAGCGCACCGGCCGGGTGGTGGCAGATTATCTCCGGGGACTGGGGCTGGCGGTGCAAGACCGGGTGGCCGGACACGGCGTAGTGGCGGACCTCGTGGGGGCCAGACCCGGCCCCACCCTGGCCTGGCGGGCCGATATGGACGCCCTGCCCATCAGCGAGCCTCCGGACAAACCGTGGGCTTCTCGGCATCCGGGGGTGATGCACGCCTGCGGCCATGACCTGCACATGGCCATTGCCTTGGGCACGGCCCGGCTGCTTCAGGAATGGCGAGGGGAACTGGCTGGGCGGATCCGCTTTATCTTGCAGCCGGCGGAAGAAGGCCTGCCACCCGGCGTGGTGGGAGGCGCGGAGCTCATGGTCAAGGAAGGCGTCTTGGAGAAGCCGCCGGTGGCCGCCGTCCTGGGTCTGCACGTGGCCCCCATGCTGGCGGTGGGGCAGCTCGGCTATTGCCCGGATATCGTCATGGCCGGGGCGGACCGCCTCCGCCTGGAGATTCGCGGCCGCCAGGCCCACGCCGCCACCCCTCACCACGGCGTGGATGCTATCGTCATTGCAGCCCAGGCCCTCACCCTCCTGCAAGCGGTCATCTCCCAGGGTAAAGATGCCCGGGCCCCCGCGGTCCTCACCTTCGGGACCATCCAAGGAGGGTCCCGTTATAACATCCTGGCCGATCATGTGGTCCTGGAGGGCACCTTGCGCCACCACGAGGCTAAAGTGCGGGAGAATATCCTGGCCAGGACACACCGGCTCCTGGAAGGCCTCATGGCCGGCACCGGCGCCCGCTATGAACTGGCGAGCCAGACCATTTATCCGGTGTTGCGCAATGACCCGGAACTGGGCCGCCGGGCTGTGGCCATCTTGCAGGACTGCTTTGGCCAGGCCGCGGTGGTGCCCCTGCGCCCGGTCATGGGTAGCGAGGATTTTTCCTTTTATGTGCAGCAGGCGCCCGGCTTTTACTTTTTCCTGGGCACCCGGGGGCCGGCGGTGGAAAGCCAGACCCTCCACTCCCCGGATTTCGACCCGGATGAAAACGCCCTGACCGTGGGCCTCACCGCGGCCGCGGCCTTGCTCACCGGCCTCGGGAGGAAGTGGTTGGGGGTTAGGGACCAGGACCCAGGAGCCAGTATAGCATTGCAAGTGTCGGAGCTGGAAAAAGAGGCAATAAGCTCTTAATTCACTCAGCTGTTTCCCATGGCCCGTTGTCGCTCTTGTGGTACCGACAATCTGTTTATTGCCGCCCGCTTGGGCTTCTGCGGCCCCTGCCTGCGGCGGCATTTCGACCAGATTTGGCCGGAGCTCCAGCAGGTGCACCGGGCCAGCCGGCGGGCCTATGGCCTGCCCGAGGAACCACCTCGGGCCCAAGACGGTAAGCTCTGCACGTTGTGTTGCCACGCCTGTCGCATCCCCACTGAGGGCGTAGGCTATTGCGGCGCCCGGCGGGTACTAGACGGCCGTCTGGTGGGTGGGTCGCCCGCCGGCGCCGGGGTAAGCTGGTACGACGATTCCCTCCCCACCAATTGCGTGGCCGACTGGTTCTGCCCCGGCGGCACCGGCCGGGGCTACCCGCGGTATGCCTGCCGAGACGGCCCGGAATACGGCTACGTCAACCTGGCAGTCTTTTACCATGCCTGCAATTTCAACTGCCTCTATTGCCAGAATTGGGATTTCAAACGGTGCACCGGGCGGGGGCGACAGGTGACGGCAACGGCCCTGGCCGACGCGGTCCACGCTCGCACCGCCTGTATCTGCTACTTCGGCGGTGACCCCACGCCCCAACTCCCCCACGCCCTGACTGCGGCCAAACTGGCTATGGAACATGCCGCCCAAGCTGGCCGACGGCTGCGGATCTGTTGGGAAACCAACGGCGCCATGCAAACGGGCTGGCTCAAACCTCTGGCGGACATATCGCTGGCGAGCGGCGGGGTCATCAAGATCGATCTCAAAGCCTTCAGTGAGGAAATGCACCTGGCCCTCACCGGCGTCAGCAACGCCCAGACTTTGCAAAACTTTGCCGCCCTGGCCCAGCGTGTTGGCGAGCGCCCCGAAGTACCCCTCCTCACCGCCAGCACCCTTTTGGTGCCTGGGTATGTGGACCTGGAGGAGATCCACGGCCTGGCCAGATTCATCGCCCGCCTTAATCCCGACATCCCGTACAGCCTCCTGGCCTTTTACCCCCAGTTTTACCTCACCGATCTGCCCGTCACCCCCCGGCAGTTCGCCTTGGCAGCCCTGCAGACCGCCCGGCAAGCTGGCATAAGACACGTCCGCCTGGGCAACGAACACCTCCTGCGGTAACAATTTCCTTGCCCTCCAGGCCACGACGCGATAATACGGTATATGGCTCTGGGGCAGTCAGGGATGCCGGTTTTTATAAGCAAGCAGCCTAAAACAATGGGGATGTTCCAAGGAGATTGACCCATGAACGTTATCTGGATGGTGCTGGTCTGTCTCAGCGTGCTCTTCGCTGTGGTGGGCGGCCGGATCGACGCCTTTACCAAAGCCCTATTCGAAGCCGGGAAGGCTGCGGTAGAGGTCTGCCTGTACTTGGTGGGAATTGTCTCGTTGTGGTTGGGGTTGACGAAGATTCTGGAGGATTGCGGCGTCATCTATAAAATGTCCAACTTCTTTCGGCCAGTCATGTCCCTGCTCTTCCGGCGCCTCCCCGCTGGCCACCCGGCCATTACCAACATCACCCTGAACCTGCTAGCCAATGTCCTGGGCATCGGCAACGCAGCCACCCCTTTGGGCATCAGGGCCATGGAGGATTTGCAGACATTAAATGACAAGCCCGACACCGTCACCTTTGAAATGATGCTGTTCATCGTCATCAACACGGCCAGTGTGCAGTTGATTCCCTTTACGGTCATTGGCCTTTTGGCCAGCTACGGCTCCGCCAATCCCAACCGCATCATGCTGCCCACCTTTGTGGCCACGGTGGCTTCGGCCATCACCGCAGTGGGCATCCTCTTCCTCTTCAAAAAAATCTACGATCGGAACGCCTGATATGGAAACCCTGCAACAGTCGTTTCAATACCTCATCCCCCTGTTCATTCTCTTCACGGTGGCGTATGGCTTTGCCAAGGGCACCCCGGTGTATGAATCCTTTGTTTCGGGGGCCAAAGAGGGGATCGGTATCATCACCGGCATCTTCCCCTATGTCCTGGCCATCTTCATCATGGTAAAGACCTTCCAGGCCTCGGGGGCCCATGATTTTTTTAAAGCTCTTTTTGCGGCAGCCACCGGACCTTTGGGCCTGCCGGCAGAAGTCTTTTCCATCGGCCTGGTGAAACCCATGTCCAATGCTGCGGCCTTGGGGATCTTCACGGAAATCCTCAAGACCCACGGCCCTGACTCTTTCACCAGCACTATCGCCGCGGTGATCATAGGCAGCGCCGAGACCACCTTTTACGTCATCGCGGTTTATCTGGGATCGGTGGGCATCAGGAAATCCCGCTACCTGGTGCCGGTCTGTTTAACTGCGGATCTGGTGGGGATTGTGATAGCCGTTCTCGTGGTGCGGCTGCTGTTCTAGTTTCCGCCCCGACGATATCAGGGTGGAGCGCCCGCTTTACGGCACATCGACATCACAACCCCATCGAACTGAAAACATTTCTGCATAATTCGGCATTGCTTTCGGACAACTCCCGGCTGAACTCCCCCCAGTTTTTTTCTTGCCGGCTCAGGGGAATTTCTCCCCTGAATACAGCCGCCGCCGCTTGGCCAAGCATATCAGCCAAGCCGGGTTTGCCGCAAACTCAGATACCGCCATGACTGCGGTCCACCCGTGGAAACGAGGCCAAAAAGGCCCAACGGCCCAGCCCGCCGCCTCCTCGAATTCAGTGATCGGAAGGGCTTGGCCACCCTCGATCGATCAGATCAGACAAAAGAGAACATTTTTCCGGCCATGAGTGTCCGGCAGGCTTCTTGCAGAGCTTGAAAAAGGACGCCAAAAGCCAA
>CAZARS010000045.1:0-5904 GCA_964487625.1 uncultured Desulfobacca sp.
CGCATCGGCGGCGACACGGGTTACTTTTTCGGTGATACCTGGTGGCGGCTGCGGGGGGCCTTGGACCGGCTCCTGGGCGGCAGTGGCTTTCGGCATGGCCGGCGCCATCCCAGCCAACTTAGGGTGGGAGATGCCGTGGATTTTTGGCGGGTCCTCGAAGTGGAACCGGAACGCCGCCTGCTCCTCTTGGCCGAAATGAAGCTGCCGGGGGAAGCTGTCCTGGAGTTTACCATCGTGCCGGCCGGACCGGGCCAGGTGGAGGTCCGTGAGGTCTCCCGCTTCCTCCCTAAGGGGCTAGGCGGCCTATTCTATTGGTATGCCGTGTATCCCTTCCATAACTATGTCTTTGCCGGCATGCTCACCGGCTTGGCTCAAAAGATCGGCAGCCCCATCCTGGCTGGCCCCGAACGCTTCAATCCCAGACTCCCGCAAACCTGCGCCCTCCCCCAGCGGTAGGAGAACCGGAGCGAGCACAGTAAGTTCATAGAAGGAATGATTGCTATGCCAAAAAACTTCTTGAGAGTCACCTTGACAATTTTGACCTTGGTCTTGGTTTGTTCCGCCTGTGGGCAGAGCGGCCCAACCGAAAAAGATATCATCGGCAAATGGCAGAGCACCACCCTGCCCGACCTTTGGGTGGAATTTCGCCCTGATAAAACCTCCACAGGAGGCAAATGGGAGCTGACTAAAGAGGGCGTCAGGGTCATCAATCCCGATGGCACGGAACATCTGGGGGTTCTCAAAGAAGGCAAACTCGTTTTCGCCGAATTCGGCCAGCATGGGGTTTTTACCAAAGAAGTTAACAAATAGGGTTTGACCTCTGAGTAATGAAAAGCTGCCGGGATGATGCCACAAAAGGTTGGGAGGGGGCGGTTACTCCTTGGTCTGCTGATCTTAAAGCACTCCTGTCCGGCAACGTTTTTGCCTAAGGTTAAGGGCGCCTTCATATCGCTGAAATCCATCTCATGTTGTCATGCTGAGGGAGCGTAGCGACCGCAGAATCTCAGATCCTTGGCGATGCTCAGGATGACAAGGGAAAGAAGCCATGGGAGGAGGGCTTTTTTGGGCTTTTGGCGTCCTTTTTCAAGCTCTGCAAGAAGCCTACCGGACACTCTTGATCTTCAAGATTGTTATCGAGTCTGTCTGGGATGATTTATTGCTCTTTGATCCTGCTGTGAGGTCGTTTAGCCCCTTGGGGAATGTCACGTCTATGGAGCTTGGACGGCCGGCGGATTGTTTTTCCTGAAAAAGCATGCTGGCCCCGGACAAGCTAGTCAAAGGCGGCCGAACGTGGCATGGTGGAATAACTTAACTTCTGTTGATTTATTATTATCTTTCGACCCCTGGTTTTCGCATGCGCCCTTCCTGGGATGAATACTTCATGCTCATTGCCAAGCTGGTGAGCACCCGCTCCACCTGCAACTCCCGGCCTACGGGCGCGGTGTTGGTGAAGGACCGCCAGATTTTGGCCACCGGTTATAACGGCTCCATGCCCGGCGCCCCTCATTGTACTGATGAACTCATGCCGGATGGCAGCCCCTATTGTCACCGGCGGGCCTTACAAATCCCCGATGCTGACAAATACAATTTCTGCCGGGCCTCCCATGCCGAGGCCAACGCCATTGCCCAGGCGGCCCGCCACGGCGTTGCCATTAAAGGCGCCACGCTGTATGTCACCTTGGAACCCTGTTATGTCTGCATCAAATTATTGGCCACGGCCCAGATTGCCCGGGTCTATTACGAGATCGGCTATGAATCCAAAGACCCGGAGCGGGATCAATATTGGCGGCAAAAAGCCATCCAAGAAGCCGGTTTTAGCGCCTATGAACGCCTCCAAGTCAGCCCTGAGGCGTTGGCCATGGTCCTGCCAGCCCTGACAGGCGAAACCTCCCGCCGCCGCCTGCCCTCTTCCTAGCCCTAACGCGACTTGGTCCGATAATGCGGCAAAGCAACCTTTGCCCGGTTCTCTGCGGGGAGGCCGCTACCGCTGTGGCCCCCTCTTGGAAAAAATGCTGGTTTTTTCCAGCTGATGTGGTAAAAGATAAGTATCCTGCCTTCTTATTTCGAATTATCAAAATGATTTAACCGTCCCGGTTTGGATGGAGGACACAGGAGCAGAGGCTTTGCCGGCGGGCTACCTCCGAGAGGGAGGTATTGCCGTCCGAGGGGCCAGCAGGCGGGGGCCGCGCTCTGGATTTTTGTTTGGCTCAGTCCGGCCGGGAGCAGGAAAGAGATGATGGCGTGAGTATGGTGCAGTCCTCAGGCCAACACCGGCCCACTATTCTGTTGGTGGATGATGATCCGGCCATCCTGGCCTTGGGTCAGGAACTCCTGGAACTTCTCGGCTTTCAGGTCCTGGTGGCCGTGGACGGTGATCAGGCCCTTTACTTTTTTCACTATCCTCGCCACGCCATCGACCTGGTGATCATGGACCTGAACCTGCCGCGGCGCAGCGGTTATCAAGTCCTCGAAGAGCTGCGTCGTCTGGCCCCCCAGCTAAAAGTCATTGTCACTTCTGGTTTCTTCGGGCAGAAGGAAATAGACAAGCTGCGGACCTGCGGGGTGGCCAGGCTCATTCACAAGCCATTCCGGAGCCGGCAACTCCAGGAAGCGATTCACGAGGTGTTGGCGGAGTGACGGTGGAGGAAGCCTCCCTGCTTTTGGCCCAGGGCGGCCGGTAGCGGAAGAGGTAAGCGCCCGGTTGCTCCAGGAGCAGTTCCCTGGACCAGCCTGGGCCCAATAACCGGGTAATGAACTGCTCCGTCTCGGCTTGCGTCTCGATGTGAGAGAAGATGAGCCAGAGGCGTTGGTAGGTCAGCAGACGCCGCGCCGGGACCGGTAGGCCACAGTCATGGCAGGACTGCCCCCAAATGATATCCTGCCAGGGCCCCCGGTAATAAAAGGTAAAGGGGTCAATGCTAAAGTAATAGAGGTAAACGGCGTCACCGGGCCGCCGGTGTTCCTCCAGATAGCGCACCAGAGGCACAATTTCTTCCCGATTCATGGTGGGCCACAGGTTTTCCTGCCAGAGGAACAGCGGCTGCAGCCAAAAAACCACGAGCAGCAGGAAGACGCCCAGTAAAGATAACGGCAGGAGGCACTGCCTGGCCGGGCGCCCCCTGGCGGCGGTCGACTCAACTGCACCGGTTTCCGGCCCCCTGGCGACCTGCCAGATCCACTGGCCCAGCCACCCCAGACCGGCCGCGGTTACCAGATATACCAGGGGAGCGGCAAACATCATGAGCCGGACCCCTCCGGCCCGCCCCATGAATGGATAACGGTGGACAAAGGCGGCCAGCAGAGCAACGAGCAAGGGCCCAAAGAAATACCACACCAGTCGTCGACGACCGGTGCGCCAGCTCGTGAGCAGGCCCAACCCCACCAGCACCGCGCCTGGCAGGACCCGCCAATCAGGGAAAAAATACTTGCCGAAGCGCAGCCAGGCTGCTCCCAACCATTGGCCAAAGGCCACGACACCGCTCAGATCAGGAAAATCCGCCTGCCAATAAATCAGTAGCTGTGGATCTATCTGTCCCCGCAAGAGCGTCAGATACAGCACCAAAAAAGTCAGCGCCAGGGAGCCCAGGGCAACCAGCACGGCCCGCCGGGCGGTGGGCAGTTCCCACCACAGCACCACTGCGGCCACCGGCAGGGCGAAGACGAGAGGATAAGAAAATCCCAAACCCGCTGCCAACAGGAGGGTCAACGTTAGCCACCCCCCTTGCCCCTGTCGCGCCAATTGGCGCTCCACCAGATAAAACAACAGGACCAGAAAAAAGACATCGGCGCTGTATTGTTTTAACTCTTTACTGAAATACACCAGCCGATGGGAAATGCTGAAGAGCCCCAACGCGGCCAGGGCAGGCCAAGGCGGCAGCAACCGCCCCGCCAATGGCCAGAAAAGGGATAGGGCGCCCACGCCAAAGAGGACAGAGGGCAACCGCAGCACCCCCTCGCCGGGGCCCAACAATTTGGCCGCGGTCCAGACCGTCAAGAGATAAAAAGGCGGGGTGGACTTGCCCGCCGCCAGAGCCGCCCCAGGGGTGGGCTGGATTGCGGCCAGGGCCACCCAGGCCTCATCCGTCCACAGAGCTCTGGCCGCCACACCGTATATCCGGAAAAATAGTCCCAAAAGGAGCAAGCCAAGCACCAAAGCCAGGAATACTCGCCTGCTCCAAACAGGTGGGGGGCAAGGCTCAGTTGCTGCTGCTGGCCAGGGTCCCAACAGATAGCGGGTTATCCAGATCACTTGTGGTTTACTCCTCCCCTTTATGCCTGTTTGGTTTATAATACGGGAAATTCCCTGGCGTCTCAAGGCTACCGGAGAGAAAAGCCAGCCTCAGCAAGAAACGGCTGTTTATCTTGGCCCCGGCCCCTGGAGCCGGTAGCGGTATTTTTTGACCTTGTCCCTGCAACCCCTGGAGAGGATTCTATGCCCTCCCCTGCTCGACCTCAACCACCGCTCCTCTGGCCAGCCCCCCTGCGACCGGGCGATCGGCTAGCCATCGTGGCCCCTGCCAGCCCCATAGCCCCTGAGGTCTTTGCCCCCGGTGTCGCCCTCTTGGAGTCCTGGGGCCTCCAGGTAGTTTATGGTCCAGAAATCTTTGCCCCCCGGCCTTATGCTGCAGCAACCGACCGTCAAGTGGCAGCACGACTCACCCAGGCCATCATGGCTCCCGAGGTAAAAGGGATCATTTGCGCCCGGGGCGGCTATGGAACCATCCGGCTCTTGGAATACTTAGACCTTGCTCTCCTTAGGGCTCATCCCAAATATTTCCTGGGCTTCAGTGATATTACCACGCTGTTAAACCTGTTCCAGCAATACAGCGGCGTAGTCACCTTCCATGGCCCCACGGTGGCCCATTTAGGCGAAGTCTGGCCGGAAGCAGCGGCGCAGTGTCAACGTCTTCTCATGGAGCCACAGGCCGGGCCCCTCAGCTTTACCCACCTCCACGTCCTGACCCCGGGCACGGCCACCGGCCCTTTGTTGGGAGGCAACTTGGCCATCCTTTGCTCTCTTTTGGGCACGCCATACGCGCCCGAGTTAACGGGAGCTATCCTGCTCTTTGAAGATTACAATGAGCCGGTCTACCGGCTTGATCGCTTCTTACAACAGCTCCGCCTGGCTGGCTGTTTGGAGAAAGTGCGGGGCTTGCTTTTGGGCGGCTTTACCGGGTGCGGCTCTTTACCTTCGGTCTGGGAGGTCTTTGCCACCGTGGGGGAGCAGCTGGCCATCCCCGTGCTAGCCGGGCTGCCCATAGGCCATCAACCGGATAATTATACTGTGCCTTTAGGAGCTGTGGTGAGCATCGATTCAAGCCAACGGATGGTGCAGTGGCAGTTACCGCTCCCCCAGAAAGATGAAGGCAACTCTGTCCGCCCACGTATCGGTGATTAATGCTGAGGAAGGCTATAGATCCCTAATCCTTGTCACTGGAAAAAATTATTGCGCAATATATTAATTGCGAATATATTGAATATAGAAAAAAGATCAGAGAAAGGAGGTAAGTGGCCATGGCAAGGAGGAAGACTTGGCTCGTGGTTGCCGGGTTGCTAGCCGGAGTAGGGCTGCTCTGGTTGGCCACAGCCGCTGTGGCTCGGGAGCGTGCCTGTATCCCCTTCCATCTTAAGACGGAAGACGGCCCCCTCACCGGCGAGAATGCTGACCAGCCTTACAGCCCACGCCAGACTTGTGGCGCCTGTCACAACTACGACGAAATCACCAAGGGATTCCACTTTCAACAAGGATGGGATGTGATCCGCGATGATTTCGGCAAAAAGATGAACAAACCCTGGGTGCTCTCCGACGGCATGCTGGGCAAGTTCTGACCGCCTTCCTTTCGCCAGTTGGCGAAAAAGCAGAACAAAAGCGCTGATGAAATCGACATTACCATGTTTGAGTGG
>CAZARS010000045.1:5929-7017 GCA_964487625.1 uncultured Desulfobacca sp.
CACAACAGATCGGCCAACCATTCTGTGGCGGTTGTCACCCTGGCGGGGGCGGCCTGGAGTTTGACCGGGACGGCAAACGGTATGATCTGCGGCTCAAGGCGGAACCGGCGTTGGCCCAATCCCTCGATGGGGACTATCACAAGGGCAAATGGGATAAATCAGGGGTGGTAGAGGCCGACTGCCTGCTCTGTCATCTCCCGGGCTACGATTTCAAAGAGCGCAACAAACAGCTCAAGATGTACAATTTCAAATGGGCTTCCACTGCGGCCTCGGGGATCGGCCAGGTGGCTGGCTTTGTGCGGGAGGGCCAGGAACCTAAGGTAACCTATAACCGTCGCCTCTTTAATGAAGACGGCAAAATCGTCTTGGATCTGGCTTATCCCCCACCCTCCGAAAATTGCAATTTCTGCCATGGCATTTCCGATGCCAAGAAGCGGGGCTTCTCCTGGAACGATCGGCGCAACCACGACGTCCATAACGCCCGGGGAATGACCTGCACCGACTGCCACCCGGCCATCGAGAAGCCGGAATTGAAAATCACCAAGTTGCAGCACCAGATCGCCAAGGGTGATGAAAACGTCTCCAGTGTCCGGGATGACTTGGATAATACCATCATGACCTGCCGGGATTGCCATTCTCAAGGGTACATGGGGGCCCCGCGGCCGGCGCATTTGATGGTCCGGCCCAATCACCTGGAAAAACTGGCCTGCGAAACCTGTCATATTCCGCAATTACATATTGCCGGCGGCGAAGGCTTTGACGTCACCACCGGCGCCATGGTCAACTACCCTGTCTTCAACTTAGCCGACCTGAAGAACTCCCCTAAAAAGATCGGGGATTATTTTGATTGGTATCCCCGGTACCAGCGCCTTAAACGCGGCCAGTTGGCCCCGGTAAATGCCCTGTTGGCCGTTTTCTATACCAACTTGGATAAGGACGGTATTCATTATCCCCTGTTCGGTAAGGAGAATAAAAAGGCCTACGAGAAGATCAAGGATCAATTGCAGCCCAAGAACCCCATGAAGCCAGAGCTGCATACCAATGAGCAGATCAAGTTGATGCTCTCGGCCCTCACCGAGACCCTGCAG
>CAZARS010000045.1:7104-20538 GCA_964487625.1 uncultured Desulfobacca sp.
GATCACACCTGGGCCGGGCACGTGGAAGGCTTCAACATTAACCATAATGTGGCGCCCGCCGGCTTGGCGCTGGGAGCCAATGGCTGCGGCGACTGCCACTCCACCGAAGCCCATATGTTCAAAGGCCAGATCGTCACTGACATGTTCGGCCCGCCGGATGGCAAACCCCTCACCATCAGCTCGGGCCGTCTCTTTGGCTGCCAACCCTGGGCTTTTTATCTGAATCAATTCCATCAGCTGTATCTTTCTCCGTATGCCAATGTCCTGATGCTCCTCATCGTTTTCGGCCTGGTGTTGCATTACACCGGCCAGGGGCCCAAGGTGGCGGATTTCGGCCAACAACCTCAGGAAATTGTCTGGTTCCCCCTTTCCGAACGGTGGACCCATCTTTTCCGGATGATGAGCTTCCTCATCCTGGCCTTTACCGGTTATATCTTTTTCTTTAATAATATTACATTATTGAAAATGTCTTTTGGGACACCCACGGTGGCCGTGGTGGTGCACTGGGTGGCTGGCCTGATCTTTATCGCCGCCTCCCTTGCCAGTGTGGCGCTCTGGGGGAAATATGCCAAGTTTGCGCCTTATGATAAGGAGTGGCTGGCCAAAAAAGGCGGGTATATCGGGGGCCAGGAAGTTAAAGTTCCGGCCGGACGGCTCAACGCCGGTCAGAAGATCTTTTTCTGGCTCACCACTATCTTAACCCTCATTACCGGCGTTACCGGCATTTTCCTGATCTTCAAGAGCAGCTTGCCCCTGACGCTCAGCTGCGTCATGTCAACGGTCCACGGTTTCTTCGCGGTGATCTTTGTGGCCGCCATCATAGCCCATGCTTACCTGGGCACCATCGCCAACCCCGGTACCTGGCAGGTCCTGGTGCACGGCCGAGTCAGCCGTAACTGGGCCAAGAAACACCATTCCGAGTGGTATAAAGAGTATCTCGAAAAAGAACAGGCAGAAAAAAAACCGGAAGGGTAGCTTAACTGGGCTGGCAACCGTCAGGTGCTGACAACCTGACGGTTGCCAACCTGAAGTGGGCACCAAGGGTTTTGCAGGACTGCGTATTGGGAAAGATGGACCAGGGCGCAGGGGTGAGGCCCGGGGCTGCTGGGGCAGTCAAGGGAATCTCAGTTAACAGTTACTCTACAAGGGTTGATTATTCTTCTAATTATTATTAAGTTTTTTCTTTGTTGATATATCCTGTTTCAGGCGATGATAAACATAAATTACCGTAATAATATACCCCACAAGCACTCCGAGCAGGAAACCGGCAAAAAACATTGGCTATTACCCCATCATCAATAATCTTTGAAAAGATTTCATAAGCAATTTTTATGCCACAAAAACAGGTTAACTTATCGGAAGCTTTTCCCAATTTTTGCCGATTTGTTCAGCTATCTGAACATGTTGTTTATCTTTTCAGACATAAAAAATATTATAGTACTTTGTAATTTTTTTAAAACCTTCTTAAAAACCTATTCCTGTTCAAGACAAATCTTGACCGCCCCGCCTTATGACGTCACTCCCCGGATCAGCGGTTTTAGCCAGGCCCCCTCTGCAGGCCAGAGCTGAAGCCAATTCCCTTGACTGATCGGATTGCGGCACCGTGTGGCCTCAAGTCAGGCCAGCCAGGGGCTGGCGCCTGTCTCAGTGGTTGACAATGGCCCTAATTTTTCCTAAATACATAGAGGTCTGCAGAATCTCGGCGGGGGTGAGGGAGCAGGTATGGGCAGCGCCGTAAAATTAAAGAATATCCGCAATATCGGGATTATTGCACACATTGATGCCGGCAAGACGACGCTGACCGAGCGGATTTTGTATTACACTGGCAAGACCCATAAAATGGGCGAAGTTCATAATGGCGCGGCGGTCATGGATTGGATGCCCGAAGAGCAGGAGCGAGGGATCACCATTACCTCGGCGGTTACTACCTGTGAGTGGCAAGGTTGCCAGATCAATATCGTTGATACGCCCGGTCATGTGGATTTTACCATCGAAGTGGAGCGGTCCCTACGGGTCCTGGACGGGGCCATCGGCGTCTTTGACGCGGTCAACGGCGTGGAGCCCCAGTCTGAGACGGTCTGGCACCAGGCCGATAAATATCGTGTCCCCAAGCTGGCCTTCATTAACAAGATGGATCGCCTCGGGGCTGATTTTGATGCGGCGGTGCAGAGTCTCCGGGAAAAGTTGGGGGCTCGCCCGGTGCTCATCACTATCCCCATGGGCCAGGAAGATCAATTCCGGGGAGTTATCGATGTCCTGCGGCAGAAAGCCATTGTTTGGGATGAAGAAAGTCTAGGCGCGGTTTATCAAGAAAGAGATATCCCCGAAGAATTTGCCGGGGCGGCTCAACAGGCCTATGACAATTTAATGGAAACCATGGCCGATTTGGACGACGCCATCATGGAAGCCTATGTGGGCGGTGAGGTAGTGTCGCTGGAGGTTCTGGAGCAGGCCATTCACCAAGCCACCCTGAAGCTGGCGGCTGTCCCCACCTACTGTGGCTCGGCCCTGCGGAACAAAGGCGTCCAACCCCTCTTGGATGGCATTGTCCGTTTCTTGCCCAATCCCACCGAGATACCGGCGGTGACTGGGGAGAATCCCCTGACCGGGAAGATGGAGAGTCGGCCGGCTCGTCGGGAGGGCCCCCTGGCAGCCCTGGTTTTCAAGATCATCATGGACCAGGGTCGGAAGTTATCTTATGTGCGCATCTATTCCGGGACCCTGAAGACTGGACAGGATGTGTATAACCCTGTGAAAAAGGTCACGGAAAAGGCTGCCCGGATTTTGCGCATGCATGCCAACCAGCGGGAACGCCTGGATGAGGCCCCGGCCGGTAATCTGGTGGGGGTGATGGGCTTGAAACTCAGTACCACCGGGGATACCCTCTGCTCCCCTGATGCCCCCATAATCCTTGAGCCCATCGCCTCCTATGTCCCGGTCATGTCATTGGCCATCGAACCGCAGACCCGGGATGATCAGGAAAAATTGGAGGCTGCTTTGCAACGCCTGGTGGAAGAGGATCCCAGCGTGCGTGTCCAGACCGATGAGGAGACCGGTCAGGTCATTTTATCGGGCATGGGGGAGTTGCACCTGGAGGTGCTGATCCACCGGTTGGAACGGGAATTCCATACCCGGGTCAACGCTGGTCGACCTCAGGTTGTTTACCGGGAGACCATTCATCAGCCGGCCGAGGCCACGGGCCTCTTCGAGCGAGAGCTGGCCGGCAAACGCCATTATGCCGCCGTCACCGTAGCGGTGGCGCCCCAGGAGCGGGGGGCAGGCAATACTGTCTCAGCCACCCTGCCGGAAGAACACCCTGCCCTGCCCTTTCTTCCGGCTATGCTGGAGGCCATCAACACCGCCCTGTTAGCCGGCGCGGCCTTTGGCCAGCCAGTGGTGGATGTCGCGGTTACCATCCGGGAGGCGGAGGTGCGGGAAGGGTTAGCCAGCGATATGGCGTTCCGGGTGGCAGCCATGCAGGCTGTCAAACAGGCCTGCCTGGAGGCCAAGCCGGTGTTGCTGGAGCCCATCATGCGGGTGGAAATCATTGTACCTGAGGAATTCATGGGGGAAGTTATCGGCGATTTCAACGCCCGCAAAGGCAAGATCGACGATTTACAGACCAAGGGCCAGGCCCGGGTCCTCTCTGGCTTGGCACCGCTGGCCAGCATGTTCGGCTACGCCACGGCCTTGCGCTCGGCCACTCAGGGCCGGGGCACCTTTACCATGCAGTTCCATCATTTTGGCCAGGCTGAAAAATAAGGAGCGGCCGCCGGCCACCTTCATGGGGATTTGCTTGACGCAAACAGGAATACAGTACGTGGCCCCTGCAGGAGAGACATACTTATGGCAAAAGAACAGACACTTTCACTCATTAAACCAGACGGGGTGGCCCGGGGCTTGATCGGCGAGGTGATCGGCCGTTTCGAACGGGCCGGCCTTAAAATCAGGGCCATGAAAATGGTGCACTTGAGCAAGGCCCAGGCGCAGCAGTTTTATGCCGTGCACCGGGAACGGCCTTTCTACGACAGCTTGACCACTTTTATGAGCTCTGGCCCCATCGTGGCTATGATCTTGGAAGGCGAGAATGCCATCCTCCGCAACCGGGAGCTGATGGGGGATACCAATTATCAGAAGGCAGCGCCGGGAACCATACGGGCGGACTTTGCCCGGGATATTGAGGCTAACATTGTGCACGGCTCCGATGCCCCGGAAACGGCGCGCACGGAAATTGCCTTTTTCTTTAATGAGTTGGAGAAATGTGAGCCGCGGGCGTAATCCAGGAAGGGTATCGCTTGGCGCAGACGGCGACATGACCAAGCCCGGTCGGACCAGGCTTGTCAGGAGGTGTGGCGAGGTGCGCCATGGCCGGTGAACGGGACCTGATTTTGGCCCTCAGTCGTCTGTTTGGCCCCGCGCCCGAGGGGGTGACCTGTGGCATCGGCGATGATACGGCCATTGTGGCCCCCGCGGCGGGTTTTGACCTCCTCTGGACCATCGACTCCCTCCTGGAGGGCGTCCATTTCGATCTAAGCTATACGCCCCTCACCTCTGTGGGGTGGAAGGCCTTGGCCGTCAATCTCAGCGATATTGCGGCTATGGGTGGAGAACCCCTTTATGCCCTCTTATCCCTCGGCTGGCCGCCGTCCCGAGACCTCGGCCAAGCCCTGGAATTGGCGCAAGGCCTGCAAGAGGCCGGCCGAACGTATGGAGTGGCCATTATCGGGGGTGATACCATCGCCGCGCCGGCCGGTCTGATGCTGAGTCTGACGGTGCTGGGGCAGATCCGTGCAGGGGAGGCCTTGCGGCGCCAAGGAGCCCAAGTGGGCGATGGGATTTATGTCACCGGCCCATTGGGGTTGGCCGCGGCTGGGCTGGAGATGTTTCGGGCAGGTCTCACCCTACCAGAGACGGAGCGCCAGGTAGTGGCGGCAGCCCTGCTCCGCCCCTGCCCCCAACTGGCCGCCGGCCAGCTCCTAGCCAGACACCGCCTGGCCACCGCGGCCATAGATCTGTCTGACGGGGTGGCCTCGGACCTGGCCCAGATCTGTCGGCAGAGCCAAGTCGGCGCCATGTTGACGGCAGTGCCTTATCCGACTGCAGTGCAGAACGTGGCGGAACAGCTTGGAGTCGAACCTGTAAAACTGGCCCTGGCGGGGGGCGAAGATTATCAACTCCTGTTCACGGTCAGTCCGCGCCACGAGGCAGAGCTGCCGGAAGTTTTTCGGGCGGCTGGCCTACCCGCCCCTCTTCGTCTTGGGGAAATAGTCAGGGGGAACGACATCCGGCTGCAGCTGCATGGCAAGGAGAGGAGGATCAGTGACTCCGGCTTCGATCACTTCCCCCAGGCAAGCTTGCCAGCCGGGTCACCAGCTGATTAGACCTATCGCCTTGCCCCCTGCTTGAGACTCCTTCCCTATTTTTCCACCAGGATGACTTTATGGTTCACCAGATTCAGGCTTTGGATGGCCGCCTTGACGATCTTTTGTTCGCCGAAGATGCTGACCAGCCGCAGATGATCCCCCTCGGGTTCAATGAGATCAACGTCTTCCAAAAGGAGCTCTTCCTGGCCGTTTCGGATTATATAGGCAGCAGCTTCACACATTCTGGATAATCTCCTTGAGTCGTATGCTGACAATATGTTCCACCAGATGGGGCAAAGGTTCGGGTTTTAGGCCAACGATCTCGATGCGTTCCTGGGTTAAGGGCAACAATAACTTCAACCCTTGGGCCCCAGCAATCGCTTCGGCCATGCGGGGCGTCAATTCCCCCATCATGGCGTTGGGTAAAACGATGGCAATGGGGCCGATGACAATATCAGCGGTAGCCACTGTCTGGACAATGGCATTTTCGCCCGTGGCCCCACGATTGGCCCTGGCCTTAAGCATCTGGGCCGTAGCAATGGCATTCGTGCCCAGGGCAATAATCTCGTGCTCCTCCTGATAAACCTCTTTGAGCCGCTTAATGATGGCTGCGCCAATCCCACCACCTTGGCCATCAACCACACAGATGCGCATGGCTTACCTCGCCCCCATCATATTCTGACGCTATCTTATAAAATTTTCCGTATGGCTGCAACTTTTTGGCCTTAAATAATTCCCCAGTCTCTGCTATATAGTAAGGATATTTTAACACTCAATAATCCACTCTGCATGAGACCTGCTGTGGCTGAGACTCTGAGGAGGCCGCGGACTCGTCTGGGGTGCCAGGGAGCCGGAAGAATGGCCCGGAGGATGGCCACCGTTTCTAAAAATAGTTGCTTTCCCGAAAAAATTAAGAGTAGAATGGACTAGCTGTTCGCTTTGCGCCAAGGCAACTATGCTGAATATAACTTAACGATCTGCTGGGGAGACAACTCATGGCGACCAGTCACCTCTTGGAGTTTTATGGAACAGAGTGTGTTCATTGCAAGAAAGCAGAACCCCTCATCGAACGCCTCGAGGACGAGCTGGGGGTGACTGTCACCAGATTGGAGGTCTGGCACAATCAGGCCAACGCCGCCCTCCTGAAACAGTATGATCAGGGTTTTTGCGGAGGAGTGCCGTTTTTTTACAACACTCGCACCGGTAAATGGCTCTGCGGGACTCCTTCTTATGAGATGCTCCGGGAGTGGGCCCAAGATTAATGTCAGGCTTGGCTTGTAGTCAGAGACATGAATGTCCGGCAGGCTTCTTACAAAGCTTGACGAAGGACGACGGAAACCAAAAAAAGCCTTTTACCATTGGCCTCCTTTCTCAGGTCAGCCTAAGCGACGCGAAGGCTCTGAGATGCTGCGGTTGCGACGCTCCCTCAGAATGACAAAATGAGACGAAGATACGAGATACGCAGGCGCCGTTAATTTTATGCAAAAACATTGCCGGACAGTAGTGGATCAGCGACTTAACCGAAGTCCCAGGAGACGGCATGCGCTTCGGCGATTTTGACCCTTTGCAACAGCAGCGGGTGGAGATTTTAAACCCGGATGGCTCCTTGAAAAATCAGGACCTCGTGCCCCCTGACCTCACCACTCCGCGGCTTTTGGAACTTTACGACCGCATGGTATTCCTGCGGGTAGCGGATCAGGAGGCCCTGACCCTGCAGCGGGCTGGCCGCATGGGGACGTATGCCCCAACGTTAGGGCAGGAAGCTGCCAACATTGGCAGTGCCGCGACCTTGGAGGAAGGTGACTGGGTGGTACCGTCCTTCCGCGAGATGGGGGCCATGTTGCTCCGGGGAGTGCCCCTCCAATTGATCTATATGTATTGGATGGGCAGCGAGTGGGGCAGCCATTTCCCGGAGAACGTTAGGGTTTTACCCATCTGTGCTCCGGTGGGCACCCAGACCCTCCATGGGGTTGGCTTGGCCTGGGCTGTCAGATTGCGGCGGGAAGCCAACGTAGTCCTGATCTATTTCGGGGATGGGGCCACCTCCAAAGGCGATTTCCACGAAGCTATGAATTTTGCCGGTGTCTTTCAAACCCCCTGTGTCTTTTTCTGTCAGAACAATCAATACGCCATCTCGGTGCCTCGCGCCATCCAAACGGCCGCCGCCACCTTGGCCCAGAAAGCCATTGCCTATGGCTTCCCTGGGGTAATCGTCGATGGGAATGATATCCTGGCGGTGTATGCGGCCACCCAGGCTGCGGTGGCCCATGCCCGATCCGGGGCTGGCCCGGTGTTTATCGAGGCTCAGACCTATCGTCTTGGCCCCCATACCACGGCCGATGATCCCAGCCGATATCGCCCTGATGAGGAATGGCAGACCCAGCAACAGTATGATCCACTCCTGCGGTTGCGGCGTTATCTGGAAAAGCAAGGGGTTCTGACCGAGGCCGGCGAGGAAGAACGCCTGGCGCGTTACCAGACCCAGGTGCGCGAGGTCGCCAAACAAGCTGAAGCTGCCATTTCCCGCAATATTGACGATATCTTTGCCTATCACTATGCCACGCTGCCACCCTATTTGGCCTGGCAGAGGGATTACTTGCGACGGCTGCTGGCCGACCGGGGAGAGCCAGGCCATGGCTAAGCTGAATATGGTGGAGGCCATCAACCTGGCCCTGAAAGAAGAGATGGCCCGGGATGAACGGATCATCCTTTTGGGCGAAGATATCGGGAAATTGGGGGGGGTTTTTCGAGTCACCGACGGCTTGCAAGCCCTCTATGGACCAGAGCGGGTCATTGACACGCCCCTGGCCGAAGCCGCCATTGTCGGGACGTCGGTGGGGCTGGCGTTGGGTGGTTTCAAACCCGTGCCCGAGATCCAATTCATGGGGTTTCTACCCGCGGCCTTGGACCAGATCATTTGCCATGTTAGCCGCTACCGCAACCGCAGCCGGGGGCGCTTCTCCTTGCCCATGGTTATCCGCCTGCCCTATGGGGCGGGCATCCATGCCCCGGAACATCACTCTGAAAGTACCGAAGCAATCCTGGCCCACGTGCCCGGCTTAAAGGTGGTCATCCCGTCCAATCCATACGATGCCAAAGGCCTGCTGGTGGCTGCCCTGCGTGACCCTGATCCCGTGATCTTTTTGGAACCCAAACGGATCTATCGGGCCATCCGGGAGGAGGTTCCGGAAGGCGACTATACCGTTCCTTTGTCCACGGCCAAGGTCATACGGGAAGGCTCGTCGGTAACCGTAGTGGCCTGGGGGGCTATGGTCCGGGAGGCCGTACGGGCCGCGGACTTGGTGGCCCCCTCAGGGATAGCCGCCGAAGTGATTGATCTGCGAACAATTTCTCCCATGGATGATGAAACCATCGTTGCCTCCATCCGCAAGACCGGTCGGGGGGTGATCGTCCACGAGGCCTGCCGCACCGGGGGGATGGCTGCGGAAATCATGGCCCGAATCCACGAAAAGGCTTTCCTGTATCTGGCCGCGCCGTTGGAAAGGGTGACGGGGTTTGATACCATCGTACCACTGCTGAAACTGGAGGATTATTACCTCCCCGAGGCTGGACGGATCGCTCGAGCCATGCGCAAAGTTGTGCAGTTTGCCTGAGGCGCTCCGGGATCATGTTTGGCTTTTTAAACAAGGGTGTTTCTTTTTCTGAACTTCAGGGCCCCCATGCTCTGGCGTCGCCTCAGGCAAGAGGTTACCAGACCGATTATTTTGCAATGGTTGTTTTCTTGAAGAAACATTTAGCCGATAGGATGAATATAGTGGTGCGGGGCCTTATTGATGTGGTGGATTGCTCCCTGGGTTAGCAGAATTTTCTGGGGACGGAAAGGCCGTGGCCAGCTTTTCCTGGCGCATAATTTGCATATATTTGTTCTCGAAAGCCCACGTAATCGGGTCACAAAAAATAATCTCTGAGAATTGCTGTGAAAGTTTTGGGCTAGGCCGTCTGCTTGCCAAACTTTGAGCAACGGCGCGCGGTAACGGCAATAAGGCAGAAAAGGGGGATAATCATGAAGGAGTGGCAAACCTGGTTGTTGATGGGGGTCATGGTCTTAGCTTTGGGTGCAGTTGGCTGTAGTCCACGTCTCAGTCCAACGCTTCAGGCCCAGGCGGCGGCGTCGGAGGTCACAACCCCGGATCCGGAACGGTACCGCCTCGGGCCAGAGGATGTCATTGAAATCTCTGTGTGGAAAGAACCGGAGATGACCAAAACCCTGATTGTGCAGCCGGATGGGAAGATTTTTTATCCTCTTATCGGGGAAATTCGCGCTGCCGGCAAGACAGTCAAGGAGATTCAGGAGGAGGTCTCCAAGCGTCTGGAAAAATTTGTCACCGATGCGGCGGTCACCGTCATCCTCTTAAAGGCCCAACACTATAAGTTTTACGTCACCGGAAAAGTAAATAAGCCCGGGGAATTCTTGGTGGGGCGACCGACTTCGGTCTTGCAGGCCATAGCCATGGCTGGCGGTTTTACCCCCTTTGCCTCCACCAAATCTATTCGCATCGTCCGGAAGAAGGGGGGAGTAGATGAGATTTATTCCTTTAATTATAAAGATGTCTCCAAGGGACTTTTGATGAGTCAGGATATCATTTTAGAACCCGGGGATGTGGTCGTCGTGCCATAAAAGGGGAACGGTCATGATGTGGGGGAGAATGGTAACATGGTGCTGGGTGGTCGGGTGTGTCATTCTGGGGGGAAGCACACTCGGCTGGAGTGCCGATTGGCAGATCCAGCCAGGGATTGAAACCAAGGGGCAATATTCGAATAATATCCTCAATTCCCCGAATATACGGAAGTCCGATTATATTTTATCGGCTCGGCCGAGTCTTTCTCTGAGTTATAATTCTGAGGTGGCCAGGATCGAGGGAATTCTGGCACTTCTTGGTCTCCATTACCTTCATAATGATAATCTTGATAAAATTAACCAGTATTATAATATCAATGCCAATTACAAAGCCTCCCCACGTTTGGGCTTGACCCTGGCAACAGCGTTTATCAGCGACTCAACAACAAATCAAGAGTTGCAGACCTCAGGGGTTACTATTGGCAGATCATTGAGAACTTCCTTTTCTGCTACCCCTGGTTTCAATTTTTTAATAACTGAAAGATGGTCAACCTCCCTGCAATATAAATTTAATGTAGTAAATTATCAAGAAAGTTTTTATAATAATCATGAGAGTCATAGTCTAGTCCATGGCTTTGATTATGCTCTGAATGAAAGGACGTCCTTATTAAGTCGATTAACAGCTTATTTCAGTAAATACAGTAATAATAATACCATTACTGCTATAGGACCTCAGGTTGGCTTTAGACACGTTTATCTGGAAAAATGGGATTTCATGGTCCTGGGCGGACTGAATTTTAGCCGCATAAAATCCGACACCAGGGTCTTGGCCTTTAACAATTTCACCGGCTTTTTAGAGGTGCGCCAAAGACCACAGATCGCCAGGAGCCAATCGCCTTTTTTCACCATAGAGGGCGGCTATCGCTGGCAAACCGGTTCCCTGAGGTTGAGTTACAGCCGCAGCCAATCTGCCAATGCCTATGGTAATCAATCTCAATACAATAATTTTAATTTTTATACATCTCAAAAACTTTCAGAACACCTAACGTTTTCATTAAACCCATACCTTAATACTTCGACAATTAGTAATCCCGGCAGTGATTATAATTCAACCTATATCGGAATTCGTCCTGGCTTATCCTACAGATTTACGGAAAAAATACTTTTGGGAACAAACTATAGTTTTGCCTATCGCACAGTGTCAGGAACTACTCGTTATCGCTATCCCATTAACGAGGTATTTTTAACCTTGAGTTATTCTTCTCCATTTCATTTGGATTAGTTGGATTTATTTTTAGTAAAATCGACTTCGATCTTTATATTAGCAATGCATCATTGATAGCACATTAGGCCGAGAGAGTTTTTCATTCGGTAGTGTTAAAGTCTGTACTAAAACCCTTGCGTGGGAACCTTTTTTATGTATGAAGCATTTTATGGCTTAAAAGAACGGCCCTTTACCCTCATTCCTGATCCTGATTACCTCTATCTCAGCCCCCAACATCGGCTGGCCAAGGCTTATTTGGAATATGGCATCAGCCAAAAGGTGGGGTTTGTGGTCCTGACCGGTGAGATTGGGGCCGGCAAGACTACCCTCATCAAGGCCTTGATCAAAAATTACAGCGGCAATCATCGGCTGGGAGTGCTCTATCAGACTTCCGTAGGGGCTGAAGATCTATTGGAGCTTCTCCTTCAGGAATTTGAGGTCCGGGGCCATTATACCTCCCGGGCGGCCCGCCTGGCGGCCTTTAACCAGTTCCTCCTCCGTTCCTTTTCCCGGGGTGAACACGTCGTCCTGATGGTGGATGAAGCCCAGAACCTGGGGCCGGAGGCTTTGGAGGAGCTCCGGTTGCTGTCCAACCTGCAGGCTGGCAAGGAGCCGCTCCTCCAGGTGATTTTAGTGGGACAGGTGGGGCTGCGGGAAAAATTGAAACACCCCTCCTTGCGGCAGCTGGCCCAACGGATTGCTGTTCATTACCATCTCCGGCCTCTGGAAAGACTCGAGACCAAGGAATATATCCTCTTCCGCTTGCACAAAGCGGGCGGCAGCGGCATCTTCACGGATGCCGCCCTGGAACGGTTGTATGAATATACCCGTGGGGTTCCCCGGCGCATCAATGCCTGGTGTGACCTGGCTTTGGTGGCCGGCTTTGCCGAAGGCCGCAAGGAAATCGATGCAGATTTCATCGACACGGTGGTGGCAGCACAAGGGGGCACCCTTGAAGAAGAGGGTGAGACCGCAGAGCCACCGGCCGCTGCAGCTGAGGAGGTGCGAACCATAGATCGCAGCAACCATCTGAAACAGGAGCTTGCCGATCTAGCGGGCCGGATCACCCGTCTGGAGGGGCTGTGTTTGGAGATCAGCAACCACCTGATTCCCTTGGTAACTCAACTGCTGGCCCAACAAGAGAAGCGCGCCTCCCCACCCCTGCCTGAGGAGCTCCCTATGGTAGAGGTCCTGGAGGAACCAGAGCCGGACGCCGAGATAATCCAGCCGGCGGAGAAGGGTTCCACCTGGTGGTCCCGTCTCTGGCGCGGGGCAAGACCCCATTAACGCTAACCATCCCGCCGCCTTGCCTCCCTGTCCAACTAGCCAAATCATTTGCGATAATCTGCCGGGCACGGCGCCGGCAATGCGAGCGCGGCCGACATGACAGGGGAATGGGGCCCGCCGAGTGTCTAAAAAGGATTGGTGAAATCTATGGAAACCGTTCTCATCACCGGGATCGCCGGATTCATCGGTTTTCATCTGGGGCACAAGCTCCTGCAAGAAGGCTATCAGATTGTTGGTATTGATAACCTCAATGATTACTATGAGGTGCAATTAAAACTCGACCGGCTGAAACAGCTTCAGGGTCGGGAGCATTTTACGTTCCATCGTCTTGATCTGGCCGATCGCCAGGGGATCGCCGACCTTTTCCGCACCCATACTTTCGACTATGTGGTCAATCTGGCCGCCCAAGCCGGGGTGCGTTATTCGTTGGTTAATCCCCATGCTTACATTGATAGCAACATCGTCGGCTTCCTGCATATTTTGGAAGGCTGTCGTCACTCCCATGTAAAACATCTGGTCTTTGCCTCCTCCAGTTCCGTGTATGGGGCCAACACCCAGATGCCGTTCTCGGTGCATCAGAACGTGGACCATCCCATGTCGCTGTATGCCGCCACCAAGAAGGCCAATGAGCTCATGGCCCATACCTATGCCAGCCTTTACGGTCTACCGGTCACTGGCCTGCGTTTCTTCACGGTCTATGGCCCCTGGGGCCGCCCCGATATGGCCCTCTTTCTCTTTACCAAGGCCATCTTAGCAGGCAAACCCATTCAGGTGTTTAACTACGGCCGGATGCAAAGGGATTTTACGTATATCGATGATATTGTGGAGGGGGTAGCCCGCGTCCTCACCCACATTCCCCAGCCTAACCCAGCGTGGCGCGGAGAGCAGCCGGACCCGGCCACCAGCTACGCCCCTTACCGCTTGTTTAATATCGGCAATAA
>CAZARS010000046.1:0-20503 GCA_964487625.1 uncultured Desulfobacca sp.
CTTGCTAACAGGAAAATTTCCGCCCAAATCAACTATTATGCTTTGTGGTAATAATGCACTTTTATCCCATGGAGTATGCCAGCGCCGAAGATATCTTCAAGGAAATGGCTACGGTGACGCCCCTCTATGCCGGCATTCAACCCGGTTATCGGTGGCCCTGCCCCGATCTGAAAGCCGAAATCAAAGGAACCTTCGTGCCCTTCAGCATTGAGCCCGAAGCCTTGGGAGACGGCGACTTTACCTTGATCGTGGGCAAGACCATGGGGCATTCCGGCAGCTACACCACCTTTGCCCAAGGCCCCATGATCGTTAACGGCACCCAGACGTTGCAACTCAATAGTGCTGATGCGGCGCAACTGGGCGTGGTCGAGGGAGAAACGGTGACGGTCAGTTCGCCTCAGGGCCGCATTGCCGTGCCGGTGGCCCTCAATGATGACCTGCCCGCTGGGGTCGTTTTCCTGGCTGACCATTTTGCCGAACCATTGGCAAATAGTTTAACGCTCAATTCCAATCTCTGCCGTGTAAACATTCAGAAGGGTTAATGCTATGAACCTGCCGTTATTAATTGGCGTTATGGTGGTGAAGATCCTTGTGGTGTTTGTGGTGTTTCTCACCACCATAGCATACGTCGTCCTGATGGAACGGAAGGTTTTGGGATTTATCCAATTCCGTTACGGTCCCAACCGGGTCGGTCCCTGGGGCTTGCTGCAACCCCTGGCAGATGCCATCAAACTCATCTTTAAAGAGGATTATACGCCACCGGGGGCCAACAAGACCCTCTTTGTGATTGCCCCGATGATTGTGGGGTTGACGGCCTTCTTGCCCCTTGCCGTGATTCCCTTTGCCGACAAGATTCTCCCGGATACGTTGACCATCTATGGGCAAAAGCTGGACCTGACGGTGGCCAGCCTCAATCGGGGAGTGATTGCCGACGTCAACATCGGCCTGCTCTACGTCTTTGCCGTGGCCAGCATGGCGGTGTATGGCGCGGTCATCGGCGGTTGGGCCTCCAACAACAAATACTCCCTCTTGGGCGCCCTGCGTCTCTCGGCCCAGATGATCAGTTATGAATTGGCCTTGGGGCTGTCCATTATCGGCGTCTTGATGATCGCTGGAACCTTGAGCCTGGTGCAGATCGTGGAAGCCCAGAAAAATATGTGGTTCATCGTCTACCAGCCTTTGGGGTTCATCCTCTTTTTAACGGCGTCCTTTGCCGAATGTGCTCGGACGCCCTTTGACTTGATTGAATGCGAGAATGAGTTGGTGGCCGGTTACCAGACCGAATACAGCTCCATGAAATGGGGTCTGTTGATGATGGGTGAGTATGGCCATGTGGTCATTGCCAGCGCCCTGACCACCACCCTCTTCCTGGGTGGTTGGCAAGGCCCCTTCTTGCCGCCGGTGGTTTGGTTCTTGGTCAAAACCTTCATTCTCATCTTCTTCTTCATCTGGGTGCGGGGCACCTTCCCCCGTTTCCGTTTCGATCAACTGATGTACTTCGGTTGGAAAGTCTTGTTGCCCCTCTCGCTGGTCAACATCCTTCTAACCGGGATCATCATGCTCTATTTGCCGAGGTAGTGTCATGATACTTCCATTGCTGAAAGGATTGGGGACCACATTCAAGGCCATCTTCTCCAAGCCGGTGACCATTCTCTACCCTGAACAGAAACGGCCGGTCTATGATCGGTTTCGGGGACGGCCGGAGCTTCAGTTGCATGAGAACGGTAAGGTTAAATGCGTGGCCTGCACGCTCTGCAAGACGGTCTGCCCATCCCAGGCGATTACGGTTATCGAGCCGAAAGAGGGGACCTACGGGGAAAAATATCCGGTTGAGTTTGTCATCGACCTGACCCGCTGCATTTTCTGTGGTTTCTGCCAGGAAGCCTGCCCCAAAGCGGCGATTGCTTTAAACAAAGAATATGAGCTGGCGCAATACGACAAAAAAATGCTCATTTACAACATTGAGATGCTGAAGCCCAAAGGGTAATCCAGGCAAGGAGATTAAAGGATGCAAATAATATTTTATCTATTAGCCGCAACAGCTTTGATCTCCGGGATCATGGTGGTCATCCAGGTAAATCCGGTGCGCAGCGCCCTCTTTCTGGTGTTGAACTTCTTTGCCCTGGCCGCCATTTATCTGTTGGCCAATGCACAATTCATTGCGGCGATCCAGATCATCGTCTACGCTGGGGCCATCATGGTGCTCTTCCTGTTCGTCATCATGCTCCTTAATCTACGGGAACCGGAAGAAGGCGGCGCGCATCGGCATCTGGGCCAGAAAATCTTCGGTGCGTCCCTGGCCACCGGCATCATTGCCCTGGTCATTTACAAAGTGTTTCGGATGATCGTCCCGCCAGCCAAACCTCTGACCCCAGAGTTTGGGACCACCGAGATGGTGGCCAAATCCCTCTTTACCGATTACCTGTTGCCCTTTGAAATGACGTCCATCCTCTTATTGGTGGCCGTGGTGGGGGCGGTGATTCTGGCAAGATCGAAGGTGGATTAACGCCGAGGCGTTCTCAGGAGATGGTTTTATGGAAATCCCAATTTCGCATTACCTCATTCTTAGTAGCGCTCTGTTTGCCATCGGGGCAGTGGGAGTGCTGATAAGGCGGAATGCCATCATCATATTCATGTGCATTGAAATGATGTTGAATGCCGTGAATCTCTCCCTCATCGCCTTCTCTGATCTGCACAGGTCGATTGATGGACAGATGCTGGTCTTCTTTGTCATGGTGGTGGCGGCAGCCGAAGTTGCGGTGGGCTTGGCCCTGATCTATGTGATCTTCCGCAATCGGGGCAATGTCTATGTCGATGAATTGAACATCATGAAGTGGTAAGGAGCAGGCCATGATTCAATATATCTGGTTGGTGCCTGTTTTTCCCCTACTAGGCTTTTTGATCAACGGCCTATTGGGTAAAAAGATCTCAAAACATACCGTCAGCATTGTCGGTCCCGGTGTGGTGGGCTTATCCTTCGCCTGGGTCTTGGGGTGCTTTTGGGAGTACCTGCACCTGCCGGCCAATGCCAAACCCGTCGAGGTCGTGGTTTATAACTGGATCACCTCGGGTACCTTCAATGCGCAAGCCGCCTTTCTCGTAGACCCCCTCTCTTTAATCATGCTTTTGGTGGTCTCTGGAGTCGGCTTCCTCATTCATATTTATTCTGTAGGTTATATGCACGACGATCCTGGGTATCCCCGGTATTTTTCCTACCTGAACCTGTTCGTCGTCAATATGCTGATCCTGGTCATGGCCAATAACTTCCTGCTCATGTTCGTGGGTTGGGAAGGTGTGGGCCTGTGTTCCTATCTCCTCATCGGCTATTGGTATGAGAAGCAGTCGGCCAGTGATGCCGGGAAAAAGGCCTTTGTGGTGAACCGGATCGGCGACTTCGGCTTCCTGCTGGGCATCTTTCTCATTTTCTATACATTTGGGACCATTAATTTCCGGGAAGTGTTTGCTCAGGCAGCCAGCTTTCCCGTCGGCAGCGCCATCCTGACCATCATCACTTTATGCCTCTTTGTGGGGGCTACCGGTAAGTCAGCCCAGATTCCCCTTTACACCTGGTTGCCCGATGCCATGGAGGGTCCGACACCGGTCAGCGCTTTGATCCATGCCGCCACTATGGTGACCGCGGGTGTCTATATGGTGGCCCGCTGCAGTGCCCTCTATGTCATGGCCCCCATCTCCATGACCGTAGTGGCTGTAGTGGGATTGGCCACGGCCTTTATGGCCGCCTCCATCGGCTTGGCCCAGAACGATATCAAACGGGTCCTGGCTTACTCCACCGTGAGCCAATTGGGTTATATGTTCCTGGCTTGCGGGGTGGGCGCTTTCATCGCCGCCATCTTTCACCTCATGACCCATGCCTTCTTTAAAGCCCTCCTCTTTTTGGGCTCCGGCAGCGTCATCCACGGCATGCATGGGGAACAGGATATGCGCAAAATGGGTGCCTTGAAAAACAAGATGCCCATTACTTACGCGGTGATGTTAATCGGCACCCTGGCCATTGCAGGGATCTTCCCCTTTGCCGGGTTCTTCAGCAAGGATGAAATCCTGTTTAAGGCCCTTACGAATGGACACGTGGGCTACTGGGCCATCGCCTCGTTGGGCGCCATGATGACGGCCTTTTATATGTTCCGGCTGATCTTCATGACCTTCTACGGGGAAAAACGTTGGGATCCCCATGTTCATCCCCATGAATCTCCTCCGGTCATGACCATCCCCCTGATCATTCTGGCGGGCTTATCCACCGTGGGAGGATTTGTAGGAGTGCCGTTGCTTGAAGGCTGGAATGTGTTTCATGACTTCCTGAATCCCTCCATCGCCCATGTGCCTGGGGTGCATGAAGTGCACCACTCCATGACGTTTGAAGTCATGATGATGCTGGTCAGCATGGGTGTGGCCGGTATTGGTATCTTCATCGCCTATAAGATGTATATCAAAGAACCGGAACTGCCGGCGCAAGTCACCGCGCGGGTGCCTGGTCTGTACGATCTTATTTACAACAAATACTATGTTGATGAGCTGTATGATGCCACGGTGGTGGAGCCCATCAAGAACGGCTCGGTTTTCCTCTGGCAGGAAGCGGATTCCAAGGTCATCGATGGCATGGTCAACGGTACAGCTAGTTTGGTGGACCGGCTCAGTGCCATCATCCGCAAGTTGGAAACCGGCTATGTACAAAATTATGCTTTAGGCATCTTGATCGGTGTCGCAGTGATCACCGGATACTATCTTGGCCGTTAGTTGGTAGGATAAGGAGTCAATTCAATGAATTTCCCGATATTATCAATATTGATCCTGCTACCCATGGTCGGGGTAGCTTTGATCATGATGCTGAATCGAGAAAACCAGTGGGTGATCAAAGGCACGGCCATGGCGGTGGCACTCCTGGAGTTCATCATCTCCCTGCCCCTCTGGTTTTGGTTTAACAGCAACACGGCCGAGATGCAGTTTGTGGAGCTGTATCCCTGGGTGCCCTCCTATGGGATCAGCTACTACGTGGGGATTGACGGCATCTCCTTGTTACTCGTGCTGTTAACCACCTTCATCACCCCCATTTGTGTTTTGGCCTGTTGGGAAGATGTCCAGGATAAGGTGAAAGAGTTCATGATCTGTCTGCTCTTCCTGCAGACCGGCATGATCGGCGTCTTTGTGGCCTTGGACCTCTTCCTCTTCTATGTTTTCTGGGAAGTGATGCTCATTCCCATGTATCTGCTCATCGGCGTGTGGGGGAACCCGGCCCGGCGGATTTATGCGGCGGTCAAGTTCTTCATATACACCATGGTGGGTTCCTTGCTGATGTTAGTGGCCATCTTGGTGCTATATTTCTACCATGCCAAAGTTACCGGGGTTTACACCTTTGACCTGCTGAAGATGTATGGGCTGAAGATTCCCTTTGAGATGCAGTTCTGGATGTTCCTGGCCTTTGGCTTGGCCTTTGCCATCAAGGTGCCCATGTTCCCGGTGCATACCTGGTTGCCGGATGCCCATACCGAAGCTCCCACGGTGGGTAGTGTGATCCTGGCTGCCGTCCTATTGAAAATGGGGACTTACGGTTTCCTGCGCTTTAACATGCCTCTGTTCCCCGACGCTGCCTGGTATTTTGTGCCGCTTTTCAGCATCCTGGCCATTATCGGCATTATCTACGGGGCGCTGGTCTCATTGGTGCAGGTGGATCTGAAACGTCTGGTGGCCTTCTCCTCCGTCAGCCACTTAGGCTTCGTGATGCTGGGGCTGTTCAGCTACACCATGCCAGGGGTGCAAGGTGGCATCATCCAGATGATCAACCACGGTCTCTCCACCGGGGCCTTGTTTTTGATCGTCGGCATGATTTATGAACGCCGGCACACCCGGATGATCGCTGATTTCGGCGGCCTCTCCAAGGTGATGCCCATCTTTGCCACCATCTTTATGATTGTCACCCTGTCCTCCATCGGCTTGCCAGGCTTGAATGGGTTTGTGGGGGAATTTCTGATCCTCTTGGGTGCCTTTAAAGCCAACAAAATGTATGCGGTATTTGCCGCCACTGGCGTTATCTTTGCCGCCGCCTATATGTTGTGGATGTTCCAGCGGGTCATGTTTGGGGTCGTGACCAATGAAAAGAACAAAAATCTCAAAGACCTGTCTGTCCGGGAAGTGGTGGTGCTTCTGCCGGTGCTCCTGTTCATCGTCTGGATCGGGGTCTACCCCAATACTTTCTTAGAGAAAACCAAAGCCTCCACTGCCAACTTTGTGGCGATGATGGAAAAAGCAAAGGCCACCAAAATGGCGGCGGCTGATGTGAACTTGAAGGGGGATCTGAGATGAGCATTGATATTCCGACGATCTGTCTGACCAACATCGGTCCGCTGATCACTTTAAGCGTGGCAGGGTTGCTGCTGCTCCTGTTTGACGCCTTTTCCAGCAAAGGCATCAAAAAGGCCCATTATCATCAGTTTTCCCTGGTGGCAGTGGGAGTGGCCCTTCTCCAGACAATTCTGCTCTGGAATCGGCAGGCCAGCGACTTTAGCCGCATGATTTATGTGGATAATTTTTCCTTCTTTTTCAATATCATTTTTCTGCTGGGCACGGGCATCAGCATAATCTTATCGGTCAATTATCTGGAAAATTACCGCAAGAATTATGGCGAGTATTATGCTCTGATGCTCTTTGCAGCAGTGGGTATGATGCTCATGGCGGCCGGCGGTAATCTAGTCATTATCTTCTTGGGCGTGGAAATCCTCTCTATTCCCATTTATATCCTCTCTGGCCTCTTCCGGGAGGACCTGAAGTCCAATGAAGCCGCTTTAAAATACCTCCTGTTGGGGGCCTTTTCCTCAGCCTTTCTGCTTTTCGGGATTGCCATGCTGTATGGTGGCACCAACACCTTCTATTTGGCAGATCTCGCCGCCTTCATTAAAAAGAACGGCATGAATGGCTTTATTTATGTGGGCATGGGCCTGCTCATCGTGGGTTTCGGCTTCAAAGTCTCCATGGCGCCGTTTCACATGTGGACGCCTGATGTGTATGAAGGTGCTCCCACCTCCATCACGGCTTTCATGTCGGTGGCCACCAAAGCGGCAGCCTTTGCGGCTTTCCTGCGGGTCTTCTTTGAGGTCTTCCCCTCGGTGCGGATGGAATGGGACATGCTCTTATGGATCGCCGCAGTAGCCACGATGACCGTTGGGAACATCACCGCCTTGGCCCAGACCAACATCAAACGTATGCTGGCCTACTCCTCCATCGCCCATGCCGGCTATATTTTAGTGGGTATGATCGCTGGCAACCAGTTAGGGGCCACCGGCATCCTGTATTATCTGCTGGCCTACACCCTCATGAACTTGGGGGCCTTCGGGGTAGTCATGGCGGTGGCGCGCAAACAGGATAATTATTTAAATATCTATGACTACAGTGGGTTGGCCTTCCAACACCCCGGGTTGGCGGCCATCATGAGTGTCTTCATGTTCAGTCTGGTGGGTATGCCGCCCACCGCCGGTTTCCTGGGCAAATTCTACCTCTTTTCCGCCGCGGTGCAGGCTGGGTATATCTGGCTGGTCATCATCGCCGTGATCAACAGCCTCATCTCGGTCTATTACTATTTGCGGATTACGGTTATCATGTATATGAAACCGGCAGAAGCCGAACTGGGGCCCTTGGCCTTGACCCCCACAGTGAATGCTACCCTGATTATCAGTGCCTTGGCAGTCTTATTGATCGGCATCTTCCCGGGCGCCATCTTTAACCTGGCACAGAATTCCGTGAAGATGTTCGGTATTTAACCAGGAAATTGACAGAGCTGCACAAAGGGGCCTCGGGCCCCTTTTTTTATGGGAAGGAGAGCATTAAAATGATGGCGTCCTCGCCGGTGTCCTCATAATAGCGTTGGCGCGTCATGACCTGGCGGAAACCCAATGAGGCGTACAACTGTCGGGCCGGTTGATTGCTGGGACGGACTTCCAGCCAGGCTGTTTGACACCCATGGGCTTGCGCCTGGTGGAAGGCCTCATGTAACAGGCGGCGGGCCAGTCCCCGGCGTCGCCATGCCGGACTGATGGCCAGGTTCAGGATGTGGAGCTCATCCATGAGGAGCCAGAAAACGATATAGCCAAGGATTTCTCCGCCTTGCTGGGGCAGGAGGCGGGCGACCAAGGTACTGGAGTGGGGTTGCGCCAATTCGGCCTGGAAGAACTGGTATGGCCAGGGGGAGGTAAAGGATTGCTGTTCGATCGCCACGATAGCAGCCAAATCAGCGGTAGTGGCGGGGGTTATTAGCACAGTGGAGGTTGAATTATTTTTTCTGCAAGAGCTCGCTGGCAACGGTAATACCCTGCTGGCCAGATTTCTGCAGGATAAGGGCCATTTCCCGTAAATCTGTGGTCTTGCCTTGCCGCAGGTGATTCACTTTAATCAACATGGGCAAATTGACTCCGGTGATCACTTCGATCTCCCCCTTTTTGAGAAAGGAGAGGCTTAAATTGGAGGGGGTGCCGCCAAACATATCTGTTAGGATCAGAATGCCGTCCGTGCCATTGAGCTGACCTATCCCATTGGCTATCTGTTGCCGGGCCTCGTCGGCCGAGGCCTCTGGATCTAAGGAAACGGCCACAACCTTTTCCATCCGACCGGAAATCAAATCGGCTGCTGCCAACAATGCTTCGGCTAAGTGCCGATGCGTCACTATTAGTATTCCCACCATATGAAATTGACTCCTACTCCCGTTGGATATCCCGATGTTCAATAGTCAACGGCAGGTTTAAGGTTCCCAGATGATCCTTCAAGGCTTCCGCAATCACCACGGAGCGGTGATGGCCACCAGAGCAGCCAATCGCCACCGTGAGGTGGGTCTTGCCCTCTTTTTTATAATTGGGAATCAAGTAATCAAGTAAAGGGAGAAAACGCCGCAGAAATTCCTGGGTATCTTCTCTTTCCATAACAAATTCTTGGACGGCCGCTTGCAGACCGGTCAAGGGTTTCAATTCCTTGATGTAATAAGGATTGGGTAGGAAGCGGACATCCATGACAATGTCGGCCTCGGGCGGCAGGCCATATTTAAAGCCAAAGGATAGGATATGAAGGTGCAAGCGTTTGCTTAAAGAGAGATGGCTGAATTCCTCCATGATGAGGGTCCGCAGATTATGTCCGGTCATGTTGCTTGTGTCAATGATGCGAGTGGCCTGGGCTCTGAGGGGCGCCAATTCCTGCCGCTCTTTTTGAATGGCCGCCACGATGGAGTCAGACTCTGCCAGGGGGTGTTGTCGCCGGGTCTGGCTAAAGCGCTGAATCAAAATCGTATCCGAGGCTTCGAGAAAAAGGATGTGCAACTGATACCCCATCTTGGTGAGCCAGGAATGGATCTTGGCAAAATGCTTAACAAACCCCTTGGTGCGGACATCCATTCCCAAGGCTACTTTGACATCCTCCTGGGTGATGTGAGACCTCAGCTGTAGGAACTTGGGGACCAGGTGGATGGGGAAATTATCAATGCAAAAATAGCCGATGTCCTCAAGAGCCCGTAATGCCGTGGTTTTCCCAGAGCCCGATAGCCCGGTAATAATTAACACGGGAAAGGCTTCCGGGTTTTCCGCCTGTGCCGTTGCCATGACTCTTCTTTGCAGTTGCGAGAGGGGTAGTTCAGATAATAAAAGGCGGCTCAACACCGCCCTGTACACCGAAGGAATGGCCCAGGGGCATTTCCTCAGGACTCCACGTCGGCAGCCTCAATTAAGGCTGCCAAGGCCTCGGCATCGGGGGCCTCCATAAGTTGCCGTCGGAAGCCGGCATCCTTCAGCATCCGGGAAATTTTGCCCAAGGCTTTCAGATGCAGACCGATGGAATTTTCCGGTGCCAACAGGAGAAAAAAAATGTGGGTCGGTTTGCCATCCATGGATTCAAACTGAACCCCCTGGAAGCTGCGTCCGAAGCCGAGGACTAACTGGTCCAGATCCCGCAGTTTGCCATGAGGGATGGCGATATGATCGCCGATGCCAGTAGTGCCCAATTTTTCCCTCTCCAGCAGAACTGCCACGACCTGATCTTTTTTCAGCTTGTCACACCCCTGAACAGCGGCTTCTGCCAATTCTTCCAAAACTTCTTTTTTGGTGGTGGCCCGTAGGGAGGGGATAATGCTACGGGGGTGCAACGACTCTATAAGTTTCATGCCATCAACTCATTCGCCGATTTCTGGCTCGATTAAGCCAAAATTGCCGTCGCGCCGGCGATACAGGATATTCAAAGAGGCACTCTGGGCATTGGTGAAGACCAAGATTTCATCATTGCCGGCTTTGAGGCGTTGGACCGCTTCATCCAGGTCCATGGGCTTGGCTTCGATGGAGCGACTCCTGATAATGGCCGGACTGGTTTCCTCAGAGGCCGATTCCGCATCGATGACGTTCAGGCGGGCCGCCAGGGCCCGGAGATTGCGATTGGCTTTAAGGGCTCGCGGCCGTTCCCGAAACCGTTTCAACTGCTTTTCGATCTTTTCCATGGCCAGATCAATGGCCGAATACATATCGCCAGTCTCTTCCCGACCCTTAATTTTCAGTCCGTCCCCAGTGATGGTAATATCAGCCTGATGCCGGAATTTCTCGATACCCAGCACGACGTTGGCTTCTAAGGGGCTGTCGATATATTTATCCATTTTGGATAATTTTTTGATGGCATATTCTTTCAGGGCTTCGGATGAGTCAATATGGCGAAATGTAACGGATATTTGCATAAATCTTTCTCCACCACACAAAAAATACCATAACCTACATGGTTATGAGCAATTCCTTAAAGATTGCCCTACTTATTTAAACTGCCGCCTTTTTTTTAGTGAGGGACAGGCGCCGCCGCTTGCTTGACGAAAGGAGGCCCAGCATCTCCCGATACTTGGCAACTGTCCGGCGAGCGATGATGATGTTGGATTGGCGCAATAGATTGACGATCTCCTGATCGCTCAGGGGATTCTGGGCGTCTTCGGCCATGACCAGTTGCCTGATCTTGTCTTTGACGCTTTCCGAAGCCACCTGTTCGCCCTGTACGGAGTTAATGCCACTATTGAAAAAGAACTTTAGCTCAAAGACCCCTTGTGGCGTATACATGTATTTATTAGTGGTAACCCGGCTGATGGTGGATTCATGCATCTGCACATCTTCCGCCACCTGGCGCAAGGTCAGGGGCTTGAGGTGGGAGATACCGAAGTCCAAAAAATCCCTTTGGAAATTGACGATGCTCTTGGCGACCCGGTAGATAGTCTTCTGGCGTTGATGGATACTTTTAATGAACCAGATGGCCGATTTGAGCCGCTCTTGGATATAATTTCTGGTCTCTTCGCTGAGCTGCGACTGGCCGCTCAAGGCATCCCGATAGTAGGCATTGACCCGTAATTTGGGCAAACCATCCTCATTCAGGGCCACCTCATATTCATCACCCATCTTGTAAACATAAATATCAGGACTGACGTAGCGGGTTTCCAAGGTATCAAAACTGCGGCCAGGTTTCGGGTCCAGTTGGGAGATAAGCTCAGCCGCTGCGGCCACATCTTCTATACTAACTTTTAATTCTTTGGCGATGGCGCCGTAATTGCGACTCTCGAGGTGCTTGAGATGATCGGTAATGATGGGGCGAAGGAGTGGGTGGTCCAGATGATGCATATCTACTTGGATGAGAAGGCATTCCTGCAGGTTCCGGGCCCCGACCCCAGCAGGTTCGAATTCCTGGATTTTCTTGAGGACTTGTTCCACCCGAGATTCGGCTTGGCGCAGTTCTGCGGCCAATTCGGACACCCCGATGCGAAGATAGCCATCTTCATCTATGTTGCCGATGAGGAAGGCGCCGATGAGTTTTTCCTGATCGTCCAGCGTGGCCAGGTGTAATTGCCAAAGCAGGTGGTTTTTGAGATTCGGTCCCGAGGTGGAGAGATTTTCCAGGGAGAAGGTCTCCCGCTCCTCTCTTTCCTGGCGGGCCGCCGGCGGGATTTTATCCTCCAGGTAGGAGTCCCAATCAAAATCCTCTCTTAACTGGTTTTCCACCTTAATCTCGTTGGGCTGGCTGTCGTCGGCGGCCAGCTCCGGAAGATTACCTTCAGCCTCTCCATCCCAAGCTTCTGGCTCGGCAAAATCGTCGCCCAAAGTCTCTTCCAGGACGGGATTGGTCTCCAATTCCTGGTTGATGGCGGTCAACAGTTCCAAGCGAGAGAGTTGCAGCAGCTTAATGGCCTGCTGCAATTGCGGGGTCATGATTAACTGTTGGGTAAGCCTGAGGGTTTGTTTGATTTCCAGAGCCATGGTGTCGTGCTGCTAAAAGTGCCGTTCCTTGATTTTTCCTTATTATAACTGAAAAGCCTCTCCCAAGTAAATTTTTTTAGCAATATCGCTTTGGACAATCTGCTCCGGCGGCCCCTCATCCAGGACTACCCCTTCATTGAGGATATAGGCCCGGTCACAGACGCCCAAGGTTTCCCGGACGTTGTGGTCGGAAATCAGGATGCCCAGATTCTTGCTTGAGCTTCTGAATAATAGCCTGAATGTCGCTGACCGCCAGGGGATCGATGCCGGCAAAGGGTTCGTCCAGCAAAATAAAGCGCGGCGAGGTGACCAGGGCCCGGGTAATCTCCACCCGCCGACGTTCCCCACCAGACAGGGAGAAGGCCTTATGATCTGCCAGATGGCTAATTTTTAATTCCTGCAAGAGATCGGCCAATCTTTGTTGGCGGTCATGGGCACTGCCAGGCAGGGTCTGGAGGATCGCCAGGATATTTTCACTGACGGTCAATTTTCGGAAGACCGAAGGCTCTTGGGGGAGGTATTGGAGGCCCAGACGGGCCCGTAGATGAATGGGCAGGGGGGAGATATCCTGGTCATTGAGAAAGACCTGACCGGCATCGGGTTTGATGATACCGAGGATCAGGTAAAACGTGGTGGTCTTGCCGGCGCCATTGGGGCCCAAGAGACCGACGATTTCGCCGCTGCGTACCTCCAAGGAGACGCCGTTGACGACATTCTTGCCGCGATAATTTTTCTTAAGATCAACGGTTCGTAAAATATCCATGACGCCAGGGAGTACGGTCAAGGGGACGGGGGCGATTGTCGCCCGGGCGATGGCACTTTTTGGGAGGGATGGATTACCGCCTCCACCCGCTTGTTGGGTTCACCGGTGACGACCGCCCTATTTTCCTTGAGAAAGAAAACAATCTCATGACCCCGCAAGCTGTTATCGCCTCGCCAAAGTTGGGGATTACCCATGAGTACCAGTTTTTCCTCGGGGGCATAGTAAATGGCCTTGTCTCCCACGGCTACCCGATCCCCTTGCACCATCCGAACATGGCCCAACGCTTCGATGCGATTAATTTTTTCGATACCGACGGCGCCCAAGGGGGAGGCGCTGGTTTCCTTGGCGGCGCCTGCCGCTGGGGTTGGCACAGGACGCTGCCCAGACGCTAGCCCGGCCGGTGTCTGACCTCCCGGTACGGTTTTGGCCTGATAGAAGATTTTCAGCACGTCGGCATAGAGGATCATATCTTTATAACGGGCCACCACATTGTGGAGAAAAGAAATGACCTGTTCGTTCTGTTCCACCTCCAAACGGTCGGCCGTGATATTCAGGGGTAAATCACCGGGATCCGTGGTCTTGGCCGGTTGTTGGGCAAAGGCCAGGAGCGTGATCCCCATGATTCCCCACAGAAGCAAAAAGGCAGACAAGAGGGGGCGCAGATATCGGCTTAAAAATTCCATAAACCTCCCGAGAGGCGCAATCTGGTCCTGGCATGGTTAGCCAGATCAAGTTTGTTATTCTTCAGGTCTATGGTCAAATCACGGCCTTCCACTATCATGCGGGGACCTTCTAATTTAACAGGGCCCGGAGCGGTGAGGAGGCGGGTGCGGGGATCGTAGGCCACCTCATTGCTGCTAAAAATGTAATCGGCACTTTTCGCCTGGACATTACCGGCCAGGGTCAGATCCCGCGTTTTGATGCTAATGAAGCCGGTGTCTCCGGTAATGGTGATGACGCCCCCTTGGGGGTCATAAATTTCCACCCACACCCGGGTCAGGAGGATGCGCTCCTTCTCCTTGAGATAATCAGCGTTGTCAGCTTTGAGGACCCATTTTTTTTCGCCGTCCTGGATCTCGGTGAGCCGGATTTCCCGCATTTCTCCCTGTTTTTCCGGGGCCAAGGCCGGAGCCTCGGCTGGCCGTTCCTGGGCCCAGAGCGCCACCGGCAAGAACAGCAAGGTGATGAGCCAGCCGAGGCGGGCCCGCCAGCCGCAGGAAGCATTTGCTACATGGTGCAAGCGCAATGGGAAATTCCTTAAGTCAGACCTGCTGAGCCTTGGAACCAAAAGGGCTGGCCGCTCCTGACGGCACCGTTCAGCTGGTCAAGTACTTTTCCAGCAGGCTGGCCCACTGGCCTTGGGCCTTGAGGATGAATTCCGCCAACTCCCGGACGGCCCCCCGGCCCCCCGGCTTGGTGGTCACCCAGTGGGCATGTTCTTGCACTTCTGGAGGGGCATCGGCTACGGCCACGGCCAAGCCGACTCGCCGCATCATCCCAAGATCCACCAGATCGTCGCCGACGACGGCAATTTCTTCGGCGGTCAATGCCAATTCCCGCTGCAAAGCCAGGAGGACCGCCAGCTTATTTCGGACCCCCTGATACACTTTGGTAATCTCGAGGTTTTTGGCCCGATGGGCCACGACCTGGGAATGGCGGCCGGTGATGAGGGCGACCTCGATGCCCACCTGTTGGAGCAGGCGGATGCCATGGCCGTCCCGGACATGAAAAAATTTCAACTCTTCCCCACTATCCGTATAAATAATGCGGCCATCGGTAAGGACGCCATCCACATCCAGGATCAGCAGGCGGATTTTTTGGGCCCGCTGCTGCAGGTCGTGCCCTTGGCCAGTCATGGCAACACCCCGGAAGAGCGCTGACAACAGGCTTGCAAAGCCAAAAGCTCACCCCAGAGTTGGGGCACTTGGGACAGAGGCAGGCTATTGGGGCCATCGCATAGGGCCTTATCAGGATCGGGATGGACCTCCATAAAGATGGCGTCCACGCCGACGGCTACGGCCGCCCGGGCCAAGAGGGGGACAAACCGCCGGTCGCCGCCGGAGCACGTCCCCTGGCCTCCCGGCAACTGCACGGCATGGGTTGTATCCATGACCACGGGAAAACCCAACTCCCGCATAATGGCCAGTCCGCGAAAATCCACCACCAGATTATTATAACCGAACATGCTGCCCCGTTCTGTGAGGAGCAGGGAGGTATTGCCCACCGCCGTGGCCTTGGCCGTTACTTGAACCATATCCCAAGGGGCCAGGAATTGGCCTTTCTTGATATTCAAAGGTTTCCCGGTCTGGGCCGCCGCCTGAATCAGGTCAGTCTGCCGGCAGAGAAAGGCTGGGATCTGTATAACATCTAGGACCTGGGCAGCCGGCCCCACCTGGGCCACTTCATGCACATCGGAGAGCACCGGCACTCCCACTTCCTGTTTGACCTGCGCCAGGACCGCCAACCCCTGGGCCAGACCCGGTCCCCGAAAGGACGAGCCGGCTGTGCGATTGGCCTTATCAAAGGAGGCCTTAAAAATGTAGGGCACTCCCAACTGCTGGGCATATTCCCGCAGGGCCCAGGCAATTTCCAAGGTGAGCTGACGGGATTCAATGACACAAGGGCCGGCAATGAAGACCAAACGGCCCTGGCCTATGGTGAAGTCCCCAACCTGGACCGGATAGTTAGCCATGGCTCGGCAGACTCCGCTTGTAGTCCAGGCAGGCCCGGATATAGTCAGTGAACAGGGGATGGGGCTGCAAGGGCCGAGATTTAAACTCCGGGTGGAACTGGCACCCTAAAAACCAGGGGTGGTTTTCCAGTTCAATGATTTCAACCAGCTCCCCGTTGGGCGAGGTGCCGCTGATGACAAAACCCTGTTGGGTCAACTGGTCCCGGAAGGCGTTGTTAAATTCATAGCGATGGCGATGGCGTTCATGAAAATGCAAAGTCTTGTAGGCTCGGGCGGCCAAGGAGTTTTCCTTGAGGACACAGGGGTAGGCGCCCAGCCGCATGGTGCCGCCCTTCTCGGTGGTCCGATCCCGCCGCACAATGGTCTGCCGCCGATAATCAAACCACTCCCGCATGAGATAGATCACCGGATAGGGGTTGTCGGCGTCGAACTCCTCGCTCTGGGCTCCGGTTAACCCGGCGACATGTCGGGCAAATTCGATCACAGCCAACTGCATGCCAAAACAGATACCGAAGTACGGGATGCGATTAACCCGGGCATATTGGATGGCCTGAATTTTTCCCTCCACCCCCCGATAACCGAAACCGCCGGGGACCAGGATGCCGTGCAGGTTCTGGAGCAAGGCGTCCGGACCTTCCCGCTCCACCGTTTCCGAATCGATGTAATGGAGATTGACCTGCACCCGGTGGGCCAGACCGCCGTGTACCAGGGCTTCATGGAGGCTTTTATAGGATTCCCGGAGATTGACATACTTGCCGATGATGCCGATTTCCACTGAGTCGCTGGGGTGCTTGAGGCGGTCCACCAGGTCCTGCCAGACCTCCAACCGCGGGGCGCGGGTCCAGATGTTGAGAATTTCCACCAGCCGCTCATCCAGGCCCTCTTCATGAAAGAGGAGGGGAATCTCATAAATGGATTCCACATCCTGGGCAGTGATCACACAGTTGGGTTCCAGGTTACAGAAAAGAGCAATTTTGGCCTTGATATCGGTCGAGAGACTTTTCTCGGTGCGGCATAAGAGGATATCAGGTTGGATACCGATGCTGCGCAATTCCTTGACGCTATGCTGGGTGGGTTTGGTCTTAACTTCGCCGGCGGTTTTAATGTACGGCACCAAAGTGACGTGGATATAGCAGACATTCTGTTTGCCCACATCGCCTTTAAACTGGCGGATGGCTTCCAGAAACGGCAGGCTTTCGATATCCCCCACAGTGCCGCCGATTTCCACGATGGCGATATCCACCTGGGGGGCCACCGCCAGGATAGTCTGCTTGATCTCGTCAGTGATATGGGGGATCACCTGCACCGTCCCCCCCAAGTAATCACCCCGCCGTTCTTTATTGATCACCCGATAATAAATCTTGCCGGTGGTATAGTTATTTTCTTGTCCGAGGGTGACAGAGGTGAAGCGTTCGTAGTGTCCCAGGTCCAGATCGGTTTCGGCTCCGTCATCGGTGACATAAACCTCCCCGTGTTGGAAGGGATTCATGGTCCCGGGATCCACATTGATATACGGGTCTAGTTTCAGGTAAGTGACTTTAAGGCCCCGGCTCTCCAAGAGGGCGCCGATGGCGGCGGCCGCCACACCCTTCCCCAAAGAAGAGAGGACCCCCCCCGTAATGAAGATAAATTTCGTTTTCATATCATGAAAAATCGCCTCGGCGAGGTTGGCTCCGGGCTTGAGTAACTAGGAGGCGGGATAAGGTGGTGCCTCCCGCCCAAAATCTGTTGGCACATCTTCCTGCACAGGGTGGTACGCCGGTGCACCCTTTGTCAGGTTAACCACGGCACTATCTGCCTCGGCTTATCCCATGCGGCGTGCAACTACCTATTTGATATTATCTTTTTTTCACCTTACTGGGGCGCTCAGCAAAGCTGGTGCCTTTGGCCAGAGGCCATAATTTGGCGTTCTGAACGACGCCAAGATTCTCAGCTATCATGCTTAGTTAAATCTCTCTCCGGCGGCTTGGAATGATGAGGTGGAACGTTCCTCAAATCAACAACTTTGCTGATTCTGTTGAAGGGCGCAAGATAGCGTGGTCTCGCTGGCCCCTGGGTATAACTGGTTATAACGTGACCAGCGCGCGACTGTCAAGCGCCTCGGCACCGGCGGTGGCTGGCTGCTCCAGGGTGGGAGAGGGGTTAGAAAGAGGAGAAGGGGCCAAAGGGGCTGGCGCGAAAAAATCAACCTGGCCGTGCACCTTGTATCGAGTCCGCCACCGCGCGGGCTGGGGGGTGAGGGGTTATGAGCTAGCAGCCACCACGACACGCACCGCCTTGCTTACCGCTGCTTCCTTCCGGACCTGACGGGGTTCACAAGCGTCCGTTGCGTGGGGTCCAACTCTTCCGCCTAACCTCCAGATACCGAACGGCGCTGCGACCCTTTACGAAGGAATTCGACCCCGCTGAGCGGATCTCGGGCTACAGGGCACCGCTAGCTCCCCGTCTAGCACGACCAGGATATTTCTGAAATCAGGTATGGTTACTTGGACTCGCCGCTGTCGACCCGTTCTTTGAGTTCCTTGCCCACCTTAAAGAAAGGCAATTTCTTTTCACAGACCTCGATGATAGCCCCGGTCTTGGGATTGCGGCCTTGGTAGCCATTATAACATTTTACCTTGAAACTGCCAAAACCACGGATTTCGATGCGCTCGTTTTCCACCAGGGCCTCGGTCATGTTGTCAAAAATGGTATTCACCACCATTTCGGCCTTTTTAATGGTCAGGTTTTCGGCCTTGGCCAGGGCTTCAATCAGCTGCGATTTATTCATCTATCCTCCGAGATTTGCTTGAGATCAGGGAATATGATAGGTTGCGGCACCAGGCCTTCCCGGGGGCAAACCTTTGCATAACAATAATTCCATCTTAACCGAAAAAATCTGTGGGGTAAAGAAAAAAGTTTATTGAACTTCATAGGTTACCCATACACCAGACCATGCTCCCAGGCTTAGGGCGAGTGCAAAAAAACGAGCGCAATTGGCCTAAGATCGCGGCCAAGCCAAGGGCGATTAATACCGTATATGGGGAGATCACTACTGTCCGGCAACGTTTTTGCATAAGGTTGATGGCGCCTTGGTCCCTCTTCTAGACATCTCATTTGGTCATTCTGAGGGAACGTCGCAACCGAAGAATCTCAGATCCTTCGCTTTGCTCAGGATGACAAGTGAAAAGTAGCCATTGGTGAAAGGCTTTTTTTGGCTTTTGGCGTCCTTTTTTAAGCCTTGCAAGAAGCCTGCCGGACACTCGGGCGGGGCAATGATGAATTCATCCCTTCAGCCATCTTTCTGCCCGCATGGCGGGGCGAGGGGGCGGCAAGCTCTCCAGCGGAGCACTAGTCCGCGCCTGCAGCCGCGGTCAGATCAGAGGTGCAATGGGGGCACCGTTTGGCGTTCAGGGGAATGGTGGTAGTGCAAAACGGGCACTCCTTGGTGGTGGGGTCAGCCGGTTTCTGCCGCTGCAACTGGTTCATTCCCTTGATGACGAGAAAAATGGCCGCAGCCACGATGACAAAGTTAATCACGGTATTCAGGAATTGACCATAATTCCAGGTTACCGCTCCTGCCTGCCGGGCCGCAGCTACGGAAAAATACGGCCCCGGCACCTTGCCCTCCCGCAACACCAGGAAAAGATCGGAAAAATCAAGATTTCCCACCAACAGCCCGATGGGCGGCATGAGGACATCATCCACCAGAGATTTTACCATGACGCCGAAGGCAGCCCCGATGATGATACCCACGGCCATGTCAACAACATTCCCCCGCAGGGCAAATTCCTTAAATTCTTTTAACATAGGTGCCTCCCGGCACACTACTCTATTAGGGAGCTCGACCGACCAAGTTAAGACATCTTATCTGAGAAAGATATCCCCCGCAAGCAGTATTTGTGGCTTACCAGGTTGACAAAAATGTAAGAAAAGTTACAATGAAACAAAAACAAAGAAGTGACTTAGGAAACATATGGTAGATTCTGAAGCGTTAGCCTGTCTCTATGAAATTACCCAGGCAGTCAATAAACCCGGCCCCTTGAAAAGGGGGTTGCAGGAAATTCTGTCCATTCTGGCCCACCGGATGGGCATGAATCGGGGCACCATCACCATCTTAAATCCAGACACCCGGGAGTTGCAGATCGAGATTGCCCATGGCCTGACTGCCGAGGCCCGGCGGCGGGGCCGCTATAAGTTGGGGGAAGGGATCACAGGCCGGGTGGTGGAGAACGGCGAACCGGCCATTGTCCCCCGCATTAGTCAGGAACCCCTGTTTCTCAACCGCACCCGTTCCCGGGGCGACTTGCACAAGCAGGATATCTCCTTTATCTGTGTGCCCATCAAGATCGGCCCCCAGACCATCGGGGCCTTGAGTGTGGACCGCCTCTATCACGAGGATATCCACCTGGATGCGGACGTCCAGCTCTTGACCATCATCGCTTCGGTGATTGCCCAAGCCGTGAATAACCTGATGCGCATCGATCAGGAAAAACAGCGCCTCCAAGCCGAAAACCTGAAGTTGCGGGAGGAATTGCAGGATAAATACAATCTGGATAACATCGTCGGCACCTCCAGCAAGATGCGCCAAGTATTTGAAATGATCCAACGGGTGGCCAAAAGCAACGCTACTGTCCTGATCCGGGGAGAGAGCGGCACCGGAAAAGAGCTGGTGGCCAGTGCCATTCACTATAACAGCAAACGGGCCCACAAGCCGTTCGTGCGGGTCAACTGTGCTGCGCTACCCGAAACGTTGGTGGAAAGCGAACTCTTCGGCCACGAAAAAGGGGCCTTCACCGGCGCCACCCAGACTAA
>CAZARS010000047.1:0-20424 GCA_964487625.1 uncultured Desulfobacca sp.
TAATATATATTAAATTTTATTGAAAGGAGATAAAAATGGAGGTCAAAGTAAATCAGGAAGAATGGGCTGCCTTATCTAAAGATGAACAAGGCAAAATCGAGGAAATCGTCGGCAGTTTTTTCCCGGATGCTAAGATCGTGGCTGATCCTACTACCCCCAAAAGTGAAGGTGCTGAATTTAGAATTAGTAATCCCCTCTGTAAAATCGCCTGTGATGTTGCCCAGAAAGCTGCGGAAGCGGCCTGTCTCGGACTTGGCAACCCCATTGCCATCGCCGCCTGTATGGCGGCGGCCCAAGCGGCTGGGGATTTCTGCCGCGGAAAATGTTAACTTTTGAGGTGAGCCAGGGCCTTTTCAGAGGGCCGGCTCGGAGAAAAAAACATGACCCACCACAAAGAAGATGATCCGACTAGTGATAATCCCTCCGCCCTGCCCGATAGCGCTTCGGGGTCACCTCATACCCCGGTCAGCAATGAAGCCGGTGGCGAGGCCATGGCAGAGGCGCAAGCTCCTCTCTTTGACCTGGTAGCCGATAGTTTTGAGGGCGAGGCCTCGTTTGGCGAAGTGGAGATCCTTCCTGGTTTCGACCCCCTCCACGCCCTGACCGAGGGCTTGCCGCCGATGATCCTGACGGCAGAGGATATGGAGCTGTGCGAATGTGTACCGAAAGATGTCCAGATCGAGACAGTCTGCGATCGGGACGATCGGGTGGAAGTAGTCAATACCACGGTGGCCCCGTGGCGCTGGCTCTGTCAGTTAATCATCACTTTTCCCAATAATGCTCGGAGTCGGTGCACAGGCTGGTTCATCGGGCCCAAAGCAGTGATGAGTGCCGGGCATTGTGTCTATTCTCAGGCCAATGGCGGCTGGGCTAGACAAATTGAGGTAATCCCAGGCATGAAGGGAGCTAGCCGGCCTTTTGGCTCTATGGTCGGGACGGTGTTCCGCAGCGTCACGGGCTGGACCCAACGGCAAGACCAGAATTTTGATTATGGGTGTATCATTTTGCCCAATGATTCCCTGGGCCGGCGCGTGGGTTGGTTTGGTTTTGCAGCCCTGACCGATGCTTCCTTAAACAACCTCTTGATCAACAATTCAGGCTATCCGGGCGATAAGCCCTTTGGCACCCAATGGTTTAATGCAGGTCGGGTGACCAAAATTACCGATCGGAAGATTTATTACATGATTGATACGTTCGGCGGCCAAAGTGGCAGCCCGACATGGCGTTCGGTCAGTGGTCAGCGTCATGCCGTCGGCATCCATGCCTATGGCGGCTGCCCCAATAGCTCTACCAGGATTAATCGGGAAGTTTATAATAATATGATGACGTGGCGAAACAGCTAAAGCGTTATCGGTGAGGTAATCGGGTGGGGACTGCATCACCCCCATCCCAGGAGAAGGTATAGTGCAGTTTACTATTGTGGCCATCATGGAAAGTTGGCCTTTACAACTGGAATTGCAGTCAGCAAGCGGGCGTGAGTTTGCGACCTTGGCGGCTCAAGGAGTTATTCAGCACCGAGGCAGGCTAATTGCTCCCGGGGAATTGCGGCCGGGGCAGCATATCCGCATCCTGCAGCGGACCTCACGCGGCGAGATCGCGGCCATGGAGATTATTGATTAAGGAGGATCATAATCAACTGCCATGTTCACCCGAATATTGCGATGCGTTCTCAACGGACCTGGCTTGGCCAAGCACGCTGGTTTTCTGCAACGCAACACCAGAAATCGTGCTTTGAGGCAAATAGTTTGGACCCATGGGTAAGGAGCCGGACAGCAAAAACTGTGGCTCCTTGCCCATGATATAAAAAACTTTCCCTGCCAACTTCTGTCTGCCATCCTCTCCTCCCCCTTGACTCCCTCTGTTCATGGGCTAAAATGATCCCATGCGCCGCGATCATTTCCATTTTCCCTTTACTGCCCTGGTGGGGCAAGAAGAGCTCAAGCTGGCCCTGTTGCTCAATGCCGTCAACCCAGCGGTGGGGGGCGTGTTGATCCGGGGTGAGAAGGGCACCGGCAAATCGACGGCGGTGCGGGCCTTGGCCGGGCTGTTGCCGGAGCAGGAGGTGGTGGCCGGCTGCCTCTTCGGTTGCCATCCCCAGGGAGTGGATGGTTTCTGCCAGGACTGCCTGAAGCGGCGGGTGGCAGAAAACGGCTTACCGGTGAGTCGCCGGCCGGTGCCAGTGGTCACCCTGCCCCTGGGCGCCACGGAAGACCGGGTCTTGGGCACCCTGGACCTGGAAGCCGCCTTGCACGAGGGTCGGCGTCGTTTTGAGCCGGGGCTGTTGGCCCGAGCCCATCGGGGCATTCTCTATATCGACGAGGTCAACCTCCTGGAGGACCACCTCGTGGACATCCTGCTGGATGTCGCTGCGTCTGGGGTCAACGTGGTGGAGCGGGAGTCTGTTTCTTTTAGCCATCCGGCCCGCTTTCTCCTGGTGGGCACCATGAACCCAGAAGAAGGGGAAGTGCGGCCGCAGCTGTTGGACCGCTTCGGCATCTGTGTGGAGGTTCGAGGGCTGCCGGAGCCGAGCCGGCGGGCAGAGATTGTCCGCCAGCGTTTGGCCTTTGAGGCCAATCCAGCGGGTTTTGTGGCGGCTTACCAGCAGGCCGAGGAGGACCTGAAACAGCGGTTGATCCGGGCGCGGGATCTCTTTCCCCGGGTCACGGTGCCGGATGAGGCCCTCGGTCTAGCGGTGCGCCTGGCCCTGGCTTTGGGGGCCGAAGGCCATCGGGCTGACCTGACCACAGTGCGGGCTGCTACTGCCTTGGCAGCCTTGGACGGGCGGAACGAAGTGACCATCGCGGACATCAAACAGGCAGCAGTCTTGGCTCTGCGGCACCGCCGGGCCTTTTCCCTCGATGATGAGGAGGGCAATCCCGCTCTCCTGCAGGAACAGGTGGAGGCAGCCGCCCAGGACCTGCAGACCGAGGCGCCACCGCCTGTTCATCCGGAAAAAAAAAGCCGCTAGAACGGCATGCCCCCATCTCGGAGGCGGTCCAGGTCTTTGCCACCCCGCCGCCCCTGCAGCTTAAACATCTGGAATTTCATTATCCCCGCCGGGCCCAGGGCAAACGGGGCCGCCGCCTGGCCATCCCGACCCGGAGCCGCCACGGCCGCTATGTCAAACCCCGCCAGCCGGACGCCTCTTTCCCCGACGTGGCCCTGGACGCCACCCTCCGGGCTGCTCTACAACGGGATCCTGACTTAGTCCGATGTGGCCGGCCTCTGCAAGCCGACGATCTGCGCTACAAACGCCGGGTGGGCAAGACCCAGGCTTTGCTCCTCCTGGTAGTGGACGCCTCCGGCTCCATGAGCGCCCAACGTCGCATGGCCGCGGCCAAACAGTTGGCCTTATCCTTTCTCCTGCAGGCCTATCAACGCCGGGATCGAGTTGGCATGATCGTCTTCCACGGCACCCAGGCCCGGGTGCTCCTGCCCCCCACCAATAGCGTTGCCCTGGCCAAGAAGAAACTCCGTGTCCTGCCCACCGGCGGCAAGACCCCCTTAGCCCATGGACTCTACCTGGCCTACTGCCTGGCCCGCCGGGAGCTCCTGCGCCAGCAGAGCCTTATCCCCATCATTGTGGTCATCTCCGATGGCAATCCCAACGTTCCCTGCTTTTCTCAAGACCCCAAAGCCGACGCCTTCCGGGTAGCCAAAGCCATCGCCAGGCGGGGGCTGCCGGCTCTGTTTGTGGATACCAACACCAATTTCATGGAACATGGCTTGGGCCTGGCTCTGGCCCAGGCGCTGCGCTGCCCCTATGAGCGTTTTGAGACCATTGCCACCGGCCTGGGCCTCGGCCATCTCCTGGGCAAGAGACAGGCAGAGCTTTTTTATTGGACCCCACAGTGAGGTCGAAAATCAAAGAGCAAAGGTAAGCCGTAAGATGGAAACCCATCTCATCAGAGCCCCAAGCGGTAGCGAAGGGAGGAGGTAAAGGGTCAAAGGTTAGGGGTCAGATTTTCCTTGTTAAGGCGTTAGTCTTGGCACTAACCTATCTTTCTTATCATTATCCTGCTGGGGGGGGGCGAATTTAACTTAATAGCGTAATTGAGATTCTACGCCGCCTCTGGCGGCCCGGCTGACAACCAATTAATCGTGCCAACCCCAGATGTACTCATATAACCCATTAATTTTTCTATAATTATCTAATATCTTCCTCCTTCCCTCTTCTCTAATCTCCTTCACGCCATGGCTGCCTTAACGATCTCCTGGGCCTCGGCCACAATGGCGGCTAGATGCTCTTCACCTTTGAAGCTTTCCGCATAGATTTTATAAATGTCTTCGGTGCCGGAGGGCCGGGCGGCGAACCAGCCGTTGGCGGCTACGACCTTCAGACCGCCGATGCTGGCATTGTTGCCGGGCGCCTGGGTGAGCTTGGCCAGGATGGGTTCCCCTGCTAAAGTGGCGGCTTTGACCATCTCGGGGGAGAGTTTGCCCAACCGAACCTTTTCTGCCGGCGTGGCCGGGGCGTCGATACGGGTATAAAAGGGCGTCCCCAAGTGGGCTATCAGCTCCTCATAGTGCTCACCGGGGTCTTTGCCAGTCTTGGCGGTGATTTCCGCGGCCAAGAGGTTGAGAATGATACCGTCCTTGTCGGTAGTCCAGACCGTGCCGTCCTGGCGCAGGAACGAGGCCCCGGCACTCTCTTCGCCGCCGAACCCGAGGGAGCCGTTGCGGAGCCCCTCTACAAACCATTTGAAGCCCACCGGGACCTCCACCAAGCGGCGGTTGAGGGCTGCGGCCACCCGGTCGATCAGGCTGCTGCTCACCAAGGTCTTACCCACCCCGGCGTTGGCCGGCCACTGGGGGCGGTGCGTAAAGAGGTAATGAATAGCTACTGCTAGATAATGATTGGGTTGCAGGAGGCCCCGGGACGGCGTGATTACTCCGAAACGGTCGGTATCGGCATCGTTGCCAAAGGCCACCCGGAACCGGTCTTTGAGTCCGATCAGCCCGGCCATGGCATACACCGAAGATGGGTCCATGCGGAGCTTGCCGTCCCAATCCCGGGTTAGGAACCGGAAGGTGGGATCAATGGCGGGATTAACCACCGTGAGGTTAAGGTGGTAGGTAGTTGCCATGGCTTCCCAAAAAGCTAGGCTGGCCCCGCCCAAAGGGTCCACCCCCAAAGGCACCTGACTCGCAGCTATGGCCGCCATGTCCACCACCGCGGGTAGATCCTGGACATACGCAGCCACATAGTCGTAGCGGTGGGTAGTGCTGGCCCGCAGGGCTCGATGATAGGGGAGACGCTTGACCCCGGCCAGACCGTTGGCCAGGAAGGCGTTGGCCTGTTCCTCTATCCATTTGGTCACCTCGGTCTCGGCCGGACCGCCGTGGGGCGGATTATATTTAAACCCTCCAGAATCGGGCGGATTATGGGACGGCGTGATGACAATGCCGTCGGCCCGGCCCTGTTGCCGGTCCCGATTATACATCAGAATAGCATGGGAAATAACGGGCGTGGGTGTATAGCCATCCTCGACATCCAGCATCACCTCAACGCCGTTGGCCGCCAGCACCTCCAAAGCCGTGGCCCGGGCCGGTTCCGACAAGGCGTGGGTATCGATCCCGAGGAACAGGGGACCGGTAATCCCCTGTTGCTGACGATAATGGCAGATGGCTTGGGTTATAGCCAGGATATGATCTTCGTTAAAGGAATGGTCCTCTGAGGAGCCCCGGTGGCCGGAGGTGCCAAAGGCCACCCGTTGCCCGTCCATCGCCGGATCAGGGTGGCCGGTATAATACGCGGTAATGAGCCGTGGAACATGAATCAGGTCTGCCAGGTCGGGAAGTTGGCCAGCTTGCGGGTGGACGGCCATGGTTGCTCCTCCTTGCTCTCAGGGCTAAAACACAGATCCGGGGGCAGGGCACTGCTGTCCGGCAATGTTATTTACATAAGATTGAGGGCGCCTTGGTATCTCTTATATCCGTCTCATTTTGTCGTTCTGAGGGAGCCGAGCGACCGCAGAATCTTATATCCTTCGCTGCGCTCAGGATAACCAGAGAAAAAAAGCCATTGGAGGAAGGCTTTTTCGGCTTTTGACGTCCTTTTTCAAGCTCTGCAAGAAGCCTGCTGAACACTCATGGGGGCAGGGAATATCTTGCTAATTGGAAGTTATAATACTATCATTTCCATATTAGGGCAAGGAGACAACGTGCCCCCAGAGACCCTCGGAGGTAAGCAGCGGTGGCAAAAAGAGAGAAGCAATGGGATCTGGCAACTATGGCCATCCACGCCGGCGGTGTGCAACCGCCTTTTTTCGGAGAAGTCTCGCCGCCCATCTTTCAGACCTCCACCTTCACCTTTCCGGATGCCGAGGTGGGGGCAGGGCGCTTTAGCGGCGCGCAACCTGGTTACATCTATACCCGCATGGGCAACCCCACGGTAGAGGCCTTGGCCCAGGCCGTGGCGGCGTTGGAAGGCGGCACCTGGGCCGTGGCCACGGCCAGCGGCATGGCGGCCATCCACGCCGTGCTCTGCAGCCTGCTGTCGGCGGGCGACCTGGTGGTGGCGGAAGAGTGCCTCTATGGACCAAGTTACACCATCATCGCCAACGAATTGCCCCGCTTCGGCATCAGGAGTCTGCTCATTGACACTACAGATCTCCAACAGTTGCAGGAGGCCTTGGCCCAACGGCCGAAACTGCTTTATCTGGAGACTCCCACCAATCCGACCTTGAAAATCACGGACTTAGCCACCGCAGCCCGACTAGCCCATGAGCAGGGCAGCCTCCTGGTGGTAGATAATACCTTTGCTACGCCTTATTGTCAGAAACCCCTGACCCATCAGGCTGACATCGTGGTCCACAGCCTCACCAAGGCCCTCAACGGCCATAGCGATGCCATCGGCGGCATGATCGTCGGTCGAGATAAAGCTTTGCAGAAGCAGATAAAACGGTTTGTCACCCTCAGCGGCGGGGTCATGGATCCCCATCAGGCTTGGCTCATCCTGCGGGGCATCCGCACCCTGGCCCTGCGGCTGGAGCGCTCCCAGGCCAATGCCCTGGCTTTGGCCCACTTTCTGGCCAAACATCCCAAAGTAGCCTGGGTGACATATCCGGGTTTGCCACACCACCCCCAACACCAGTGCGCCAGCCAACAGATGGACGGTTTTGGGTTTATGATCAGCTTCGGCCTGCACGCTGGCCGGGCAGGGGCCATTACGCTGCTGAATCATCTGCAGTTGATTAGCTTGGCCGTTTCCCTGGGCGGAGTAGAATCTCTTATCCAACACCCGGCCTCCATGACCCATGCTGGAGTCCCGGCGGCAGCCCGCCAACGCCTGGGGATCGGCGAGGATATGATCCGCCTCTCGGTGGGGTGCGAAGCGCTCCCGGACTTACAAGATGACTTGGCCCAGGCCCTGGCTAAGGTTTGAATGTCCTGACTGCTAAGTCTTCTAATCTTAGGTCAGGGCAGAGCTCTAAACGCGCCGCCCTTTTTCCTTGCCAAGGAAAGAATCTACATCCCCGACCCGAGCAACCGCACTTTTCTCCGCTTCCGATCCACGGAACTCTCCTCTGTGCATCATTTCAACCCCCAGGCCATTTTGATTGCCTACTGTGCCCATAAGCTCAGTGATATGCGTTTGCTCCAGACAACCATCTTCACCATCTTACCCTTTGTGGGTTATCTCAATACGGCCTGGAATACGGAGGCTACTCTCCCTGGAGGTGAATAATCTCCTGAACCGCCGGCCCTATTATGCCCTCGACCCGGCCGCAGTCCGGAATTCGTGCCCTCCCGCCGCTTCCTGTGGAGATTGGCCCTTTATTGCTGGTAACCCCAGGAGTCGCCCAAAGGTTCGGTCAATACCAACGGCCTCACCAGGGCAGATTAACAAAAAAGGGCCAAAGCCTTGGCCTTGACCCTTAAAATGGTGCCGAAGCGGGGACTCGAACCCCGACAGGCGCACGCCCACTAGACCCTGAACCTAGCGCGTCTACCAGTTCCGCCACTTCGGCTTGTTTGACTTGTGCCGGTCACCAGATTATTTCTGGTGAAAATTTCACCTGTATTTGTATAATATAAATTTTAAGATGTCAATCGGCTATTGACAAATTTCCCCCGGGGAAGAAACATACAAGAAGTCGGGGAAGAATGGGGCCTAGTGGCGCTTTATGATTATTTACCATGATCTCGCAGAGATAACCCGGCCGTTGCGGCGGCCGGTCATCACCATCGGCAACTTTGACGGGGTGCACTTGGGGCACCAGACCCTATTCCGACGGCTGCAGGAGCGGGCTCGGGCCGTGGACGGGCAGGCCGTGGTGTTGACCTTCAACCCTCACCCCATCAAGGTCATGGCCCCGGAGCGGCACCTGCCCCTGCTCACCACCACTGCTCAGAAAATCCGTTTGCTCAATGAGTTGGAGGTGGATGTGCTTATTGTGCATCCCTTTACTCCTGCCTTCGGGGCAATGCCGGCCCGGGAGTTTGTGGAGGAGTATTTAGTAGGCCGCTTGGGGGTGCAGGAAGTGGTGATCGGCCATGACTATCGCTTCGGCCGCAACCGGGAGGGAAACATTGCCATGCTGCAGGCGCTCGGCCAGGAGTATGGCTTTCCGGTGCATGTGGTGGACGCCATCCAGATTCAGGGAGTAGTGGTGAGCAGCACCCTGATCCGCACCCTGATCCGCCAGGGTCAGGTGCAGGAAGCCCAGACCTTTCTGGGCCGCCCCTATGAAATAACTGGCGTCGTGGTACCGGGATATGGCCGGGGCTCCCGCCTGCTGGGCTATCCCACGGCGAATATTGACCGGGATAATGGTCTCCTGCTGCCGGCCAACGGTATTTACGCCGTCTGGGTGGAGCTCCGAGGTCAGGTGTATGCGGGGGTGGCTAATATCGGCACCTGCCCCACCTTCGAGAACGCCGAGGTCTCGCTGGAAGTCTATATCTTGGATTTTGACGCAGATATCTATGGCGAACGGTTGGCAGTGCGTTTTGAGCAGCGCCTCCGGGATGAAAAGCGTTTCTCCACCATCCCCGCCCTGGTTCAACAGATCAAAGCAGATGTAGCCGCTGCCCGGAGCATTGTCGGCCTGCCCGACAAGGCGGCCCTGGGTTTATAAGCACAAGCCGGACGGGCGATTTTTCACCAGATTGCTTTCTCTGGGGGGGCCAGAGCCCTTGGTGCAGAGCTGCCCGGCGGCAGGCAACTTGGCCAATGCAATTAGGTCTTGACAGAATTTTAGAAAATCTTTAAGATAAAAGGTGAAGCGGGCATAGCTCAGTTGGTAGAGTACAAGCTTCCCAAGCTTGGTGTCGCGGGTTCGAATCCCGTTGCCCGCTCCATTGCTGGCAGCTTTGCAAGCAGCCGGCACCCGCTTCCCCCCGCAAGGTGAAGCGCCTCGGCGTTAAACTTTCAGGGCGGAGAATCTGCGCTGACCAGCGTAGCCGAGATGACAACAAGTCTTGGAACCAGGAAGTGGGCTTTTGCCCACTTTTTTTATGATATACCGAGCAGCACCAAAGGCGACGTCATGCAGCCTGAAGATATTGTGGCCCGGGTCAACGACCTGATCGGGCCGGTATTACACCACCAAGGTGTCGAACTGGTGGAAACGGAGTTTGCCAAAGCCGGCAAACGGGCCGTCTTAAGGCTCTATGTGGACAAACCCGGTGGCATTACGCTGGATGATTGTGCTGCTCTCAGCGGTGTGGTAGGAGAAATAATCGACGTTCACGAAGTGATCAGGCATAGCTACATACTGGAGGTGTCTTCCCCCGGGCTCACCAGACCTTTAAAGAAGGCCGGAGATTATCAACGGTTCGCTGGCCGTCTGATCCGCCTGACCAGGCGGGGTGGTAAGGGCCGGGTGGTTACGCTCCGGGGAGAGCTCCTCGGCCTGGCTGGCGATGCCGTCAAGCTGCGGCTGGGTGAGGAGGTCCAGGTTATTCCCTTGACCGAGATCGTCCGAGCCCGCTTGGATCCAGATCTATAAGGCGGGACGTCGGGAGAACGAGGCTGATATATGACCGGAGATCTGAGACGCCTCATCGAACAGGTGAGTCGGGACAAAGGCATTGACAAAGACTTGTTGCTGAATACCATCTTGGACGCAGTACGTTCGGCGGCCAAGAAAAAATATGGAGCCAAACAGGACAATATTGAAGTAGGCCTGGCTGAGGATACGGGAGAAATTGAGGTCTTCCAATTTAAAGAAGTGGTGACCAACGTGGAAGACCCCGATCGGCAAATTTCGCTTGAGGAAGCCCAAAAATTAGACCCAGAATCCCAATTGGGCGACAGCTTGGGCATCAAGTTGGATGCCAGCAGTTTCGGCCGCATTGCCGCCCAATCGGCCAAACAGGTAATCATTCAAGGCATGCGGGATGCGGAACGGGACCTGGTCTATGAGGATTACAAAGATCGCCAGGGGGAATTGATCAGCGGTATTGTCCAACGCCAGGATAAAGCTGGACTCATCGTCAATCTGGGCCGCACTGAGGCTTTGGTCCCCTACGCCGAACAGGTGCCCCGGGAAATCTATCGGCAGGGAGATCGGATCCGGGCCTATGTCTTAGAGGTAAAGCGGCAGGCCAAAGGTCCCCAGATCATCTTGTCCCGCGTCACTGATAAGTTTCTGACGGCCCTCTTTGAAGCGGAGGTGCCGGAGATTCAGGAAGGCATTGTCCAGATCATGGCCGTGGCCCGGGAGCCTGGCAGCCGTTCCAAGATTGCCGTGACTTCCAAAGATGCTGATGTGGACCCGGTGGGGGCCTGCGTGGGTATGAAAGGTTCCCGGGTACAGAATATTGTCCAGGAGTTGCGGGGCGAAAAAATTGATATTGTCCCCTGGAATCCTGATCCGGCCAAGTTTGCCACCCAAGCACTGGCCCCGGCTGAAGTGAGCCGGATTATCCTGGACGAAGACAACCGCAGCATGGAAATTATCGTGCCTGACGATCAGCTCTCGCTGGCCATCGGCAAGCGGGGACAGAATGTCCGCCTGGCCGCCAAACTAACGGGCTGGAAAATCGATGTCAAGAGCGAAAGCAAGTATTCCAAATCCATGAAGGAAGGGTATCTGTCGCTTCTAAAAATTCCTGGTGTCGGCGAAACAACCGCCAGTGCCCTGTATGACGCCGGTTATACTTCCGCCAAAGAAGTGGCAGAGAGCAACATCGAAGACTTAGCCCGGATTCCCAACATATCGGAAAAAAAGGCTGCGGCTATTCATGCGGCCGCCAAAACTCTCATCCAAGGGGGGGAGACTGCCCCGGTGAGCCAGGTGGCAGACGCTGGCAGTCCGGCAGCAGCAACCCCTGACGTGGAAGTTTCCGCTGAAACAGTGTAAGGTATTAATCATTAAGGGTATCTTATAGGTGTCACTAGTTTCCAGAAGGATAGAAAAATTTATGGCCAAGACCAGGGTAACTAACTTAGCTAAAGAATTTAATATGGATGTCAAAGAACTCATCCTGCGCCTGCGGGAGATCAACATTGAGGTGGACAATTACCTCAGCTCCCTAGAGGCCGATGATCTGGCCCGGGCCCGGGAGATGTTAGCTAAAGCGGGACCCCTGGTGGAGGAGCAGCGGGTGGGCAGCAATGTCAAACGCCGCCGGGCCGTGGTGCAGGCCAAGGCCGTGGGCGCTGCCACAACGACGGGCGCCTCTATGACGCCGGCGCCCTCGAGTGCTGAACCCAAAGCCCGGTCCAGCAAAGCGGCAAGTCCAGCCCCGGAGGTCGCTCCGGCCAAAGGGCGGAGCGGTGTCCCTCTGCCGCCGACCGTCAAACGGCGACGCCCAGCCGATAAACCAGCCCGCATTGTTTCCTTACCCGAGACGCCCAAACCGGTCATGACGGCCAGTTCCCCGGCTCAGGTTCTGCCCGAAGAGACGCCGACGGCGGTAACCACCCCGGAGGGGCCGATTCTGGAAACAGTGGAACCTGTAGTGGTGGCACCCCCTCCGGAACCGGTGGAGGTTGCCCCTCCGGCCATGCCAGAAACACCTCCTACTGAGCCTATCGCGGGGACAGCAGAGGCTGCGGCTGCCCCCCCCGAAGCTGCTGAGGCTACAGTCAGTGAGCCCGCCGCCCAGTCACCTGCACCTCCTGCCGCTGACACGAAAACACCGGATACCTCCTCGGCCCTGAAACGGCAGCGGGCCAAGAAGGCCAAAAAAGACACACCGGCTCGCATTATTAGTCTTCCCAAGGTGGAACCGAAGCATGCGGTCGAAACCGAGGCCAAGGAAGCAATCGAGACCGCCACTACGACGCCAGTCCGGCGGCCACCACGGGTCGTTGACCTCACCAAGGCCAAGGAAGAGAAGGCAGTACCGGTTCTCGAGAAAGAGGAAAAGAAGCCCAAGCTCAAGAAGAAACGGGCCAAAAAGCCGGTAGTTGAAGAAGATCTCTCCAAGAAGGCGTTCCGTAAGAAAGAAATCCGGGAAGGGATCGAACTCTATGCCGGCAAGGAAGCTGAAGTCGGTGTTCTGCCTCGGAAAAAAGGCGTTAAAAAGACCGTCCGCAAGATGGGCAAGACCGAACTCACTGTCCCCAAGGCCATCAAACGCCGCATTAAGGTGGGCGAATCCATTACAGTGGGCGAGCTTGCCAAGAAAATGGGCATCAAATTCAGTGAGTTGGCCAAAAAACTGATGAGCATGGGCATCATGGCCACCATCAACCATCCCCTGGATTTTGATTCAGCGGTCCTGGTGGCCAGTGAATTCGGTTACGAAGCGGAACGCTCTGTCCTGCAGGAAGAAGATATTTTGGGTTTGGGGCCCACCGAAGAGGGCGAACTGCGGCCCCGTCCACCTGTGGTCACCATCATGGGCCACGTGGACCACGGCAAGACGTCCCTCCTGGACGCGATCCGCAAAAGTCATATTATCGAACACGAGGCCGGTGGCATTACCCAGCACATCGGTGCCTATCACGTCGTGCTGGATCACGGCGAGGTCGTCTTTTTGGATACCCCCGGCCACGAGGCCTTTACAGCGATGCGGGCCCGGGGCGCCCAAGTGACTGATATCGTCGTGCTGGTGGTGGCGGCCGATGATGGCGTCATGCCACAGACCCTGGAGGCCATCAACCATGCTCGGGCAGCCAATGTGCCCCTGGTGGTGGCAGTAAACAAAATCGATAAACCCGATGCCAATCCCGATCGGGTAAAACGGGAACTGGCCGATCGGGGCGTGGTCCCCGAAGAGTGGGGCGGCGATGTTCAGTTTGCCGAGATTTCCGCTAAGAAACTCATCGGCATTGATGATCTCCTCGAGAAAATCCTCCTCCAGGCGGAAATCCTGGAGTTGCAGGCTCGGGTCGACAGCATGGCTCGTGGCCGGATTATCGAAGCCAAACTGGACAAAGGCCGTGGCGCCGTGGGCACCGTGCTGATACAATCCGGCACCCTGAAAACCGGCGATGTCTTTGTCTGCGGTCTGGAATATGGCAAAGTCCGGGCCATGTTCAATGACCGGGGAGAACGGGTGGAGCAAGCTACTCCCTCCATCCCGGTGGAGGTTCAGGGTTTCAGCGGCGTGCCCCAGGCCGGGGATGAGTTCATCGTTCTAGAAAACGAACGCGTGGCCAAACAAGTGGCCCAGATGCGCCAGCAGAAACAGCGGGAAGCGGCCATGGCCAAGCTCAGCAAGGTCACCTTGGAAAAGCTCTATGAACGGTTCCAGGAAGGCATGGTCAAAGAGCTTAACCTCATCCTCAAGGCCGACGTGCAAGGCTCCATCGAAGCCTTAACCCAGGCGCTGGGCGAACTGGGCACGAAAGAGATCAAAGTAAATATCATCCATACCGGGGCTGGCGAGATCACCGAAACAGACATCATGTTGGCTTCGGCCTCCAACGCCATTGTCATCGGTTTCAATGTCCGGGCCAATCCCAAGGCCCAAGCCCTGGCTGAACAGGAACAGGTGGATGTGCGCTTCTATGATATCATCTATAACCTGGTCAACGATGTGCACTCCGCCCTGGAAGGCATGCTGGAACCGGTTCTGGAAGAACGGCCTCTGGGCAAGGTGGAGGTTCGCCAGATCTTCACCATCTCCAAGATCGGGACCATCGCCGGGTCTTTCGTCCTGGAAGGCAAGGTGGAGCGCAACGCCCTTGTCCGGGTCAAACGCCAAGGGAAAGTCATCCACGAGGGCAAGCTCTCTTCCCTGAAACGCTTTAAAGACGATGTCAAAGAGGTCTTGGCCGGTTATGAATGCGGTATCGGCCTGGAAAAATTCAATGAATTGGAAGTGGGGGATATCCTCGAAGTGTATCAACTGGAAGAGGTGAAACCACACCTGGAGCCGATTGCCAGCAAGACGACGGAATAATTACCGGTTGTCCCCATGATCATTGCTTTGGCGCGCCTGACGTTGTACCTGCCCGAGAATCATTCGCTGAAAGGCAAGCGCAAAGTCATTAAAAGTCTCGTGGAAAAGCTGCGGCAGCGCTTTGAGGTGGCCGTGGCGGAGGTAGATGATCACGATCTGTGGCAGAAATCCCAATTAGGGATGGCCCTGGTCAGCAATGATACGCAGGTCTTGGATGCTCGGGTGAGCAAGATCATTCAATTCATCGAAGACCAACATGTGGTTCAACTCATCGATTCCAAGGTAGAATTCTGGCATTGGTGAAGGTCCCGGCCCGGGGGCGGCTCCCGGTCTGACCTGCCGCCCTCGCTTGATCGGGGGGTGACGCTCCCCTTAAAGGCTGATTGCAGTTATGTTAACACGGAACAAAAGACGGGATCGGGTGGGCGAGATGCTCCGGGAGGAGATTTCCCTCATCCTCCTCAAAAAGAGCAGCGACCCGCGACTCCACGAGGTTACCATTACGGCCGTGGAGGTAAGCAGCGACTTGCGGCAGGCCAAAGTCTTTTATCTGCTGCGGGCCAATGTCAGCGAACCGGCCGGAGTCCAGAAGGCCTTGCAGAAAGCCACGGGCTTCATTAAACAGGAGCTGGCCCAGGAGCATATCCTGCGGATCATGCCAGAGTTGAGCTTCCGCCTTGATGAATCCTGGCAACGGGGGGAACGGCTAGCCGAACTCATGCGACGTTTGCATCAGCCTGAACCTCCCACCGACGACTCTCAAGGTTCACCATGAGCGTGCGGCCCCACGGCATCTTGGTCATCGACAAACCGGCTGGCCCCACTTCCTTTCAAATTGTCAAAGAAGTGCGCCGCCGCTTCGGCCTCCAGAAGGTAGGGCATGCTGGCACGCTGGATCCCTTTGCCACTGGCGTCCTGCTCCTCTGTTGTGGGGCAGCCACCAAATTAGCGCCGTATCTCCTGGAACTCCCCAAGACCTATCAGGCCACCATGTGCCTGGGAATAGAGACCGACACGCAGGATTATACCGGCACGGTGGTGGCCCAGAGCGAGCACTTGCCCAGCGTCGCTACCATTCAGGCCACCCTGGAAAATCTCGTCGGCTCACATTGGCAAACACCTCCCTCCTATTCGGCCGTCCACGTGGCGGGGCGGCGGTTATACGAATATGCCCGACAAGGGCTCAGTGTTACTGTGGCTCCCCGGCCCATTTATGTGTATGCGGTGGCAGTGACCACCATTGCCCTGCCCGAAGTAACCTTTATCGTGACCTGTTCCAAGGGAACGTATATCCGCACCTTGGCGGCTGATCTTGGCCGGCAATGGGGCTGCGGGGCCCATCTCAAGGCTCTGCGCCGCCTCCAGGTAGGACCCTTTACCTTGGAGCAAGCCATTCCGACCTGGGAAAGCAGCCCCACAGACGCCTTACTCCAGCAGCACCTGATCCCTTTAGTGGACTGTCTGCCCCAGATGCCGGCCATAGAAATTGATCCGGTCGCCGCGGCTCGCCTGCGCCACGGCCAGGCCATGCCAGCCCCATCTTGGTTAGCGGTCCAGGGGGAGGGCAGCGAGTCGTATTACCGGCTCATCTGCCAGGGGGAGTTAGTGGCCGTTGCCACTCTGACGGCGACGCACTCCCTCCAGCCCGTGCGCGTCTTACCGGCCCTTGATAATCTTAGGTGAACGCTGCGGCTGGGGAAGATGAGCACTACAATGACATCTTAAGGATATTCAAGAAACTCAGGGCGGCCAGCGGCTGTCACCCAGGCGTGGCTGACACGCCCTAACATACTGGCAAACCAGAAACCAGCAAGAGGAGGAAACAGTGGCATTAACGGTTGAACAAAAGAGCGACATCATTCATCGGTTCCGTCTCCATGAGGCCGATACCGGTTCGCCGGAAGTCCAGGTGGCTTTGCTGAGCGAACGTATTAACTATCTCACTGATCATTTCAAGACCCACGCCAAAGACCATCATTCCCGGCGGGGCCTGATTAAATTGGTGGGGCAACGTCGCCGTTTGCTCAATTATTTAAAGAAGAAAGATATCGATCGTTACCGCACTCTCATCGAAACCTTAGGTTTACGGCGGTAATGCCCCATACTCATAGGAGGTCTGAATATACGTATGCCCCAAACGTTTGCAGTAGAGGTCGGAGGGAGAATCTTAAGCTTTGAGACCGGTAAGATGGCGGGTCAAGCCAACGGCGCCGTGTTTGTCAAGTATGGAGAGACGGGCGTCTTGGTGACCGCGGTCGCCTCCGATCGCTTGCGGGAAGGAATTGATTTCCTGCCCCTGACGGTGGATTATCTGGAAATGTCCTATGCCGCCGGCAGGATACCGGGAGGATTCTTCCGGCGGGAGATCGGTCGTCCCAGCGAAAAGGAAACCCTGACCTCCCGGCTGATTGACCGTCCCATCCGCCCGTTATTTCCCAAGGGCTTTTATCATGAGCTGCAGATCATTGCCACGGTTCTCTCCGTGGATACCGACAATGATCCGGATATCATTGCCTTAAATGGTGCCTCAGCAGCCTTGGCCATCTCCGATATCCCCTTCCTGGGGCCCATTGCGGCGGTGCGGATGGGCAAAATCGGTGACCGGCTCATCGTCAACCCCACCTTTGCTGAACTCAAAGAAAGCAGTTTGAATCTCATTGTGGCCGGTACCAAAGACGCCTTGGTAATGGTGGAGGGCGGTGCTGACTTGGCCTCCGAAGAAGAGATCCTGGAAGCCCTCTTCACGGCCCATCAACATCTCCAACCCATCTTGACTCTCCAGGAACAGATGGCCCAGGAAGTCGGCAAACCCAAACGGCCGGTGCCCGAAGTCAGCCTGAATGTCGACTTAAAAAGCCGGGTCGAGGCCTTGGGGCGGGAGCACATCGAACGCGCCATCCGGGAGCCTGCCAAGCAAGAGCGCCGTCGTCTCCTGGAAGCTGGCCTGGAGGAAATCTTAGCGGCTCTCGGTCCAGAGTTCGAAGGCCAGGAAAGGGAGATTGCCGGATTTTACCACGACCTGGAGAAGCAGTTGGTCCGCCAGATGATTCTCCAAGAAAAACGGCGCATTGACGGCCGCGGCGCCACCGACATCCGACCCATCACCTGTGAAGTGGGTCTGTTAAGCCGAACCCATGGATCCGCCCTGTTCTCCCGGGGTGAGACCCAAGCGCTGGCCATCGCTACCTTGGGGACCGTTTCCGATGAACAACGTATCGAGACCTTGACCGGCGATACCTTCAAGGCTTTCATGTTGCATTATAATTTCCCGCCTTACAGCGTCGGAGAGACCAGGATGCTTCGGGGTCCTAGCCGTCGGGAGATTGGCCATGGTGCCTTGGCCGAACGGGCTTTATCCCGGGTCTTGCCTTCCCAAGAGAGTTTTCCCTACACCATCCGGGTCGTCTCCGAGATCCTGTCTTCCAACGGCTCCTCCTCCATGGCCACCGTCTGTGGTGGTTCCCTGGCCATGATGGATGCCGGTATCCCCATCAAAGCCGCAGTAGCCGGCGTCGCCATGGGGCTCATCAAAGAAGGTGAGCAGGTGGCCATCCTCTCGGATATTCTGGGTGATGAAGACCACCTGGGCGATATGGATTTCAAAGTAGCCGGCACCGCTGCAGGTATAACCGCCTTGCAAATGGATATCAAGATCAGCGGAATCACCCGCGAGATCATGAGCCAAGCCTTGCACCAGGCCCGGGAAGCTCGGTTGCACATCCTGGCACGCATGAATGAGGTCATTGCGGCGCCCCGGCCGGAGCTGAAAAAGACCGCCCCCAAAATCGTCACCCTCACCATCAATCCCGATAAAATCCGGGAAGTTATCGGCCCCGGCGGCAAGACGGTGAAAGGCATCGTGGCTGCCACCGGCGCCAAGGTGGATATCGAAGATGACGGGCGCATTCACATCGCCTCGCCGGATGCCAGCGCTGCGGATCTGGCCATCAAAATGATCCGGGAGATCACGGCGGAAGCCGAAGTGGGACAGATTTATAAGGGCAAAGTCAAGAAGATCGTGGATTTCGGCGCCTTTGTGGAAATTCTGCCCGGCACCGACGGCTTGGTGCATATCTCCGAACTGGACAAGCAACGGGTCAAGAAGGTGACCGATGTCCTGAAGGAAGGCGATGAAGTGGTGGTCAAAGTCTTGGACGTGGACAAACAAGGCAAGATTCGCTTGTCCCGCAAGGCGGTCCTGGATCTGGACCTCAGCGGCCTCAATCTCTAACGGGACGCCGCAATCGTGTTCCGCAAAACCGTCCTAGACAACGGCGTCCGGGTGGTTACCGAAACGGTGCCACATTTCCATTCCGTATCCTTGGGAGTGTGGCTCAACACCGGCTCCCGGGACGAAACCGCGGCGGAAAACGGCCTGACCCACTTTCTGGAACACATGGCTTTTAAGGGTACACCCCGGCGCAGTGCCCTGGCCCTGGCCAGAGCCATTGACCAGTTGGGAGGGACGGCCAACGCCTTCACCACCAAAGAGAATACGTGTTTCCATGGCAAGGTCCTGGCTGATCAGCTCCCCCATCTCTTCGATCTGCTCAGCGACATTGTTCTGAATCCCCTCTACGATGAGGCCGAACTGGAGAAAGAGCGGCAGGTCATCCTGGAAGAAATTCATACGGCGGAAGATACCCCAGATGACCATGTCCACGACCTGTTTAGCCGTTGTTTTTGGGGGGATTCGGCTTTCGGGCGCTCCATTTTGGGCCAGGCGGAAACCGTCAGAAATTTTTCCCGCTCCCACCTTCTGGAGTACCGCCGCAGCCATTTTCAGCCCGACCGCTTGGTCATCGCGGCCGCCGGCCAACTGAAGCATGAGGTCTTGGTGGACCTGGCCGGGGAGGCTTTTGGCCAACTCAGGAATGGCGCCGAGCCCCCGCCCCGCCAACCTGTGGCAACCCAGGCGGGCTATCAATACTTTGCCCGGGACCTGGAGCAGGTTCATGTGGTCTTGGGTGGACGCGCCCCGGCAGCCGGTGACTACGAACGGTTTGTCGCGGTCCTGCTGAATCTTATCCTGGGCGGCAACATGAGCTCGCGCCTCTTTCAGGAAGTGCGGGAAAACCTCGGACTGTGCTATTCAATTTATTCCTTCCTGCATTGTTATAGCGATACCGGCCTGCTGGGCATCAGTGCTGCGGTCGGGGCTGACCGCCTGGAACAGCTCCTGGCCATCATCCACCGGGAACTGAAGCGCTTGCAAGAGGACCTGGTCTCCTCCCAGGAACTGCAGGCCGCGGTGGAGTATTCTCGGGCCTCGTTCTATCTGAGCGCCGAAGACAGCGACAACCGCATGCTGCGGTTGGCCAAAAATGAAATCAATTTCGGTCGCTATCTCAGCTATGATGAGGTCATCGCCCATCTGGCGGCCGTCACCCCGACCCAGGTACGGGAGATGGCCAATATCTGGCTCGACCTGGACAACTGGCAGACCGTCTGTCTGGGACCGTTGGATTGAACCCCACAGTCATGGCTTAATTACCCTGGCAGCCGCAGCCACCATCTTGCATAATAGGCCGAACTTTTATTAGAAATTCGTGATGACAGTATCTTATCCCAGCCGGGACGAATGCCTGAACCTCATGGAGAGCCGGGGGATGCTGCCCAATATCCGGGCCCATTCCCAGCGGGTACGGGACGTGGCCTTGATCTTAGGGGAACGCCTGGTAGTGGCCGGCGTGTCGTTGTCCTTGCCCCTGTTGGAGGCCGGAGCTCTGCTCCATGACATCGCCAAAACCGCTTGTTTGGCCAACGGCGGCGAACACGCCCGCCTGGGGGCCCAATGGCTGTTGGACTTGGGCTATCCGGCGGTGGCGGAAATTATCCGTGAGCATGTCTGGCTCAGTCGCCATCCGGCCGAGCCCGGGCCCCTGCGGGAGGTGGAGGTGGTCAATTACGCCGATAAACGGGTGCTCCATGATCAGGTCATTTCCCTGACCCAACGGTTCGTGGACCTGCGGCAGCGGTATGGCCGCACCCCCGAGATCTTGGCCCGGATCAGCCGCAATGAACAACGCAGCCTGGTGCTGGAACAGAAGATTTTTGCCTACCTGGATATAACCCCGGCAGACCTCAGCAACCTCATCGATTCTGGAGGCGGAGATG
>CAZARS010000048.1:0-1140 GCA_964487625.1 uncultured Desulfobacca sp.
CCAACCTCCCCCGCTGGCCATAATGGAGTCCCTCCCAAAGGCTTAATTTCCGGGGGGGGTGACATTTTCAACTTGCAGTAACAGAGATTAATGAGGTGTCATTTTTATGCAGATCTTGCGAAAGTTACCAGCACAGGGAAGCCCCGGTTGTGACTGTGACACATCGAGACGGCGAAGGAACACCATACCGCTTGGGCACCTCAACAGACCGGGGTCGCCTCGGCGGTTGCTCCTCCTAACCTTTTCTTTGGCACTGGCGTTCATTCTGATCGTACCGCTCAGCTCAACGGCTGCCCTGCGAGGGGGGTGCCGGGTAGCCATCGACATCGGGCACAACCTGAAAGATCCGGGGGCTATCAGTGCCCGAGGCGTGCCGGAGTATCGTTTTAATCGCCGTGTAGCCCAACTGCTCCTGGCCAGATTACAGCAAGATCCCGCCTTCCAGGGGTCCTTTATCATCAATGAAGCCGGCCTGCCGTTGCCTCTGACCAGCCGTCCGGCCACGGCGGCGGCCCGGGGGGCTGATCTGTTCTTGTCCATTCACCACGATTCAGTCTACCCAGAACAATTAACCAAGTGGGTATACCAGGGGAGGCTTTTGGATGTCTGCGATCAGGAAAGCGGCCATTCCATCTTCTTTTCCCACAAGAACGGTAATCCCATAGCCAGCCTGCAGTTAGCCAAGATCATCGGCCGGACTCTGCGGCAGGCCGGGTTTAAGCCGACCCTGCACCATGCTGGCCGCGGCAACAAGGTCCTGGTGGACCGGGAGTTAGGCGTCTACGCTTATGATAATCTGGCGGTCTTAAAGCACGCCGACATGCCTGCAGTGCTTTTTGAATGTGGGGTGATCAAGAATAGTCAGGAAGAGTTGAAGCTCAGCGATCCGAAATACCAGCAGCGTCTGGTGGAGGCCCTCTATACAGCCTTAAAAGAATATTGTGGGGGTATGGCAGGTAGATCCAGGACGAAGACAGACTGGGGTCCTGATTCCTGGCCGACGCCGAGGCCGCAGCTTAAGTGACCTTCGGCCAAGAGTGCAAGCGGGCCAAAGTTGAGTTATCAGGTAGCTGCGCCCCCTCCGGCAGCTTGCCTGTGGTTCTGTTGGCCCGACAAAGCCGCCCCCAAGGCACCCACCAT
>CAZARS010000048.1:1157-4552 GCA_964487625.1 uncultured Desulfobacca sp.
GAATGATGAGGGGCGGGGGTAATTGCTCCGCCAACAGAGTGCGGATACAGGCATTATGAGCCACGCCCCCGGCAAAGAGAAAGGGCGGGGTCTCGCTGACCCGGCGGAGCATGGCCAAGGTGCGCTGCACAATGGCCAGATGCAGGCCCATGGCAATGTTGGTAGCTTTTTCGCCTCGAGCCATGAGGGAAGTGGCCTCGCTCTCGGCAAAAACGGTGCACATGCTATTGATCTGCAAGCGTTTTTCAGCCTGGAGGGCAAACGCCCCGAACTCCTCCAAGGGGATCTGCAGGGCCGTGGCCATGAATTCCAAAAATTTGCCGGTTCCGGCCGCACAACGGTCGTTCATCTCGAACTTGGCAACCTTGCCGCTTTCGGTCAGGGCAATCACCTTGGTATCCTGCCCGCCGATGTCCAAAATCGTCCGGGCTTCGGGATAGAGGTAATGCGCGCCCAGGGCATAGGCTTGAATCTCCGTGATGGTGGTGATCTCCCAGCCCGGCAGGCCAGCGCTCACCAGCTTGCGGCCATAACCGGTGGCGACAAGGGGCATGGGTGACAAGCCTGCCAGCATCTGGCGGCACTGGGCCAATGGATCATAGGTGGTGGGTCGCCGTTGGGACGCCACCACCTGGCCATCCTGAAGTATTACCAATTCGATGGACCGGGAACCGATATCAAGACCCGCCACCGGTTGGGCTGCCTCACTCATAAAGCCTTTCCAGAAACATGTCTCCCCCAGGGGTCAGGAAATGGGCCAAGGTTGGGGGCAGAGGATAACGCCCCGCACCCATGCCTCCATCTCCACCCTCCTTAGCGAACCATCTCCACAAAGGCTTCTACCCTGGTCTTGAGTTGTTCCACGTCTTCCATGCTGTAATCAGTTTCAATGCTGAGCATGGGAATCCCCGCAGCCTGCAGAGCCTTTTCCACTTTAAAGGCCTCTACCGCATAGGGTGTGCAGAAACTTAGGCCATAATGAATCACCCCGTGCACCTGCAGATCTTTAGCCATCTCAGTGATATGGTCCAGCCGCTCGGTGTTGGGGGTGAAACAGGCGCAATCGATGCGCATATAACGATCAGCAAGGGCGTCCAGCATGCCCTCAAGGCTGGTGGCGCTCTCATCTACCAGGTCCCGGGTATTCCGGGTGCCGATGCACGATTCTTCCCCCACAATGACAGCGCCCGAAGATTCCACGATATAGGGCAGCTTCCAATTGGGCACGGCCATGGGGCAGCCAGAGAGCATGAGGCGGGGGGTCTCGGCCGGCACAATTCCCTCATGGGCCTTGACCCGCTCCTCCAGTTCATCGCAGAGTTTATTGATCTGGGCGGTGAACCGGACAGGATCATCATAAAAACTGATCTGATTGATGAGCAGCACATCCCGCCCCGAAATGGGGACCGGTGAGGCGGCCCGCAGTTGATTGAGACGCTGCAGCACCCGGCGGCGGTCATTGACCAACTTAATGGCGGCCCGCAACTTATCGGCGCTGATGGTATTGCCAGTAACCTCCTCAATCTTCTCTTTGAACCGCAGGATTTCGGCCTTCCATAAATCCCGGTCACAGGCATTTTTCTTCTGTGGGATTTCCATGACATAAACCGGGGCATAATCGGCAAAAATTTCATAGGCCTTCTTTTTGCCATCACAGGTGGTCTCGCCTACCACGAGGTCACAAGACTCAATGAAAGGGCAGAGGCGGGCCAATTTGAAGCCCACAAAGGATTTGATGAGGGCGCAGGTATTGCGCGGCAGGATTTTTTCGGCAGCCTCCTTGCCGATCTCCGCTCCAGCGCAGAGGCCCACCTGAATGGCATCAGCCGCTAGGACAAGTTCCTCGGGGACGAAGACACAGAAGGTGCCAATGACCTTCTTCCCCTGCGCTTTGGCCTCCTGCAGTTCCTTGATGCGCAGGCCATGGACCTCGGACAAGACAAAATCCAGATACTCCATGCCCTTTAAGCGCTTATCTTGGGTTAAATAGATATCCCCATAAAACTTGCCCAACACGGCCAACAGGCCTTCATGGGCCTGCAGGTCCAGATTCAGTTTTTCCCACATGGCATCATACGGTGTCGGCATGCCCGATCTCCTTACATTCTTTCTAAGGATAGTTTATTAAAGAATAAACTTATAGTTATAGGCAACGAGACAGAGAATCATCCACATAAGCCTTAAGGCCTTGCTGGCGGTTGTCAGTCAGACTCTCCCAAAAGAGAGGCGGCAAGTCACCAAAGCAGCGGGAATTCTCGCAATCGCCGCTTTTAGTTACATTTTTAATTATAATGGAGAAAATAGTAATAAGTAAAATTGATAGAACCTATCAAAAATAATAATAATATAAATATAATTGATAGGTTGGACACCATGGCATTTCCCGCATGATATGGTATAATTCCCTCAAACCTGCACAGGTGCCGGCAGCCGCGAGGTGGACGGGCAAGTCCGGCAGAAAAGAACGCCTGGCAGCGAAAAGGCAAAAACTATGATTGACATCGGTGTTGTCCACGGTCGGTTCCAGATTTTCCATAATGATCACCTGCGGTATATCCAAGCGGCCAAGGAGCGCTGCCGCTATCTGGTGATCGGCATCACCAACCCTGACCCGACCTTGACCAAGTTCGATCCGGCTGACCCGGGACGGAGTGCCCCGGAGCGCAACCCCCTGAGTTACTACGAACGTTACCGCGTTATCCAGCGGGCCCTTCAAGAGGCCAAATGGCCGCCCGACGAGTATGCCCTCGTCCCCCTGCCCATCAACTTCCCGGATTTGTATCAATATTATGTGCCGCTGCAGGCCACGTTTTTTCTAACCATTTACGACGCCTGGGGGGAATGCAAGCTGCAGATGTTCCAAGCCCTGGGATTGACCACGGTAGTGCTGTGGCGTCGCCCCCTGGAGGACAAAGGGCTTACCAGCACGGCGGTGCGTCGCCTGATAGTGGCCGGAGAGCCCTGGGAACATCTGGTGCCTCCGGGTGTGGCGGAAATGTTGCAACTGCTGGAGATTCCCGCCCGTCTGCGGGCCTTAGCCCGCAACACCACGCTGGCAGAGAAGGGGAAATAAACCAGGAAGAGAGGTTTCAGGGGCAGGCTAAAAACGAGACATCCAAGGGGAGAAAAAAACTGGCGGAGAGAGAGGGATTCGAACCCTCGGAACACCTTTTGGGCGTTCACGCGATTTCCAGTCGCGCCCCTTCAACCGCTCGGGCATCTCTCCGCAGGTTTAATGTGTTAATCAGCGCTACATTGTGTCTTGCGCCAGAGCTCTTGTCAATAAAAAATTGGCGGAGGGGGTGGGATTCGAACCCACGTGGAGGTTATGAGCCCCCAAGTCGATTTCGAGTCGACCCCGTTACGGCCACTTCGGTACCTCTCCGCATCGGCGG
>CAZARS010000048.1:4657-10597 GCA_964487625.1 uncultured Desulfobacca sp.
CTTCGATCCGATGGTTCAGCCGGGGGTCATCGGCCAGCTGGTAGAGGGAGACTACGGCCCCGCCCTTGGGATCGGTGGCGCCGCAGACCAGGCGTTGGACACGGGCCTGGAGCATGGCCCCCACACACATAATACAAGGTTCTATGGTAACATAGAGCGTGCTGCCCGGCAATCGATAATTGCCGACCCGGGCTGCCGCCTGCCGCAGGGCCACGATCTCGGCGTGGGCCGTAGGGTCCTGGGTGGCAATGGGTTGGTTGTGTCCCCGGCCGATAATCGCCCCCGCCGCATCCACCACTACGGCCCCGATGGGGACCTCCCCGGCCTCCCAAGCCTGCCGGGCTTCGGCCAGGGCCAGTTGCATATAGTCTAAATCAGTCACCTGGGTGCCAAGACAAGATTTAGTTCCAAGTCGCCGGCGATCGGTAATTTATTCCTTCTATCCTTCTTCATACCCTAGCAGAGAGGCTGAAGGGGAGCAACATATCTACTTGCACCTTGATGCAAGCCTTCTATTAGGCCAATTCCTGGGCTTCCCGGATGTAGCTCTCCAAGTAATGGATAGCCTTTTTCTCTTCCAGCAGGATATCAAGGTAGCGCTGTTTCTTGTCGGGATCGCTGGCCTCATGGCACAAGGCCTCCACTTTGGCAAGCTGCCGCTGGCGCTCCTCCCGCAATAAGCGGCAGCGGAGAATGAGGACCTGGGCGATCATCCGGGTCTTGGCTTGACGCTGCGGGTCGGCCAAGCGGAGGTAATGGAGGCAGGCAGGGAAATCATGCTCATCTAGGGCCGACAAGGCCTGGGAACGGTAATATTTGCCTGGCAGCAGCCCACTATTTTCCAGGGGGGCAGCCAGTAGCCGGCGGCCAATCCGGAAGAGGAAATTCAAACCGACCGGCATGGAGCTAGACCTCGCCTGAGGAGAGACGCCATTTGGAAGGCAAGTCGGACCGGGCCTGCCCAGGTGCCCAGACAGCCGTGTTACGCCTTCTGGGCGGCAATGCCAGCTTCCACCAACCGCAGGATGGTATCCCGCAGTTCCGGGAGATCCATGGTCAGTTCATCAAGACGCTCCGCTACCTGCCGGTAATCCTCATCCTCCCGGACTTTGGCCTGGGTCATGGTATCCTGAATGGCCTCATAGAGGCGGCGGTCCAGACGGAACATGCCGATACCGGCCCCGATGAGCTCCAATAGCCCCATGGTGATGTGATGACCTGTTAACTCCGTGATGGCCAGGTCCGCCACCAGGCCGGTTAAGCCACCGGCCAAGGCACCCCGCAATGAAATTTCTTGCCGTGCCATGTTCGGTCTTCTCCTTTGGCTGCCACCGTCTATCCACATAAGCTCCCGGACTTACTGGAGCTGGGAGGGCGGTGAATGTCGGACCCGCGACAACCCTTGGACCAGTTTCTCAGTTTCCGAGAGCATACGGGCCACATGGCGGTCTTTTTCTTCAATCCGCCGTTTGAGGGAACGCACCTCTTCCCGCAACTGCCTTACTTCGGAGTTTTTGAAAAGCCCCTTGATTTTAACGGCCCCTATGGTTACTCCGACTCCCACCACGAGGCCTGTGATCAGTCCCAGGAAATATTCCATAGCCTGTCTCTCCATGCCCACGTCTTTTTAAAAAATACCAGGATTCCCCCAGGATGTCAATTTCTCCCCAGGCCCCTTAAGCTAAGCCAATTTGCTGTTAGGCTTAAGCAGTTCCGTCCAGCGTTGCACTGTGCCAGCCAGTTCGGGCCAAGCAAGGCTAAGGAACTGCCTGTCCCGCAGGAGCCACCGCCCCGCCACCATGACGGCGGTAACATCAGCGGCCTGGGCCGCGTATACCAAGTGAGAGAAAGGATCATAGAGAGGCGTAAGATGGGGTTGCTGGAGATCAATCAGGATAAGATCGGCCTCTTTGCCGGGGCTGAGGGTGCCAATCTCCTCATCCAGACCCAGGACCTGGGCGCCACCGCAGGTGGCCAAGGTCAGCACCTGCTGAGCCGGTAAGACGGCCGGATCCTGGGTAGCCACCTTTTGAAGGCGGGCGGCTAGACTCATCTCCCCCCAGAGGTCGAGGTTATTATTGGAGGCGGCGCCATCGGTGCCGAGACCCAGCGGCACCCGGCGACGGTGCAGGGCGGCAACCGGGGCGATGCCGGCAGCCAATTTCAGATTACTTTCCGGACAATGGACCACCTTAACCTGGCGCTGGGCCAAGAGGTCCAGATCCGCCTCTGTTAGCCAGACGGCATGGACCACCACTGTCTGGGCATCCAGGAGGCCGAGGCGCTCCAGATACGCCACCGGAGTCAGACCAGTGGTCTCTTGGCTGCGGGCCACTTCCTCCTGCGTTTCCGCCACGTGGATGAAAAAGGGTAGATTCTGCTGTCGAGTAATCTCCTTCGCGGCGGTCAAGGTAGCCGCATTGCAGGTATAAGGAGCATGGCAGAACAAGGTGGAGGTGAGGCCGGCGCTGGTGAACTCCCGGCCAGTCGCGATGAATTCCTGGGCCACCCGGAGATTATCCTGGGGGTTGGGCACATCGGGGGTGGGAAAATCGATAATACCTTGCGCCACGACAGCCCGCAGACCTGCCGCCAAGAAGGCTTGACGGGCGCAGTCTTCGAAAAAATAGGCATCGGCCACTGTGGTTACCCCACCCCGCAGCATTTCTGCCGCGGCCAACAGGGCGCCGGTATAAACAAATTCTCGGCTGACCCAACGAGCCTCGGCAGGAAAGATATGCTGATGCAGCCAGTCCAGGAGGGGCAGGTCATCGGCCAAACCCCGGAACAGGGTCATGGCGGCATGGCAGTGGCAATTGATCAGACCAGGCATCACCAACTGCCCCCGGGCATCCCAATAATGGACGGCTGACGGCAAGGCGGTGTTTGTGGTGGCCTGACCGACTGCGGCAATCTTCCTGCCCTTAACGGCGATGTAGCCATCGGGGAGAGGCGCGGCCCCTGGTTCCATGGTGAGGACCAGGGCATGATGAATCAGATGGTCAAAGGGCATGGTCCGGATGTTTTTGGTTTGCTGGTTTCTGGGGCCTCCCGTCTGACCCATCTAGAGGATTACAAATACTCGTTGGCAAATTGCCCCCTTGCCCAGCTCTGGATGGAGTGATATGATGCCAAGACAGCGCCGCTTGGCGTCCCCCCATGCCTGATGACAAGAGGATGGCAGCATGGCAAACACAGTTACGCCCCTCACCCCGGAGCAGGAAGCCGCAGTTCGGGCCCGCATTGCCCATAATCCCTTCATTGCCAGCATGGCCATTGAGGTGCCGACCCTGGGCTTGGGATATGCTCATTTTGTCATGCCCTTTCGCCCAGGTTTAGCCAACTCCATCGGTCTGCTGCAAGGCGGCATGATCGCTGCCTTAGCGGATGAGGCGGTAGCCTATGCCCTCTGGTCCCTGGTGCCAGAGGGTGAGATGATCAGCACGGTGGAGATGAAAATTAATTTTCTGGCGCCGGTGCGTCAGGGACCCGTGGAAGCCAAGGCCCGCATTGCCAAACGGGGGCGCACCATCTCTTTAGGGGAAGTGGAGGTCTATGCCCAGGAGCAGTTGGTGGCCAAGGGCCTCTACACCTATATCCATCTGGTGCCCCGCCACCCATCGGCCTAGTCAAACTGATAAAAGGTGCGGTCCTGATTGAGGAGGCGAGCACCGTCCTCCTGGATGAGGACCATGTCTTCCAGCCGCACGCCCCCCCAGTCTGGCAGGTAAATGCCCGGCTCCACCGTGGTGATCATCCCGGCCTGCAGGACCACGGCCCGTTCGGCTACAGGGCTGAGGCTCGGGGCTTCGTGCACCGCCAAGCCTACCCCATGCCCCAGAGAATGGCCAAAGGCCTCGCCGTAGCCGGCGGCGGCGATGACCTGCCGAGCCATCCCATCGGCGGCGTCGGAGCGCATCCCGGCCCTGATCCCCTCTTCAGCTGCAAGCTGAGCCCGCCGTACCGTGGCGTAAACTTCTTTGAATTTGGCATCAGGTTCGCCCAGATAGAAGGTGCGGGTCATATCCGAGCAATAGCCCTGATAGACGGCGCCCATGTCAATGATAATGGGTTCACCGGTCTGCAGGCGCCGTTCCCCAGCATCGTGGTGGGGCCGGGCCGCATTGGGTCCCGAAGCCACCATGGGGGGGAAGGACGGCCCAGCCGCGCCGGCTTCGCGCAGGGCCTGTTCCAGACGCCATGCCACCTCTCGTTCCGTAAGACCGGCCCGCAGGGTGGCCCCCACCTGAGCCATGACCCGCTCGGTAATGCTCAAGGATCGGCGGATAAGGTTTACTTCTTCGGCATCCTTGATGGCCCGCAACTCCTCCACCACATTTTCCTGGGGGAGCCACGCCACCGTTAAACCAGCCGCTTGACACTCCTGCTCGATTTTTTGATACAGGGCATAAACAAGAAAGGACGCTTCAAAACCATAGCGCTGGCCGCCCAATTGCTGGAGAAGGGCCACGAGTAATTTGGCCATGCCCTGCTTGTAGATCTGCACGGCAAATAAAGGAGCCTCTGCTTGGGCCCATTCCTGGTAGCGGAAATCGGTCAGGAGAAAGGCCGCCTCTGGCCCGATGAGGAGGAAGCCGCTGGATTCGTTCAGATGACTATCCGTGGCCGTAAAACCGCTCAGGTAACGGCGGTTTTCCGGACAGGAGACGAGGAGCCCGTCCAAACCCCGTTCCTTAAGGAGCTCACGCAGGGCCGTCAACCGGTGCTGATGGATGGTCATGGTCAAGGCCAACCCCAGGTTAAGGGGTAAAAGGTATGCTGTGCTGCTCTGGGCAGCAGGCCACCTTTTACTCCACATTCGTAAAGATCCCGGTGGGATAGATATTCCGGGCGTTCCAGAACATGAAACCGCTGGCCCCGAAATTCTGGGCCGCCTTAATTTGCAGGCGCATGCGGTCTTCGGTGTAATCCCCACCCCCATAGGCATAATCCCGGAAGGCCTGGAGCCAAGGCCGGAACTTCAAGGGCGAAGCCCCGGTCCGTTCCTGGGCCCGCTTCAGGGAGAGGTAAACGGTCTCATAAGTGTGCTTCACCGGATTGCGATAATTGGGAATACCCCACGTATAACCCGAGGGATAGACCATGGGGCAGACCACATCCACGGCATTGACGATGGGAGCAATCTTCTGGCCGATGTCCGTGTCGTTGGTGTTCCAGCAGACATAACCGAAGATATCTGCGCCGACCATAATATTATATGGAATCAGAGCCTTATAGGCGGTTTCCAAAAAGGCTGTGATAGTGTCGGTGCGGGTCTGCTCATTGGCCGGTTGCGAATACTTGACTCCACGGTTGTCGGGGAAGCGGATATAGTCAAATTGGACTTCATCGAAACCCAGGTCCGCGGCCAACTTGGCCAAGGCGATATTATACTCCCAGGCTTCCCGGCGGAAGGGCTCCACCCACCGGAGTTTTTCCCGGTCCAGGAAGATGCCGCCGCCTTTGGTCCGCACGGCCCATTCCGGCTTGGCGGTGGCCAGCAGATTATCCTTGAAGACGACGATGCGGGCAATGAGGTAAAGGTTCTTTTCTTTTAAAGCCGTCACCAAGGCCTTCATGTCCTTTACCAATATCGTCTTCTGGGCCCCGACCTCATGGGCCAGAGGGATGTCCACTGGGAAGGGGATGAAACTCCGGTCTCCTTTGATATCAATGACCAAGGCATTCATGCCATTGCGCTCCACAGCCGCAATGGCTGCATCCCGGATCCGGGGGACCGCCACCCCATATACCGTGAGGTAGAGACCCTTGACATGAAAGGGTGTGAGGGCTACCTCGAGCTCTGTCTTGCCCTCCAGGGGTATTTCCCGGCGCTGATAACCCGCAGCCTTGACCTTCAGGGTGGCCCCGATAGCGTCAAGTTGGAAGCGCCCCTCGGCATCGGTCCATACCCCTTGATCCCCCACCGCCACGAAGGCG
>CAZARS010000048.1:10612-12853 GCA_964487625.1 uncultured Desulfobacca sp.
TCTGGTTCGTGCCGTCGAGAATGCGACCGGTGAGCGCCCACCCTGGAATGACCGACCAGAGGAGCAGCAGGCTAAACAAAACCAACCAACGACCACGCTGTGTCATTCCTCCCCCCAAACCATGCTCTTGTCAACAGAGAGAAAAGTCAAATTGTCGGGACCGGACGGCGCAGGGGCACATCAGATCCCCAGGTCCTGCCTTCTCGAGACTCGTTAATTTAATAGGTGCGGGGGCCCTTCTCCATGATTTTCCCGGTGATAATATCGGCAAAGCCCTTAATTTTATCTACCTCCGTGATGATATAGCGCGGCTGTGCCATAATCGGTTCAGAGGGTTTGGCGAACCGGCGCTCGATACTAAAAGCCGCCACATACCCGGCTTTGGCTGCCGCCTGCTCCAATTCTTCATCATAGATGCCAAAGGGCCAGGCCAAGATATCCACCGTCTGGCCGAAACGGCGTTCCAAAGAGGCCTTGGACTTGACCAACTGATCGTGCACCAACTTCTGGTATTCTTCCGGCTTTAACTTCTTCTTTTCCTTCTTAAAATTGGGATGCCAGAAGGTGTGGGATTGGATATCAAAGAGGCCGGTGTCCTTGAGTTCCTGCAACTGTTCCCAGGTCATCACGTAGGAAGCCCGGGAGACAGCCGATGGATAGACAAATAAGGTCACGGGAATATTATACTTTTTTACCAACGGCAGCATATCGGAATACACTGTTTTATGGGCATCGTCCGCGGTAATCACTACGGCTTTGGGGGGGGGCGGCGGTCCCTGACCCAACAGATAGTTCACCAAGGTACGCAGTGGAATGACCGTATAGCCATTATCCATGAGCCATTGTAATTGGGCTGCAAAGATGGGGGTGGTCGTGGTCATACTATCGGCAAACTTGGGGCCGAAACGATGGTAACAGAGCACCGGCACCCCTTCCGGCGCGTCCCCCCAAGCAAAGGAAGGCAAACCTACTAACACTACCAACCAGAGCAAGATTCTTCCGAGAAATCTTTTCATCAGCGCGAACCTCAAGATAGGAAATCGGGGCCGCGACACCATCGGCGGCCACCTAACCAGGTAAATTACCATAGCCGGCAAAAAAAGTCTGTAAGATTTTTCTCTGTCAAAAGAAATTATTTAATAATAGAGAGGGGAGATTACGTTTACCCCTTGGCCCTTGCCGGAGAAAGATTAAATATAATCGCCGGCCCAGCGCCGGACCGGTTGGCCGTCCAACACATGGAAAGTCCGGAGTTTTTTGATGGTAAGGGGAGAGAAGGAGCCGATGGGCAAGTAAATGACTTTCTTCCCCATCCGGCTGGCAATGGTCTGCCAGCGGCCTGGGGGAGGGGTGGCCGCCACATAGACCACATATTTTTCCAGGCTATAATCCAAGGCTGCCAGCAATAAACGCTCCGGCTTGCTGGCGGCGATATCAAAATACGGGTCCTGCCAGATATCGTAGAGGCGCCAGGGAGGATAGGAGAGCAGGAAGCCGCCGTACTGGCAGCGGCTGATGCCCGGCCCCACGAGATGAACGCCCGGGGGCGTGGCATACAAAGCCATGTCTGATTCCTGGGAGTGTTCCCCCAGCCACGTCAGACGCCATGGAAATTTTTCCTCGGAGCCTTCATCCGGCTCAAAGATGATCACCACGGCTCCCACCTTGCCAGGAGTCCGTCGCTGCTCGGTGACGTAGAGGGTCCCCTCCTGCCAGTGGCGGAGAGTCTCTCGCACGTCGATGCCATCCAAGAGTGAGGCAGTAAAGGGCTGCACCCGCCGATTCTGTTCCGAGAGGAGGTGCATGGCCTTCTGGCGGACAAAGCCGCCGAAACCTTCCACCACCAGGTCTTCGGGGGGGTAAGAGCAGAGACTGTCGCCTTGCCATAATCGGCGCCATTCCCCTGGACGGCGTTCCCGAGGTTTGCGCCGCACCGGGATGGGCAGGAGCCGTTTCCGGGATTGCCGGAGCCGCCGTTGGAAGCGGATTTTTTTCTGATTAAGGTAGAGATCTTCACCCCGTATATGGAGCACCGGCAGATTGGGACTAGCCTCCTGCCAGGGATAGGTGGCCCCCAGATCCCAGACCTCATAAGCGAAGTCATCATCGGCCACCCCCCGGGCTGCCACCACCAGTTGATAGAAGTCAGGGGTCAACTGGCCTTGCATGAGGGCATAATTACGAGCAAATTGATGCAACACGGCCTGCTGCCGGGGGCTGATAACCTCACTGGTGGCCTTG
>CAZARS010000048.1:12863-20224 GCA_964487625.1 uncultured Desulfobacca sp.
CGGCTGCTTCCTCCACCAACTGCCGCAGGAGGGCCAGGCGATCCAAGGGTGGGGCCGCCGGATCCTGGCGCCAACGCTCATACGCCGCAGCTATGTAAGGGATTTCCGTGAGGATCTCCCGACTGGAGTCCTCGGCCAGATGAGCGACCTGGATGCCGGAACGCTTTCTCCGGGCTAGAGGCTGGGCCTGAGGTTGCTCCAATTGTTCTCTCAGACCAGGATAATGGGCCAACCCGAAAACGGTCAAGACCCGCTGGTGCCGGGCTGCCAACCGCTGCAAATGATAGGCCATGGCCTGCTCCCGTCGGCGATCCGGCGCCGGAGTTGGCACCCCATGCCGGATGAGGCGGTAGGCCTCGGCATACGCCGCTAAGCCAAGGGTGGGCAAGACATAAGGATCTGGGAAGGCCTCCCGGACCCGGGGATAACCCTCTATATCAAGATCGATAAAGGAAAGGGGGAGTGCCGCTTCCTGAGCCAGACGGATTGCCTCAACGAGGGGATCCGTGGGTTCGATGGGGTAATACACGGTCTGGCCGCTGCTTTCCTGGTAGTGCACCACCGACAGCAGCGGCAGCCGCGCCACGGCCCGGAGAACCGCCTCCTCCAGGGTAGACGGCAATTCCACGGCAATGGCGTCTGGTTGGTATTGCTGATAAGCTTGGCGCACCAGCATGGCGCACTCTAACCGGCCATGGAGAATGGGGAGGAGCACCAACTGGCGGTGGACGATGGCTACGTCGGGCGCAGGGGAAAGGGCAGCAAACATCTCAGCTATCAGGCACCATTAGAAGAGATAATTCAAAGCCTCCTCCCCCAAGATCTGGCGCACAGCTTGGACCAGCACTTCCTGGAGTTGCCTAGACGTCGCCTGCTTGCTGACGTTCCCTCCAGATGCGGGCGAGGACGCCAACTTAAGGGCATAGCGGGCGATGTTGATACCGTCTCGCACCGTATACCGTTCATGCGCGGCGTGGGCCTGCTGGAGGAAATTGACCACATAGTCCAACAGGGCTGCCGGTGCAAAGGGCAGGTTTTGCGCCAAGATCAGACGTTCCTCCTCACGGTCCGGAAAATCCACAATTATCTGGGGCATGAGGCGGGAGTGAATGTATTCCGGCACTTCAAAGGTAGAGGCATCGTCATTCATGGTGACACAGAGGCGGAAGTCCGGGTGGGCCGTGATCTTGAGGCCGGCCACAATGGATTCGATGTAGCGACGATTATCCAACAGGGGCGCCAGGGAGGCCCAGCTCTTCTCGCTCATCCGATTGGCCTCATCGATGATGGCCACGCCCCCTTTTATCATGGCCGTGACCACCCCACTGGCCACATATTGAATCTTCCCAGCCTCGGAGATGACGGGCGTAATAAGCAAGTCCTCGGGCCGGGTATCCACCGTGGCCTGAAAGAGATAGACCGGTCGGCCTAACCGCCGGCCCGCAGCGTAGGCCAGAGTCGTTTTGCCCACCCCGGGCTTGCCCAATAGGCGGGGGTTAAGGGGCAAATCCCGCTCATCCACCACCAGCCAAGCTGCCAGGATCTGGGCCATGAGCTCCTCCTGGCCCACCCAGGTCAGTTTGAGCTCATCGGGATGGGCCAGATGGAGGGTAATGCCTTCCAGGATTACTGTTTCCATGCCAAATCAGCGTATCCGTAACGGGTTATGATTAAAAGAGGACCTCGTTGCCGTACCATCCCGCTTATCCTGAAACCGGCGGGGGCGTGGCATGAGAGCTTCCGGTTGAGGTGCTTCACTTACCTTGGCATGGCCAAGACCGCCGCCCCATTGATTTTGCCGTTTTTGAGCAGCTGCAAGGCGGTGTTGGCCTCCGCTAGCGGAAATTCCTGAATAGTGGTGCGCAAAGGGATTTTTGCAGCTAATTCCAGGAGTTCTTCCCCATCCCGCCGGGTGCTGGCCGTTACCGACCGGATGTTTTTTTCATAATACAAGTGTTTCTCATATTCCAGGGCGGGAATCGTCGACATGTGGATGCCGGCCAAGGCCAGGGTGCCCCCTTTATCCAGGACGCGCAGAGCCTCGGGCACCAGATTGCCGGCCGGCGCGAAGATGATGGCGCTGTCCAGGGGGGCCGGGGGGGTCTCCTGGGCTTGCCCCACCCAAACGGCGCCCAATTGTCGGGCTAACTCCTGGTGGCCGGGACTGCGGGTGAAAACATAAACTTCGCATTGCCAGTACCGGGCGATCTGGATGGCCAGATGGGCGGAGCCGCCGAAACCATAGAGGCCCAAACGGCCGCCGGTCTTAATCTCACTGCGTTTTAAGGCCCGATAACCGATGATGCCGGCGCACAACAGCGGCGCGGCGTCTCGGTCCGGGAAATTGTCGGGCAAACGGTAGGCAAAGGCAGCCGGCGCCACGGTCAGTTGGGCATAGCCGCCATCCCGGTGGAAGCCGGTGAACTGCGCCTGCTCACAGAGATTTTCCAGATCCCGGCGGCAGAACCGGCATTGGCCGCAGGCCCAATGCAGCCAAGCCAGACCCACGCGGTCACCCACTTGAAAACGTTCGGTCCGGGGGCCCACTTCCACCACCTGACCCACCACCTGATGCCCCGGAATCAACGGCAGCCGGGCCAGTGGCAGCTCGCCTTCAATAATGTGCAGATCGGTGTGACAGACGCCGCAATAGTGGACCTGCACCACGATCTCGCCGGGTCCAGGGAACGGGGGCGGCAGCTCCTGAAGCAACAGCGGGTTAGTGGCGATGGGCCCAGGAAACTCCAAAACCATGGCTTGCATTGCTTTATCCTTGCCTGTAAGATTGGGAGATCAAAGGCAACCAAACAGGTTGTCCGTATCAACCAGCGCGGTAACCACCTTCTTTGTATCATATCAGAGGCGAGGAATCACGTGAAACCCTGCAGCCGGGTTCTTCTCAGGGACAAAACCCGCGCGCTAAGGCAATGAAAGGACAGCAGGGTCAAAAACCGGATTGACGATGACATTGATCGCCTTGTTCTTTCTGACCTAAGCTGAGCTTGCTTGCCAGCTGGCTGCCGCGGCTGGGCCGGCAGAAGCTTGGCGAAGAGCCATGACCATGGTATTTTCAGGCTAAATGGATAAGGCCCTTGGGCCCTAAGACCTGAGCGCGTGTCGACAGATGGTGGAATGGCGGGGAGCGACACGGCGCAATTTTTCGCGGGAGGTAAACATGCGTCTTGGCGTATTCATCCGGGCTGCCCGTTTGCCCTTCCTCACCGGCTCCCTGATGCCGGTGGCCCTGGCCGGGGCCCTGGCGATATACCAGGGGAGGTGGGGCGGTTTCTTTTATTTTTGCCTGACTATGCTCGGCGTCGCCGCATTGCATACCGGCGGCAACCTCATCAATGATTATTACGATTCCTTTGGCAGCGATCCCCTCAACCGCTATGCCACGCCTTTTAGTGGTGGCAGCCGGGTCATTCAGGAGGGGGAGATGAGCGCCGAGGCGGTAAGAAACTTGGCCTATCTCTGCCTGGGAGTGGGCGTGGTCTGCGGCTTGGTCCTGGTGTCGTCGGGGAGGCCTTGGGTGGCCGTGTTGGGCCTCTTCGGCCTGGCCGCAGCCTATCTGTATTCCGCCGCCCCGGTGCAGTTAATGAGCAAAGGCCTCGGGGAGATGACCATCTTCCTGGCCTTCGGACCTATGCTGACTTTGGGCGCCTTTTACGCCATTACCGGGGCGGTGACACCGGCGGGTTTTTATGTGGGCCTACCTCTGGCCTTTCTCATTACGGCGATTCTCTGGATCAATGAATTTCCAGATCTGGAGGCGGATACCGCCGCGGCCAAAGAACACCTGGTGGCCCGACTGGGGCTAGAACGCTCTCGCCAAATCTACGCTGGCCTGATGTTGGCTCCCTTTCTCAGTCTGCCGCCGCTCTTGCCACTGCTGCACTTCCCCGGCCACCTCTTGGCCGGGCTGGTGGCCCTGCCACTGGCCGTCGACGCAGTCCGCCAGGCTTGGACAACCGAGCCCACCACCGAGGAGTTCGTGGCCATCCAGGCGCTGACCATCAAGACCCATTTTCTCCTGGGGGTTAGCTTAACTTTGGCCTTCCTCTACGCGGCCTGGCTCGGTTGAGTGGTTGGTGGTCTGTGAGTGGCTAAAGGGCAGGATCAGGAATACGGATGGGGCTGTGGGATATTGCCGCCTGCATCTCCGGGGAAAATTGAGGAGGTTGTTCTTTTGAACAAGCCCTGAGGTTCTTCGGGAGCCGTGGAGAGCCTCGTTACCATAACATAAAAACATGAGGTGGCCACGCCAACGACCTTAAAGGCAAAATATTTCCATAATTACCCGTGCGGCAAAGACGATGGGCTTATATGACCTGACCCAGGCAGAAGCCTGGTGGGCGTCCTGGCACCGCCCACCAGGGATACCTGAGTCTCAGCTCGGCGTTATTTAGCCAGAGAACTAAAGGCCAACTGCAGGTTGCGGAGGTGATAAATCTGGGCCTGGATATAGGCCTTCTCGGCCAACTGCAGTTCCCGTTTGGCTTCCTGGGCCAATTTGGTGGCCGCGTCATCCTGCCCTTTCATGCTCTCGCTCTGCTGCAGTTTTGCCTGCCCGGATTGCTCTAATTTTTCCCCCTGGCGCTGGCTATCTTCCCCCATTTTATTATGTTGCAGCCACTGTTCCTGTTGCTGGGGGGTTAGATCTTTTTGGCGCAAGAGCTCCGGATTATCGGCTTGCAGTTTAGCAAACAAGGCGTTGGCCTCTTTAACAGCTTTTTTGGCGCCGGGCACATCATTGGCAGTCAGCTTTTTGGCGGCTTCATCCAGAGCCGCCACCGCCTTTTTGTAGAGTTGGATACTGTCTGCACTGGCAGCTACAGCCGTGCCAGAAGCGGCTGTAAAGACCAAAACCAGGCATAGACTGAAAACGATCAACAGGCGTTGCATGAACATGTATATCTCCTTCATGATGATGAAATTGCTGCCGAGGGGTAAGTCGGGTTAATGATGGATACCTTAAAAAATTTTTCCGGATTTGGCAAGGAGCTTTTCCGGTACCGGCCCTCTGGGCAACATGTTCCGGCAATTTGGCAACTGCCCCGGTCAAAACGTGGCGAGCTCCTTTGCTTCGGGGATTTTTTCTGATAGCATGGATTATATTAAATACTTTTGAGGCGTTAACCTGGCAGGGAGGCGTTTGCAGCTCCCGCCAACTCAAAAATGATGCTGTCTCAGGTTTTTTCTCTGGTGGCCTAACCGTACCGACAAAATGGAGGAATAACCATGAAACGTCTCTGGCTTTCCCTCTTGGTCTTGAGTTGCCTCCCTTTGCTGGGGGCCGCGCCGATTTCTCCGTCGCCCCCGCCCGGTAAACCCCTGCGCCAGGCCACGGTGGATCTCAACGGCGATGGCCAGCCGGAACAGATACGCCTGGACACGGTGGAAAATTCATCGCGCTTTACCCTCTGGGTTAATGATCATAAAATCAGCGCTTTTTTGGGGGAAACCCCTGACGACAGTGAGATGGCCCCCGACGGCTTTTTCGTTGTGGATCTTGACACCTCTGATAAATACAAAGAAATTGCCGTGCATACTCCCGGCCCCAGCGATGATGATGCATATTCTCTATTCTGGTATGATGGCAAAGCGCTGCGCCAGGTGGGCAATGTCTCCCGGTGGCCCACCTTCGTGGGCAACGGCATCGTGCTGGTGGATGATTGGCAAGGCTTCTGGACCAGGCGGAAAAAGTATGTCCTAGACCGGGAGAGCCACCAACTGCGGTTTGTGCCCCAGGAATTTTATTATGTGGGCATTCAAGGCACGGTGGCGACCTCGTTCCCGATTTATTACCAGCGTAACAGCAAAAATGTCGTGGCCAATCTGTTGCCGGGCAGCAAGATTGATATTTTAGTCTGTGATTTAGCTGAGCCAGATAATTACGGCAAACAATGGTATCTGATCCGATCAACCACGGGGCTGGTGGGCTGGGCCAGACTGGACTCCTTCCAAGGTAAGATCCCGGACCTGCCCTGGGCTGATTAGGTTTGGTAATTTTCATCCGGAACGTCGCAACTGCCTTTCTCCGACCCGCGGCGAGATAGGTGGGACGAGGGAAAAATTAAATTGTCCCTATGGTTAATTCCTAGAGTTTCTTAAACTGCAGCGTCACCCTCGTTCCTGCAGCCACGATTCCCGATGAGCCCTAATTTAAAGAGCAGAGGCAAAGAGCTTGACTGAGACAACATTCCCCTTTACCCAAGAAGACCGGCAATATATGGCGCTGGCCTTCCGCTTGGCCGCCCGGGGGGCGGGCTACACCTCCCCTAACCCCATGGTGGGGGCTGTGGTGGTCAGGGATGGCCGCATTGTCGGACAAGGCTATCATCGCCGCTATGGCGGCCCCCATGCTGAGGTGGAAGCCCTCCTGCGGGCCGGCGAGCAGGCCCGGGGCGCCACCCTCTATGTGACCTTGGAACCGTGCAACCACCACGGCAAAACCCCGCCATGCACCGCGGCAGTCCTGGCTGCCGGGATCAGCCGGGTGGTCATTGCCAACGCTGATCCCAACCCCCGGGTTACCGGGGGCGGGGCCGCTTATCTCCGGGCCCAGGGGCTGCAAGTGGAAATGGGGCTGTTGGCCGAAGTGGGCCAGAAGCTCAACGAAGCCTTTTTCAAGGCGGTGACCACCGGGCGACCCTGGGTGATCGCCAAAGCGGCAGCCTCGCTGGACGGCAAGATCGCCACTCATACCCATGAGGCGCAGTGGATCACGGGACCCAAGGCCCGAGCCTGGGTCCACCGCCTGCGGCACCAGGTGGATGCTATCATAGTGGGGATCGGCACGGTGTTGGCCGATAACCCCCAACTCACCACCCGCCTGCCCCGGGGGCAGGGCCGAGATCCGGTGCGCCTGATCTTGGACAGCCGCCTGCGCCTGCCCTTGGACGCCCAGGTGCTGCATGTGAAATCTGCGGCCCCTACGTGGGTGGCCTGCACCGACATGGCCTCGCCCGAGAAACGGGCAGCCCTGCAGGATCAGGGAGCCGAAGTCCTGGTCCTGCCGGCGCGGGACGGCAAAGTGGACCTGGAGGCGCTCCTAACTGTTCTGGGCCAACGCCGCCTCCAAAGCTTGTTGGTGGAAGGGGGCGCCGAAATCCACGGCGCCTTCTTCGATGCCGGTCTCATCGATAAGGTGCACCTTTTCCTGGCCCCGAAAATCATCGGGGGCCGGCAGGCGCCCGGAATCCTGGGTGGTCGGGGGATCACCCACCTGGCCAATGCCCCCCTGGTCCGGGGAATGACCATCCGCCGTCTTGGCCCAGATCTCCTTATCAGCGGCTATCTCTCATCACTCCCGGGACAACAGATTTTGCCGGAATAGGGCTTGCTCAAAATAATTTGCC
>CAZARS010000049.1:0-4645 GCA_964487625.1 uncultured Desulfobacca sp.
CACTCGGCAGTGTTGGGGGGTGGCCATCACAGTGGGAGACCGCGTGTCGGACCGTTATGTCAGCGTCTCACTCATCATTCCAGGGATTGTGGAGAAACAGCAAATCGCTCAGCCTCGGGAAGCGGCGTTATATTAAGAAGGATCAGGGAAGAGGGAAGGGGAATAATCTGTCCATGGAAATGCTGGCAAGGGTTGACCTTGACGAGTTAATCGGTCAACGGGTCTTGGTGGCCGGCGATTTTATGCTGGATGAATACATCTGGGGTCAGGTGGAGCGCATCTCCCCAGAAGCCCCGGTGCCAGTGGTGCGGGTGCAACGGGAAAATGCCGTGCTGGGCGGGGCCGGCAACGTGGTCAACAATCTGGTGGGGTTGGGGGCCCAGGTCTCGGTGCTAGGCCTGGTAGGTCAAGACAATGCCGGGGCCCGGCTGACCGCGGAACTCCAGCGTCTCGGGGTGGATACCAGTGGCCTGTGCATCGACCCTCAGCGCCAGACCACCCGAAAGACCCGAGTCATCGGCGGCAGCCAACAGATGGTGCGCATCGACCGGGAAAACCGCCAGCCACCCTCTGAAGGCCTCAGTAAGCAGATTCAGGAATGCCTCCCTGCCCTTCTGGCTGGTTTGGATGCCATCATCCTGTCGGATTATGGCAAAGGGGCGTTGACCGACTCCCTTCTGGCAACGTTGATCGACGCCGGCCGGACCCGAGACCTGCCCGTGGTTGTTGATCCCAAGGGCCGGGACTATGGTCGCTATCGCTGGGCCACCATCATCACCCCGAACCGCAAAGAGGCCGAAGAGGCGGTGGGCTATCCTTTGGACAGCCCTGAGGCCGTTCGGCGGGCTGGCCAAGAACTCTGTCAGCGCCATGAAACCGCCGCTATCCTGATCACCTTGGGAGCGGAGGGCATGGTTTTGGTGCCGCAAAAGGGTGCCCCCCTGACAATCCCGGCCCAAGCCCGGGAAGTTTTCGATGTTTCGGGCGCTGGCGATACGGTGGTGGCCGTCCTAACCTTGGGATTGGCCCGCTGGCGCGAGCCGCTGTTGGCTGCGCACCTGGCCAACCTGGCTGCCGGGATCGTGGTGGGTAAAGTGGGCACAGCTCCCATCCTCAAGGCTGAACTGGCCGCAGCCCTGCAGACTCAGACCTCTACCCGGCCAGCTAAGATCCTGACCCTGCCAGAACTCCTGCTCCTGGGCCCTCGTTTGCAAGCCCAAGGGAAACGCCTGGTCTTTACCAACGGCTGTTTTGACCTGCTGCACTGGGGGCACATTAAATTTTTGGAAGAATCAAAAGCCCACGGCGATGTCCTCATCGTGGCCTTGGACTCCGATGCCTCGGTGCGACAAGTGAAAGGGCCATGCCGGCCGGTCATCCGAGAAAAGCAACGACTGGAAATGTTGGCGGCCTTGGAGGCGGTGGACTTTGTTACCCTTTTTGCCTCAGACCAGCTTGCCGCTATCCTCCGAGCCCTCAAACCTGACATCCTCACCAAAGGTAGCAATTACCCCGAGGCCGAAGTCAAAGGTCGGGAGGTGGTCCAGGAGTATGGCGGCCAGGTGGTCATCATTCCCATCACCGACCCTGTTTCCATCTCCGGCCTGATCCAACAGATCTGCCAGAATGGAGGCTAAGGGCCGTCACATTCCCGCCCTGCCGATCTCTTGGCCCCCTTTACCCGCAGCTTGCCCTATGGTAAGTATTAAGGGCAAAAATTTCCTCTTCCAAAGGAATCGGTCATCATGAGTGCAACGAAAAATGGTACAAAGATAACCATGGATGCGGCTGGCCAACTCCAGGTCCCCGATCATCCCATTATCCTCTTTATCGAAGGCGACGGCACTGGCCCGGACATCTGGCGGGCAACGGTGCGGGTCTTGGATGCCGCGGTGGCTAAGGCTTATGGCGGGCAACGTCAGATCGTCTGGCAAGAAATCCTGGCAGGGGAGAAGGCCTTTGCCCAAACCGGCCATTACCTGCCCGAGCAGACTCTGACTGCCATCAAAGAGTATCTCGTGGCCCTCAAAGGACCCCTGACCACCCCGGTGGGGGGCGGGTTCCGCTCCATCAACGTCACCCTGCGCCAGGTGCTGGACCTATATGCCTGCATCCGGCCGGTGCGATATTATGCCGGCACCCCCAGCCCCTTGAAAGAGCCGGAAAAGACCAACATGGTGGTCTTTCGGGAAAATACCGAAGATGTTTATGCGGGGATAGAATGGCCGGCCAAAAGTCCGGAAGCCAGAAAAGTTGTAGAATTCCTCAACAGCCAGATGGGCTGCCGCATTTCTCCGGATGCCGGCATCGGCGTGAAGCCCATGAGTGCGGCCGGCTCCCAACGGCTGATCCGCAAGGCCCTGCAATATGCCCTGGGCAAAGGCGCTCCCAGCGTTACCCTCATGCACAAGGGCAATATCATGAAATTTACCGAGGGCGCCTTCAAGACCTGGGGCTATGAGCTGGCCCAACGGGAATTCGCCGACCGGGTCATCACCGAGGAACAGCTCTGGCAGGAATATGATGGCCTGGCCCCGGCAGGCAAAGTCATCCTCAAGGACCGCATTGCCGATTCCATGTTCCAGCAAGTCCTCCTGCGGCCGGAAGAATACAGCGTCATCGCTACCCCCAATTTAAATGGCGATTACCTTTCCGATGCCCTGGCGGCCCAGGTAGGCGGATTGGGAATGGCCCCGGGGGCCAATATCGGGGACCGCTATGCCGTTTTTGAGGCCACCCATGGGAGTGCCCCCAAGTACGCTAACCTGGACAAGATCAACCCCAGCTCCCTGATCCTTTCCGGCACCATGATGCTGGAATACCTGGGGTGGCAAGAAGCCGCAGACCTGATCCATCAGGGTCTGGCTCGGACCATCCAGGCCAAGACCGTCACCTATGATTTGGCCCGGCTCCTGCCCGGCGCTCAAGAATTGTCCTGTTCGGGTTTTGCCACCGCCCTGATCGGGAATCTCTAAGATGACAGGCTACGGGGCAAGGGTTATGGCCGAGAGAGAGGCTACCTTTGCCCTTGGGCTCTTGCAATGCTAGATGCGGCCTCTTGGCTGGTCGCCGGCCGGAAACGGGTTTCAGGCCGGAATCCTTGCCCCAAAAGTTGAAGGCTTAATCAAAATAACCAACGGAATAAAGTACTTTTATGCCCCTCACCCCTCTCCCCGCACTGCGGGGCGAGGGAGTTATGGGCTTTGCGGAAGGACAAAAATTCAATCATCAGGCTGGCCGAGAGGGTTGGTGGGTTTTTGGCCGGCTCGAGCATGATGGCAACAGCTTGGCCCTCTGAAGCCGGGTCTTTTCAGGATCATCCATAGTTCCCCTTTTGCAGGCTTGCCGCCAAAAAAACGAGACAGAGAGGACCTGGCGTGATATAATGAATATTGTTTTCCAATAATAATAGCTCGTTCTCATGAACGGGACCTCTTCCCTGCGCAGGCCAAGGGCTAGCGTGGCCCGGGAGAAGCATATGTCAGCACGGCGCGCCAGACCAGTGAGTCGGGCCCAACAGCTTAGCAGTTATGCCATTCTGACTGTCCTCGCTCTCATGGTGGTCTGGCTGCTGGTTCAACAGGGCCGGTTCAATCCGGCGGTGGTCTCGCACCTGCCTGCCCACGGGGATGGAAAGGCAGGCCTTGGCCCGGCTGATCAGGCCCAGGGCGAAGCCCTCTTGCCAGCCGTATCAGGTTTTACTCCCACCGGACCAGTGCAATATTTCCAAGCTGACAACCTGTCGGACAAGATCAACGGCAAGGCCGAATTGTATCTCTCAGCTGGCTTCCGATCTCTGGCGGTGCAAAGCTTCACCCTGGCTTCGCCTCCTGGGGCATATCTGGAGGTCTTTCTCTATGACATGGGCGAGCCTCAGAATGCCTATGCGGTTTTTAGTTCCCAACGCCGGCCTGGGGCCGCCACTCTGACCTTTCGTCCCAACGCCTATGCCACGGCCAATGCCCTCTTTTTCACCAGCGGTCGCTTTTATGTGGAAATGATTCTGGACAGGGCCACAGACGAGGTGGCAACCGTGGTGCAGGCATTTCTGAGCGCCCTGTTAGCCAAGCTGCCGGCCGAGGAGGGGGAGAGCACTCTCGCCGGTTTGTTTCCCGCCGCCGGGCTTGTGTCCGACAGTGTCCGCCTCAATGCCGCCGATGCCTTCGGCTTGGCAGATTTTAACAATGTCTATACGGCCGAATATACGGTCGCCGGTGGCCGGGCGACGGCGTTTTTGGCTCAACAACCTGATGCTCAGCAGGCTGCTGCCATGGCCCAACGCGTGCGGGAGTTTTTTCAGGCCACTGGCTGGCAGATAGTGGACAAGCAGACCATTCCCCAAGATATCACCCTCCTGGGTTCTGAAGACGGGTTTGTGGCCATCTTCGTGGCGGACCGCCTGGTAGCCGGGGTGTATGAAGCCCCCTCGTTGGCCGCGGCCCTGGAGTTGGCCCAACGTTTGCAGAATGCTTTGGCGGGCCGGTAAGAGGCTGCCACTCAGGTCTGGTTGACCGCAGCCCACCGCAATTGGCAGGACAAAGGGAGCCGACCATGGCAACCAACCCTCAACCCCCTGAACAGAAGGATCAGATAACCCGGCGGGCCTTTCTGCAGCGCTTGGGGTATGCTGCAGCCGTCACGGCAG
>CAZARS010000049.1:4656-6980 GCA_964487625.1 uncultured Desulfobacca sp.
AAGGTCCGGCGGGTCAATTTAGGCCCAGGGTTCTCGAAGGGTTGGGGGACTTTGCCCTGCCCGAGTTCACGGGCACGGCCGGTCGCCTGGCCATGATCGAGGGCCTGGACCGGGCCCAGACCGTGACCCGTGGGATGGAAGCCCTGGGAGGCATGGAGACGTTTATCCAGAAGGGGGATCGGGTCCTCATCAAGGTCAACGCGGCCTTTGCCTCGCCCCCCTCCTTGGGTGCCACGACCCATCCCGAGCTCTTGACCGCCGTGGTCAGACTCTGTTTCCAAGCCGGGGCGACCCAGGTCCTGGTCACCGATAATCCCATAAACGATCCCCAGACCTGTTTTCGCGTCACCGGCCTGGAAACTGCCGCCCGCCAGGCAGGGGCCAGAATTTTGCTGCCCCAGCCCACCCTCTTCCAGCCAGTCACCCTGCCTACGGGCCGCCTGCTGCAGCAATGGCCTACCCTGGTAGGTGTGTTCACCGGCATCAATAAGGTGATCATCCTCAGCCCGGTAAAGGATCACCAACGGGCCGGGGCTTCCATGACCCTGAAAAATCTTTACGGTTTCCTGGGCGGCCGCCGGAATATCTTCCATCAGGATATCAATGGCATCATCACGGAGTTGGCCCAGCTGCTCAAACCCACCCTCTGTATCCTGGATGGCACGGTGAGCATGGTGACCAACGGTCCTACGGGTGGCTCGTTGTCTGACCTGAAAGAAACCGGCATGATGATCGTCTCCACTGATCCGGTGGCCGCGGATGCGGTCGGGGTGGAACTTCTGGGTCGGCGCTTGGTTGATATACCTTATATCCAGATGGCTGCGGCCGCAGGCGCCGGACTGGCCGACCCCCAACAATTGCATGCAGTGAGCCTGCCGGCCAAATAAAGAGAGGCGAGCCACCTCAGGTTAGGGGGGAACCACAGCCTTATGGTGAAATTGCTGATCGGATAGCGGCCGAGGAGGTTGTTGCAAAACTTCTTTTTTGTCATCCTGAACGGAGTGAAGGATCCTTATCTCGAAGTAGTGATTTGATTCTTCACTCCGCTCAGTATGACCAATATTCGATCCCAGGGTTTGGCAACAGTTTCCGAGTAGACAGCGGCGGCTTAGCCCTGAGACCAGCGGCGAACCTGCTGGTCTGGCCGCTACCCTTATCGTAATTATTGGAACTAAAAAGCGGAAGCGAATCATGCGCCTCGTTGTGGTGCGGCGGTTTAGCCAGGTCTTCTTCTGTCTGCTCCTGCTCTGGTTTGCCTTGGTGGCCACGGTGGGCACCGCCTGGTGGCAACTGCGAGGCTGGCCCATTAACTGGCTGTTGGAGTTGGCCCCCCTCACCGTCGTAGCCACGTTTTTGGCCACCGGTACGGTGTATGGCAAGCTGTTCTGGGGGCTGGTGGCTTTGGCCCTGACGGCCTTGGTGGGCCGGTTTTTCTGTGGTTTTGTCTGTCCTTTGGGGGCGGTGAATCAGGCCGTGGGCTGGCTGGCCAGACGCGGGCAGTCGTCTGGGGAAAGGGTCAAGGCCAATCAATTCCGGCCCGGTCAGGCCTATAAATATTATGGGCTGGTTTTTTTCCTGGCTTTAGCTCTCCTGGGTTCTGTCCAGACCGGCCTATTGGACCCTCTCGCCCTGATTTACCGCAGTATCAATCTGGCCTTCCTGCCTTTGGCCATCAACCTTTGGCAAGGCGTCCGCTTCTATGCCTCGGTCTGGCTAATCGGGGGAATTTTCCTGCTGGTGGTGGGCTTGAATCTGCATCGGCCCCGTTTTTTCTGTCGGTATCTCTGCCCGTTGGGCGCCCTTTTCGGCCTATTGGCGGCCTGGAGCCCCTGGCGCATCGGCAAAGCCCAGGCCGGCAAATGTGGTGATTGCCGTCTGTGTGAGGAGTATTGCGAGGGGGCCTGCCGGCCCTCGGAGGAGATCATCTCAGGAGAATGTGTCCTCTGTTTTAATTGCCTGGACCGCTGCCCTAGTGGGCGCATCACCTTTGCCGGGCAACCCTCCCAGGAGGGGGAAAAACCTCTCCCGGATTTATCCCGCCGTGGCCTCCTCGTGGCCGGGACCGGCTTGGTATTGGCCCCCCTCTGGCAGCGAGGCGGCCTCGCCTTGGATAACCGGGATCCCTTGCTGCTGCGACCACCCGGCTCTTTGGATGAAGACCGTTTCCTGGCGCGGTGCATCCGTTGCGGCCAGTGTATGCGGGTCTGTCCGGCCAATATTATCCAACCAGCCCTGCTGGAGGCTGGCGTTCAGGGTCTGTGGACGCCCATTCTTAATTATCGCTTGGGGCGCAGCGGCTGCCCGCCGACATGCATCGCTTGTGG
>CAZARS010000049.1:7024-12810 GCA_964487625.1 uncultured Desulfobacca sp.
CCTTGCAGAAAGACAAGGTCTGGGGGAGTACGCCGCCCAGGGTCCCATCCGCATCGGTACAGCCTTCATCGACCGGGGCCGGTGCCTACCTTGGGCCATGGACCGCCCCTGCTTGGTCTGTCAGGAGGTCTGCCCTGTCAGCCCCAAAGCCATCTTCCCCCGCCTGACTTTTGAAATTATCCGGGATGGCGAAAACCTCCCGGCCTGGATGTTCGGCCGCGAGCTGGAGCTGGAAGGCCCCCTGAATACAAAAGTTAACCTCAGCAGCGGGGATTATTTCGTGGCGGTCATCGGCCAACCAGAGTTGGGCCTACGGCGCATCATCCGCTACCTGGGCGAGCGGATAGTCGTGGAGGGCCCACCCTCGCCATCAGGCATGCCGGCGGAACGGGTGGAGATCGATCTCTTGGTCAAGTTGGAACACCCCTACGTGGATCCTAGCCGCTGTATCGGCTGCGGGATGTGCGAACGGGAGTGCCCGGTGGCAGGCCAACGGGCCATCCGGGTCTTCCGGGAAAATGAATCCCGGGCCCCCAAAGGCCAGTTGTTGGCCTAAAACTTACCAGGAAAGCAAACCATCGGCTGGCAAGTTTGGGCCAGTAAATAGATATTTCCTTGACCTCAAATCTCCGCCAACAGGGCTGGCAGGCCCACAGTATAAAGGTCGCTCCAAACACAGGCAGCACTGGCCCAAGAGCGTTTCCGAGCCGATGGCGGTTAAGAAAAAACCTGAGGAGATGATTCATTATTGCCACCAACCCTCTTCCCGCATGGCGGGGAGAGGGAGCTGAAGACTTTCCGGAGGAAGCTTAGAAGGTTGTATTAACAAGGGGACCGGTGGAGGTTCCATAACCCCTGGAGGTGGTTTCATGCAAAGGCAAGATAACCGCGGCATTAACCGCCGGGAATTTGTCAAAACGATCGGTTTGGCTGGCTTGGCTGCGGCCGGCGCCGGGGTGACCGATGTTCTGGCCGCTCCGGCCCCAGAGGCTCAGGAAGGCATGGTGCCCCGGCGAGTGTTGGGAAAGACCGGCGTCAGCGTCCCCATCCTGAATCTGGGCGGGATGTTCGATACCATCAACAATCAGGTCATTATCAAACAAGCCTTGAAATATGGCATTAATTATTGGGATACGGCAGAAGCTTATGGCAACGGCCTGAGTGAGGAAGGGTTCGGCAGATTCCTGGCCAGAAATCCCGGTCTGCGCCCCAATGTCTTTATCGTCACCAAACTGGTGCCCTCCCGTGGAGCCAACCTCACAGAACGTCTGAATAAATGTTTGGCCCGGCTCCAGACTGACTATGTGGATTTGTTCTATATCCATAGCATCACCGCCAGCAGTGATATGACTCCGGCCTTCCGGGATTGGGGTGCCGAAATGAAACGGCAGGGCAAGATAAAATTCTTCGGCTTCAGCACCCACACCAACATGGCCGAATGTCTGGCTGGGGCGGCCCGTTGGGACTGGATCGATGTCATTATGTTCACGTATAACTTTCGCACCATGTTTGACCCGAAAACGGTGGAGGCCGTCAATGCCTGCGCCAAGGCCGGGATCGGCTTAGTGGCCATGAAGACCATGGGAGGCGGCCCTGGCATGCCCAGTTCCGAGAGCGCGGCGGAGATGCGATTCGCCGAGCGTTTCCTGCAGAAAGGGTTCACTGATAAACAAGCCCGTCTCAAGGTTGTTTGGGAAAACCCCCAGATTGCCAGCATCTGCTCCCAGATGCCCAATCTCACCATCCTGTCGGCTAATGTGGCGGCGGCCCTGAACAAAACCCGGCTGTCCCAGGGAGACCTGGAGGCGGTTTATGCCTATGCCCAGGAGACCAAGAGCTGCTACTGCGCCGGCTGCAGCCACCTCTGCCACGCGGCTGTGGGCGGGGCGGTGCCGATTGCCGACATCATGCGCTGTCTCATGTATTATCGGGATTACGGCGAACCGGAGTTGGCTCGGGAGACCTTTGCTACGTTAACGGCCACCGGGCGCGATGGTTTGGCCAAGGTGGATTATCGCCAGGCCGAGAAAGTCTGCCCCCAGGGCCTCGCCATTAGCCGCCTCATGCGCCAAGCTATGGAGGTCTTTACCTAAGCATGGAAGGAAGCGGCGGCGACAAGCTGGAGCCCGCATCCCTTGGGGCGGCTCATGGCCAATCCCGCCCAGGTGGTGGCAAACAAGCCAGGCGGGGCAATACGCCAGGAACAAATCCAAGAAAACCGGCGGGCAGCCCGATGACAGCTATATCGGGTACAGTTTGATAACAATCAAACAATGGCAGGAACCGTGACAGAGGTGCTAACCCCCAAGGATCGCCTGATCTTTCCTTTGGATGTCTCTGATCCCCAGGAGGCCCGGCGTTATGTGGAACTCCTCCGGGCCGAGGTGGGCATGTTCAAGGTGGGGCTGGAGCTATTCGTGGCCGCCGGCCCCCAGATCTTCCAAACTCTGGCTGCCGACACGGGCGTGGGCTTTTTTCTGGACCTGAAATTCCATGATATTCCGGCCACCATGCAGGCGGCGCTAAGCAATCTCTTCCCGGGGGTGAAACTCACCACCATTCATTGCGAGCAAGGGGCGGCTTTGCAGGCGGCCACGGCTGCGGCTCTAGCCCGGGGTATCCAGGTCTTGGGAGTGACGGTTTTGACCAGCCTAGATACTGCCGACCTCCTGGCCGGCGGGATCGATGGCCGGTATGCTGCGCCCCTCACCAATCTGGTCTTATTGCGGGCTGCGTTGGCTAAAGCCGCAGGTTGTGCCGGAGTAGTCTGCGCAGCCACCGAAGCCCGGTCTGTCAAGGCCCATTTTGGCCCGGACTTCCTAGTGGTCTGTCCGGGTATCCGACCGGCTTGGGCTGCGGTCCCCGGCGATGATCAGAAACGCGTCTTGACCCCCGGGCAGGCCATACAGGAAGGCGCGGATTATGTGGTAGTAGGCCGACCGATCAGGCGGGCCAGCGATCCGGTCGCGGCGGCCCGGCAGGTGGTAGCTGAAATCGGGGAAGGGTTGAGAGTTAGGAATTAGGGATCAGGGGTTAGGGGCAAAGGATTAGACAAGCTTATTTATGTCCTTTTTTTCCCTTTTCACTTTTCCCTCCCGCGGCCGGCTCTCCTTCCCCTGTTTCTTCCTCCACCAACTGCAGATTAATATGACGCCGGCGCAGATCGACCCGGGCTACCCGGACGGTGACCCGATCGCCGATCTGAAAAGTCCGGCCGGTGCGTTTGCCTTTGAGGCGCAGGGCGGCTTCTTCAAAACGGAAATAATCCTGGGGCAGGTCCACCAACCGGACCAGACCTTCGGCAAAAATTTCTTCCAGGGAGACAAAGAAACCGAAGGCAGTGACGCCCACAATGGTGCCATGAAACACCTCACCGACGTGCTCAGCCAGACAGCGGGCTTGCATGCGGGCCAACATCTCCCGTTCTGCTTCCACAGCCACCCGCTCCCGGGCGGTCAAGGCTTTGGCTTGCTCTTCTAACCACGACAATAAGTCCTCTGGGGGCCGATTACCCTGCAGGCGGTCTAGAAGGAGGCGATGGACCACCAGATCCGGGTAGCGGCGGATAGGCGAGGTAAAATGAGTATAGCACTCGGAGGCCAGGCCGTAATGCCCCACATTCGTCGCCGCGTAACGGGCCTGCTTCAGGGAGCGCAGCAGCATTACCTGGATCATGAAGGCTACCGGCAAATCCTGAATGCTGTCCAAGAAGTTGACCAAGGCCTTGGGGTCCCGGTCCACCTCTTTGGGGAGATAGAGCCCGAGTTTGGTGAGGAACTGGCGAAAGCCCGCAAGCTTGGCGGCATCGGGGACATCGTGGACCCGATAGAGGCACGGCTCCCCCAAGAACTCGGCCACGGCTTCATTGGCGGCAATCATGAATTCCTCAATAATCTGATGAGACAGAAGGTGATCCAAGCGGCGGATATGATAGGGAATCCCCTGATCGTTCAATAATACCTCAGCCTCGGGAATACTCAGGAGGAGGCTGCCCCGCTGCCGGCGCTGTTCCCGGAGTTTCAGACAGAGATCGGCCATCTGGGTGAGCATCCGGACCTGCTCCCGCCGGCGGCGCCGGGCTGCTCGGTCCCCCTGGAGGATCTGCTCCACCTCGTCATAGGTCAATCGTGCCTGACTGCGGATTACCGCCCGGACAAACTCTGCTCCTTTCCGGTGGCCGGCCCGATTGTAGTCCAGAATAACCACCACCGCCAGGCGATCGACCCCGGGTTTCAGGCTGCAGAAATTATTGGAGAGCTCGGGAGGGAGCATGGGCACCACAGCCTGGGGAAAATAGACGCTGGTCCCCCGCTTGGCCGCCTCCTGGTCCAAGGCTGAGCCGGGAGGCACCGCCCAAGCCACATCGGCAATGGCCACATACAACAGAAACCCACCCCCAGGCTTCTTCTGAAGGGCCACGCCATCATCAAAATCCTTGGCTTGCAAGGGATCGATGGTAATGAACGGCAACTGCGTGAGGTCCAGGCGGCCCTGCCGAGCCTCGGGGGGTATCTCTTGAGGTATCTGGCTGGCTTCGGCCAAGACATCAGGATCGAACTCATGGGGCAGATTATACTTAAGGATCACTACCTTAGCCTGCACTGCCGGGTCTTCGGGTGGACCTAAAACCTGCACCACCTGCCCGGTGGGGTTGAGGCGAGCTTGGGGATACTCCGTCACTGCGGCCACTACCATCTGCCCTACCATGGGGGCCAAGGCGGGGTCGGAGGGCACGACCAAGTCAAAGAGGAGATGTTCATCCTCGGGGGAGACAAAATAGCGGCCACCGCTTTCTTGCAGGAGGCCGACAATCTGCTGGCGCCGGCGTTCCAACACTCGGATGACCCGCCCCTCTTTTTTGCCCCGGCGGCCTCGATGTTCCACCCGCACCACCACGGTATCGCCGTCCCAGGCTCCCTTGAGGTTGGCCGGATTGATATAGATATCGGTGCCATCGTCGGCGTCTTCTGGGGCGACAAAACCAAAACCGTCAGGATGGATGGAGATGCGACCCACCACCAGATTCATCGCCGCGGTCAGGCCGAACCGGCCGCCCTCCAGGGCCACCAGCTCGCCGGCTGTTACCAGTTCCTGCAACAGGTCTGGGAGATTGAGTTGCCGCGACCGGCGCCCCCTCAAAGCTGCCGCCACCTCCGGTAAAGTTAGGGGATGCTGTTCCCGCCGGAAAACCTGGAGGATACTGTCCCACTGCCGGCGTTGGCGCTGGCGGGTCTTTTTCATGATCATTCTTCCTTTCTAGCATGCATCTCGGCAACGCGGCATTGAAAGACTCAGGAATAACCCTGACTCTCATGCTCCTGTCCCCCAGTTTACCTTGGGATCTTAAAGAAATGAACAAAAAACCCTCATGATTTGGATATGATTGAGCCAAATCAGGGTTATTGTTCTCAACCCCTAAAAAGGAGGGGGGGCCAGTTGCCTGGCCCCTTGGCGTGGGATGATATGGAGGTTATGACTTCCACTCTCTGCAGTGGATGGGAAAAGGGAATATAGATGAGTAATGCCTTATACGCTTTTTCTGGCCTCCCGGGTCAGGGGGTGAGTCCAAGAGGGTGTCAATCCACTTGGACAGAGACGATGGCCTCCCCGAGACTAACCACTCTTGCCTTTATAATATTGCACCAATTATGCCAAATTGATACAAATAAATTTTTCTAATTATATCAACATAATAATTTTGTTGGTCACATTGGCTAAATGAGATTTTGTTCAACATTCCGGACATGCGGTTCAAGATTTTGTATCGGGGGTTATAAATGCGTCGC
>CAZARS010000049.1:12820-19979 GCA_964487625.1 uncultured Desulfobacca sp.
ATATAACTCATTATTTTTCTTTTAGAAGAACTACCTGAGTATATGGTAGGGTTCATTTTCCGAAACGGCGGGGACGCAGTCTTAGGTTTAAGCAGTTCAAAAAGTCGCGCCCTGTTAGGGCTGACGGCAGAGGCCGGAGATTGCAAAACGGCCGTGATTATGGTATGAATAGGTGAGATAACTTCTTGCTCTGCAAGGCTTTTCCCATAACCAGGGTCCACCCTGGGTGGCAGGGCCCAGGGGTGTGCCCCCGAATGATCCAAAGGAGAATCCCATGGCGGCGGACCAGGAGCCGAACGTGTCCATCGAGTTGACCGAGCGGTTGTGTGAAATTGTAAATGACATCTTGGCTGGCTTTAACGAAAAACAAGTCACCCCTCAGGAGGCTGGGACTGTGATCTTGGCCCTGATTCATCGCCTCATGGGGGTGTTGCAGCATAACCAGGAGCTGCAACGGGCGTTTGTGGCTTCCATCATCGATGTGGTGAACCAGCATCTGTTGCAGACTCTCCAGCAAGATGACGCTCCTCCTTGTTGCCAATGACTGTAGTTCTTGTTTCCGAAGCTTTTGTCATTTTGAGAAGGAGGAGTAGCGTGTGAAGGGATGCTATCAGAATATTCTGGACCTCATCGGCAACACGCCCCTAGTGCGCTTGAATCGGCTTAATTCCAATCCCCGAGTCACGATCTGCGTGAAATTGGAGTATTTTAATCCCGGCGGCTCCATCAAGGATCGGGTTGCTTGGGCCATGTTGCGGGATGCCGAAGCTAGGGGGGAGCTGACTCCGGGGAAGACGGTTATTGAGGCCACCAGTGGCAATACCGGCATCGGTCTGGCCATGGTCTGTGCGGTCAAAGGTTATCCCTGCCTCTTAGCCATGTCCGAAGCTGCCAGTGAGGAGCGCAAGAAGATCCTCAAAGCCTTGGGCGCCCAACTCCTCCTTACGCCGGCGCATCTCGGCACTGATGGCGCCATTGAGGAAGTCTATCGTCTGGCCAGGGAGTTTCCCGAGAAGTATTACTTGCCTGACCAATTCAACAATCCCAGTAACCCTGCCGCCCATTATGACGGCACGGCGGTGGAGATCTGGGAACAAACAGCCGGTCAGGTGACCCATGTGGTAGCTACCCTCGGTACCAGCGGCACCTGCATGGGCTTATACCAGCGCCTCAAGGAATTCAATCCGGCCATTCAGATCATTGCGGTGGAGCCCCACATGAATCACAAAATCCAGGGGCTGAAGAACATGAAGGAATCCTATCGCCCCGGGATTTTTGATAAAAATAAGGCGGATCGCATCGTCAATGTGAATGATGAGGACGCCTTCGAGACCGCCCGTCGCTTGGCCCGGGAGGAGGGCATCTTCGTGGGCATGAGTTCCGGCGCGGCCGTGGCCATTGCCCTGCAGCTCGCCCAACAACTGGATGAGGGTGTCATTGTCGCCATCGCCCCTGACGGCGGCGAGCGCTATCTCTCCACCACCCTCTTTGTGGAGAAAGAAAAGCCTTCCCTCTGTTTCTTTAATACCCTGGGGCGCCGCAAGGAGGCCTTCCTGCCTCAACATCTGGGGCAGGTGGCCATGTATACCGATGGCCCCACCATGGACGGCTATCTTACCCTCACGGCTGCCCGGCGTCTCATGGCGGCGGACCTGCTACGCCGCTATCTGGAGTATCGGGGCTTCCATGTCAAACAGGTCGTCAACCTCACCGATCTGGACGACCGTACCATTCAGGGAGCCGAGGCCGCCGGCCTACCCCTGGGGGCCTTTACCCAAGCCTACATAGACGAATTTTTTAAAGATATTGATGCCCTCCGCCTGCGCCGGGCCCACGCCTACCCTAAAGTCACCGAGCATGTAGAGGATATGCTGGCTCTGGCCAAACGGCTGCTGGAAAAAGGCTATGCCTATGAGAAGCACCGCTCTGTATATTTCGACATCTCCCGTTTCAAAGGCTACGGCAAGCTCTCCCAGGTGGATCTCAGCAAGATCCGTTTGGGCAAAACCTGTGATCTGGACGATTATGAAAAAGACAATCCCTGTGATTTCACTCTGTTGAAAAGGGCCAAGCTGGCGGAACTGAAACGCGGCCTGTATTACACCACGGAGTGGGGCAATGTCCGACCCAGTTGGCATCTGGAATGCGCGGCCATGGCGCTGCGGCACCTGGGAGAATCCTTTGACATCGTCACCGGCGGGGCCAATCTGATCTTTCCCCACCATGAAAATGTCATGGCCATCTGCGAGGCGGCCACCGGCAAGCCTTTGGCCCGCTATTGGCTCCACACCGAACCGGTGTTGACAGTGAGAGACAAAGAGGGCGAGCCGGAAATGCCTTTGACGGTCCGCGCTCTCCTAGAGGACGGCGTCAGTGGGGAGGATCTGCGCTACCTGCTGTTGGCCACCCACTATCGCAAAACCCTACATATCTCCTGGGAAGCCCTGGAGAGTGCTAAGCGCTCCCGGCAACGCCTGGACCACTTTTTGCTGCGCCTCAGTCACGTCGCCGGGGGCGCCGGCTGGCCAGATCTCACCGAACACCTCACTACCCTGGTGGGAGATTTTGTGGCTGCTCTGGATGACGACCTTAACATTGCTGGGGCGTTGGCTGCCCTTTTCAACTTTATCCGGCAGGTCAATATCCGACTGGACCAGGGCAAATTGGATCAGGCCGGGGCTCAGGAAATCCTGGCCACCCTGCGGCAACTGGATCAAGTCCTGGGCGTCATGCAGTTCCCTGAGGAAGCTGCGGATGAGCGCATTGCCGCCCTGGTGGCTGCCCGGGAAACTGCCCGGCAGCAGAAAGAGTGGGCCCGAGCCGATCAGATCCGCCAAGAGTTGGCCGCCCAAGGTATCGAAATCCAGGACACGCCCAATGGCCCGGTCTGGCGGCGGGTATGATTGCGCGCGCTCGCTGGCTGGAAAGCAGCCAACCTGCAACCAATCTCGCTATCCCCTCATGCCCAGCGCCGAGAAAAATTGGCAGGAGGGCAGATTTTCCTTTGCCAACAGCGAGACCTTTGATTAAAATAAAATTAATCCGTGTGCCGGAGTGGTGGAATTGGTAGACGCAGGGGACTCAAAATCCCCCGGGCCTTGCGCCTGTGCGAGTTCGAGTCTCGCCTCCGGCACCAGCCAGATGAATAAGCCAGATGGGGTTCAGGCCACGTGGCCTCAACCCCTTTCTGTTTTGGGAAAAAAGTTGACCAAAACCGCCGGTTCTGTTAAGGGACTCGGCTCCGCCAACCATCCTGAATAACGAGGATATATTGCCTGCCTGATCCTGCCAGATTTCAGGTTAAGATAAATTCCATTGGTTCCGATGATATTGCAAAGTTGAGGTAATTCCCAGACTCAAGCAACCTGGTGAAAAAAGTTTCAGATTGCGAACACCTCCTCAAGAAATGTTTATTAATTTAAACATCGCCGCCACCTCAAAAAGAGAGGCGCCTCAAAATTTATTATCAATAGATTATCAATAGTTAGTAAATTTTTTTCTGCGCTCGGCGCTGAATTATATTATGTGGAACAATTTTCGTGTTTCATTTTTTGAACGATGATGCTATGAAAAGGGAGCGAAATCGGCCTAAGTAAAAATATATCATTAATTTCAATAGGATTTACAACTAATAATTTTGGTATGAAAGTTGCTAAAATTATAAGTACCATGTTTGAGTAGGGGTGTAGCGGCGCAAGGCATAATACCCAAGGTGAACCGGCCCCGCGCGACTTTCTGAGAATCGTCGATGTTTGCCTTTAAACCTTTTTAAGGGCATGGGAGATGGCGCAATCTTTAGTTTTTTTAGCAATCGCCCATGGCATGAGATTTGGTCCTCGATGAGCCAATCCATATTTTCAGATAAATTTCTTTCCTTGCACCAACTGACTAACATTTTAAAAATAATATGGTAATAGTTATTCTGTATCTTTCGATAGGGTCCGGGGGCTACCTCAGGAATCCGCCTGACTCTAGGAAACCCAAAAATTTTTGCTGTATTGTGGATGATAATTCCTTGAGCAAGCCGTCTGAAGAAAATTCCGGGCGCGAACAGGTTGTCGGCTTGACAAAATAAGCTCGCGCCTCGTACGGATAAAGATGAGATAAAGTAGGACTTCGATGGCCTTCCAACTTTTCCATGTAGTGGGTGCCAGGCCCAATTTTATGAAGGTAGCTCCCGTGTTGAGGGCCCTGGCTGCCTATCCAGGGATAGCTCAGAAGCTCGTGCATACGGGGCAGCATTACGACCTCAATATGTCGGATGTCTTCTTCCGGCAATTGGGTCTGCCGGCGCCGGATTATAATCTGGAGGTCGGTTCCGGGTCCCATGCGGTGCAAACTGCCCAGATCATGATGCGTTTTGAGGAAGTTGTGCTGCAAGACCGCCCTAACCTGGTCTTGGTCTATGGCGATGTCAATTCCACGGTGGCCGCGGCTCTGGTCTGCGCCAAATTGCAGATTCCTGTGGGACACGTGGAGGCCGGTCTGCGTTCCTTTGATCGCACCATGCCGGAGGAGATCAACCGTCTGCTTACCGATCAGCTAGCCGATCTCTTATTCACGCCGTCAGAGGATGCCAATGAGAATCTGCGGCGCGAGGGGATAGCCCCGGAGAAGATTCACTTTGTGGGCAATGTTATGATTGACACGTTGGTGCAATTGCTGCCCCTCGCCAATGGCCACCTCCGGGCCGCATTAAACCTGGCACCGCGGGGATATGCCCTGGTAACCCTGCATCGGCCCTCCAATGTGGATGATCGGGACCGGTTGGCGGAACTCTTGCGCACCCTGGCTGCCATCAGCAACGACCTGCCATGTGTCTTCCCCGTGCATCCCCGTACCCGTGGCCGCATGCAGGACTGGGGACTGACCGTTCCCGCCTCTACTCGTCTGCTTCTCATAGATCCTCTGGGTTATCTGGACTTTATTGGTTTGATGCGGGAGGCCGCGGTGGTCATCACCGATTCGGGGGGGATTCAGGAGGAAACGACATTTTTAGGGATTCCTTGTCTAACCTTACGAGAAAATACGGAAAGGCCGGTGACAGTTACCATGGGGACAAATTTCCTTTTGGGCCATGATTGGGCTAATTTATCCCTAAAAGTAAAGGATATACTTCAAGATCAGGTTAAACATCGTAACTTTCCGCCACTTTGGGATGGCCGGTCAGGAGAAAGAATTGCTAAAATAATAAAAAAGATTGTTTTATGATATCATTATTTATAATTTAATTTTGATTTAAATTAATTTTTTATGCATTATTTTTTTTTAAAGGTTTATTTTTGGAATTAAATAAACGAGCATCATTGCTTTTGCGTAATACTTTGGCATCGGCTTCATCTGGGATTTTGGCTCAGATATTAGCCCTGGCCACTTTTCCATTTCTTCTTAAGCAAGTAGGCTCTGATGATTATGGTATATTCGCTCTTGCCTCAGCTGCGGTTGGCTATTTTTCTATTATTAATTTGGCGGCAAGGGCCTCGGTAGTTAAGTATACGGCTGAATATAGTGAAAGGGATAAGGAATCATTAAATATTTTCTTCACCAATGCTTTGATATTAAACTCTTTATTGGGAATCATTATATCAAGTTTTTTAGTTATGTTAGCTGTCTGGTGTGATAGTTTTTTTTCCCTCAGTGAAGCTAACATTCCGAGGGCTAGACAAATTATTCTTTTAAATGCGGGTGCTACTTTGTTTTTTCAACCCCTAAGTGTTTTTGGAAGTCTTTTATATGGATTCCAAAAGCATGGTCTAGTGGCAATATTAGATATTATTTGGACTTTTACAAGGAACAGTGTTATTTTAGTTATATATTTATGTAATGGCACGATTTTATGGCTTGTTTGGCATGAAATTATAATGCAGTTTTTAAAGTATTTAATATTGCTTTTTATTGTGATGAAAAAATACACCTTTTTATCAATTAATATAAAATATTTAAATTTTTTAACAATAAATAAGATATTTACCTATGGAGGTTTATCGCTGCTTTATACCTTAGCATTATTAATGGTATATCAGGGAAGCATGATATTGACCGGCATATTTATTTCGGTCGGATCAATTACATATTTACAGATTGCTTATAAAGTTTTTAATATAATTAATTCACTTGCCCTTTACCTTAGTTCAGCTGTTCTCCCATCTAGTTCAGCGGCTATTGCAGCAGGTGATAATCAATATATAGATAATCTAATAAGTTTTGGATTAAAAATAATTTTGAGCATAGGTCTTCCAATTATTGTGATATTATTTATATTTATACCAGAAATTTTATCTATATGGATAGGTAAAGAATTTGCTGATCAATCAGATATTATTAGTCGTATGTTAATATTTTCATGGCTTTTTTATTTTCCCACAACTTTTCTAACGCAAATATACTTTGGTCAAAAAGATATTGCTATTTTTTCAATAAATTCTTTTTTAAGTTCTCTCGTCACTACTGCAACATCCATTTTATTAGGATCATTATATGCAATTAAGGGTATTGCATTGGCATGTTCAATTTTTTATGTTTATTTAGGAGTAACTGGATTCTTTTTATTCTGTAATAAGTTTAAATTATCTTGCTCAATTATATTTAAAAATATAATTACACCAAGTTATGGACTAAATATTATATTAGCAATCATAATGTTTATTATATATTATTATTTTTCTTTTTCCAAAAATATCTTACATTTTTTACTTGAATTAATATTAATTACATTTATTTTTATAGGATTAAATATATTTTTTAATGCCAAAAAAGAGATTAAAATAATTTTTAAAATATATAGCAAAGTAAAGGTATAATTAAATAATAGACATTATTATACAAATTAAATAAAGGAAGAAATAAATAATTTATTAGGATTGTATTATGGATAAAATTTTTATATTTACCCAATATAGTCTCCCCGAAAACAAGCGGAATATGAATGCGTATCAGAGAATTTTGTATGGAACAAAATATGCTCAAGTTCATCTCTTAATTCGCCGGAAGCAATCAGTTAGCGAAGAAATCGCTTCAAGGGTAACCTTACATCGAGCGCCTTTTGAAAACCGCGGGCTCTTTTTTCTTTACGCCGTTCTGCTTGCCGGTTATTTGCGTTTGCAAGGCTGCCGGATTATCATTACGGAACCCTCCGGTTTCGCTGGGGTGGGATTTTTGG
>CAZARS010000050.1:0-1485 GCA_964487625.1 uncultured Desulfobacca sp.
AATTGGAATATGATAAAAATTAATTTTATGTTTGATTTATAAATTATTTTTTTGTTTTCTCAAGATTCTCTATCCTGCCTGCTGGAACTGGCTCCTGGTGGGGTTCACCTGGCCCTTGACCATTGCCGCCGAATTCTATAGATTTAACGGATTATGGGACGGAAAATTGTGGCCATTCTCTTATCAGCTGCGGTGTTCCCAGGGTTGGGCCAACTGTACAAGGGGGACCTGCGCAAGGGCGTGTTCTTGATCCTGGCAGCGTCGCTGCTGTTGGTCATTCTTGTTCTGAGCTTTCTCATTCTCTACAGTTTTGGCTATGCTGATCTGGTGGCCCAAGCTGGTTCGGCTGAGGCGGTCCCGCCCGAACAGTTAACGGCGCTCCTCGGCCAGACGCTCAGCCGGCCTCTGATCCTCTTTACCTTTGGGCTGCTCATGGCCACGTGGAGTTACAGCCTCGTGGATGCCGGACGGTCAGCCCCTCAAGCCCGGGAAGGATAACCCAATGACTGGTTTCGGAGAAATCTTTTGGCTTTTCTTTATTTTCATGGCGCTGCAACCCATGTTCAAGCAGAAGATGCTCAACCTGGCGCGGCAGCGTCTCATCGCTCGGTTGGAAAAAGAGCGGCAGTCCCGGGTTATCCTCCTGGTGCACCGCCAGGAGACCATGAGTTTTCTGGGCATTCCGGTCTTCCGCTATATCGATGTGAATGATTCGGAGCAGGTGCTGCGGGCCATTCATCTCACTGATCCTCAGGTGCCGCTGGATATAATTTTGCATACTCCAGGTGGCCTGGTGTTGGCCTCCATGCAGATAGCCCGGGCGATTCACCGGCATCCCGGCAAGACCACGGTATTCGTGCCCCACTATGCCATGTCCGGGGGCACGCTCATTGCCTTGGCCGCCGACGAGATCGTTATGTGTGAGGATGCGGTGCTGGGGCCAGTGGACCCCCAGTTGGGGCAATATCCTGCGGCTTCGCTCTTGCGGGCCGTGGCGCGCAAACCCATCGAGAGTGTGGATGATAAGATCTTAATCCTGGCCGATCAAGCAGAAAAAGCCATTTGGCAGATCCGGGAAGGGGTGCGGGAGTTTTTGTCTGATACCATGCAGCCGGCGGAGGCCGATCGCCTGGCCCGCCTCATGTCCGAAGGCACCTGGACCCACGACCATCCCATTTCCTTCCAACAGGCTAAGGAATTAGGCCTCCCGGTGAATAAAGAGATGCCCAAGGCCATCCTGGAGTTGATGGAATTCTTCCCGCAACCGGTCCGGCAGCAGCCTGCGGTGGAATACCTCCCGGTTCCCCGGAAATTTGATGCACCCCATTAAAGCACGGTTCGCCTAATGAGGAGAGGCTATGAGGCAGTATGTCTTAGATGAGATCGCTTCCGTGGATTTAAGCCGCATCCGGGAATATTTAAATGACAAGGCCAAACCCGCCGGTCTGGAGGGCCTGTGGTGGGTGGAAGTGCCCCCGGAGCTGC
>CAZARS010000050.1:1513-4986 GCA_964487625.1 uncultured Desulfobacca sp.
GCATGCCCAATGTCAACCCCAGCGCTTTGCCATCGAATTAGGGCGCACCTCCCTGCGCTTCGAATTCTTCATCCGCAGCAATCGGCAGTTACGGTGTTCGTGCACCTGTTATGCCACGGAACGGCAGCGGGCCTGGATCATGGCCTTTGCCGACCGGTTGGTGGAAGATCTCCAGTTGCGCACCTAAAGAATCCTTAGCGGCGGGGCCCAGTGGCGCGCTGTTGTTGTTTCACTTCCTCCCAGATAGCGTCCATCTCAGCCAAGGTGGCGCTCTCTGGGGTCTTGCCCTGCTTGATCAGGGCCCTTTCCACCATATGAAACCGTTTGATGAATTTATGGATGGTGCGGCGGAGGGCCCCTTCTGAGTCGATGCGCAGGAAGCGAGCTACGTTTACTAAACAAAAAAGCAGATCCCCCAACTCCTCTTCCTGATGGTCCGCATCCGCCTCGGCCAGAGCCTGACGGAATTCCTGCAGCTCTTCCTCGAATTTGTCCAAGACGCCGTTGAGGTCGGGCCAATCAAAGCCCAGGCGGGCGGCAGCCTCGCCCAACTTCTGGGCTTGGGTCAGAGCCGGTTGTTGTGGGCGCAGTTCGGCCAGCCAAGGAGGGGGGCTGGCCTTGCCTTCCGCCGCCTTGGCCTGCTGCCAGATGGCCCGCAGGTCCTCCAGGGTCTCGGCCGTGGCTTCGCCAAAGACATGGGGGTGGCGATGGATCATTTTGGCCCGGATGCCGGCGATGACCTCTTCCAGGGAGAACTGTCCCTGTTCCCGGAACATCTCGCTGAGCATGACGATATGCAGCAGGACATCCCCCAACTCCTCCCGCACCTTCTCCGGTTGCTGGGTATCCAGGGCTTCGGCCAATTCATAGGCCTCTTCCAGCATGTAGGTCTTGAGGGTCTGGGGCGTCTGTTTGGCATCCCACGGGCAGCCATTGGGCCCCCGTAGCCGCTGGATAACCGCCACCAAGCTGCCCAAGGCGCCATCCAAGTTTTCAGACTGTTCCTGTCCCGGGGACAGGGTTGGGGTCATCTTAAACCTCCTCCCGGGGTTGGGCCTCTCGCTTTCTGCCGCCCCACTCCCGCTCAAATTGCAGGGCTCGTTCCTTCACCTGGTTTTTAAACTCCTGGGGCAGTAGCACCAAGGCATACTGATAAACGCCTTTGAGGTATGGCGTTATCACTGATTCCTTGAGGAGTTTTGAATCTTTGGCCACTGCCAAGGAAATGACCGTCAAGAGAAAACCCAGAACCACCCCCCCTTTCAGGAGGGCAAAGGCACTCCCCAACCAGCGGTCCAATGACCCGAGGGCAACGGCAGAGAGAAAGCGGTGCAGGAAGTTGCCGGCCAGACGGCTGGCCCAGTAAACCAGAATAAAAATCAGCATAAAGCTGATGATCCGGCTATATAAAGGGGTATGAATATACTGCCCCATCAGGCGGGCGACCCGCAGATAATAGTGGGCCGCAAAGATCAGCCCGGCCACCAAGCCCAGGATCACCGAGACCTCCTGGAACAGACCCCGCCAATAGCCCCGCAAGGCCAAAAGCAGCAATATAACCAATAGGCCTAGATCCAAAAGATTAATCGCCGGCCACAGGTTATAGGTGGATGAGGCTGCAGCTTGCATCGCCGTCACCGCTGGGAGAAGGGTGGCCGCAATACCCACGGCCCAAAGACCGGGAAATTATTTTGCCGCAGGTGGCCCCGGAGCATCGTCGGCCAGACCCAGCCGTTCCCTGAGTTTCCGTTTGTTATCCCCGATGATCGTAGCCAGTTGACTCTGAGGCGCCAAGGCCTTCTCTGGTTTTACCGCTGCGACCACGCCGCCGATGAGATAGAGAGTCTCCACCCGCTGCAGATAGTCGGGGGCATATTTTTCCGCCAACTTCAAATAGGCCAGGGCGTCCTGCCATTTGCCTTGTTTCTCCATAATCACGGCCAGATTATTGTTGGCAAAGGGATTATCAAAATCCACTTGGATAACTTTGGCAAATTCCGCCTGGGCCTCGTTTAACCGGTTCTGGGCCAGTTCCTCATAGCCCTTAATGAGATAGGTTAGGATGTCCTCTCGCAAGTCCCGGGAGGCTCCCAAGACTGCGGCGGGGCTGAACACCAGCCAGAGAATCAGCCCAACGGCCAGGTGCCGCCAAGGTAGTAGTCGTTGGCCGGTGGCCGGCGGCCGGCTCAACGGTGCTGAAAGCGACTTGCCCATGATAGTTGACCTGAGATGGAGGTTCCTTTGCTGGCCAGAAAAGCCTTGCTGGGCGACCGGGTTATCCTGATGAGCCCATGGGGCATCTACCGCTCATTTAATAAAATCAACTACCCCTTCGTCAAGTAGAAATCTACTAAGCCGGCGGTCTCAGGGCTGGAGGCCGCTGCGGGAACCGCCCACATTCTGAAACACCGCCTGGAAGTTGCGGTATAAGGCCTTGTTGTGCCGGATACGGTGGCACTTTTTCAAGTAACGGTTTTTATCGGGATTATCCGGCAGCAGGTCAATGCCCTCCCAACCCTGGGGGCGGGGAAAGGCATAGTAGGGATATTCTTTGGGAATCCCCCGGACATACACCACTTGGGGGACGACCCAGGCCGAACGGGCTAAAAAGACCCGGTGCATGCCGTCATTGATAATCAGGGCCACGGTGCCGTCTGCTTCAAAGGACTCTTCGATGATGGGCGGATAAAGGTCATAGTCCCGCAGGGTCCCATCCGCGGCCCGGACCGTATAGGTGACAAAGCCATTGAGGCGGAACATATCGATGCCGTGTTCCTGCAGACTCCACCGGAGTTCCTGGACCTTGCGCAATTCCGCCAACCAGATGTAGTTCTGGGGCGGATGCAGGCAATTGGTATGGATATACTCCAGGGAGATGAGGGCCTGTCGATAGATTTTGACCTGGGGTTGTTCTTGCAACGGCACCTGTCGGAGGCGAGCCAGGAGCTCGGCCTCCGGGTGGTGGCTGACCTGAACGATATCCATGCGGCTGCAATCTCCTCATTCTTGGATAAATTTTTGCCCGCTGCGGAGACAGGCTTCCGCTCGGGCCAATTGCCGCCCCAGATACAGGGCGTGGTTGAGGTCTGCTAAGGCCAGGTCCCGGGCTAGTTGGTGTTGCAATTGCACGGCGGTGCGGCCGCGATATTCCTTCAGGGTCACATCGCCATACCGATGCTCCACCAGGATATCGCCGTTGTCCAGGCTTAGGCGAAAATACCCCTGGGGATCCTCCCGGAGTTGCCAAGTCCGGCGGCTGATGACGGCCAGGGCGCGATCCAACTCCTTGCGGTCAATGCTGATGGAGTGGCTCACCACGGTAATGGGGCCGCAAGGCAGGCCCAAGGGTCGGGCCAGGAACTCCTGGACCGCCATGAGGCCGTAAACATTGGGCAGCCAGGCATCCAAGGCATTATGGGTGCGGAAGGTGGCGGTTACGGTTAAGGCATTATCATAGCGCCGGCAGAATAACG
>CAZARS010000050.1:4996-17401 GCA_964487625.1 uncultured Desulfobacca sp.
AGGCCCCGTCATAGCGTCGACAGAAAAGGGAGACAAAACAGGGCTGGCCCCGGGGCACCTGCAGGTCCCGATTGTTGTCCCATAAGGTCAGATAGGCCTTGCGGTCCTCCGGATCGGCCTGCAACCGCTTCAAACAGGCCGCCAGGTTGTCGGTGCCGAAATAGGTCCGCAGGCGGTGCCCATAACTATAGGTCTCATCAGCGCCTTTTTCTCCCCGGAGGAAATCCCGTTGATAGCGGCGCAACTGTTCTGGATCAAAATGGTATTGGCGCAGCGTTGCCTCATCCTCAAAGCCGGGCTGGGTGACGACGGCTTTGAGGTTGGGGAGTTCCAGCCGCTCACCCTTCGCCAGTTTAACAGGGTGGCCAAACCGGCTGATGACAAAGAGGATTTCCTGCCAGGCGGCCAAGGGTGATTCCCGGACCACGCTGTGCGCCTGGGGCAGGCTGGGGAAATGGGAAACCTGGACCTGGGGAAGGGGAATATGCTGTCGCGGCAGGTTCTGGAGTGCCGAGCTGGGGCGCCATTGCTGCAAAAATTTCCGCACGGCCATCAGGGTGGCGTCATCTTTGGGCTCGCCCAGGACCACGATCTGGGGAAGCACGTGAAACTGCTCGGGGCGCACCAGATTGTCAATGAGCCGTTGGGTCCCCCGGATCCGGCAGGTCTGGATCGGCTCGCCGGCCGCACGGTCGGCGTAATGAATGAGGGGAGAAGAGGCTTCCTCCAGCCCCTGCTGAAAAAAGGCCTGCAGCTCCTCCAGCGAGCCCGAGCGGTTGCGGCCACAGACCAGCAATGTCTCGATCTGCGGGTTATACAGAAGATTCCGCAACAGCTCCCGCAGACCGTTGCCATAGAGGGTGCCGAACACGGCAATGGGCGAGCTTGCCGGGGATAAGTCCACCCCAGCCTCCCGGAAACGCGACACCACATAGTCGACGCGGGACCACAAGGTCAAGACGCCAATCCGGCCCAGGGGATTAATGATGGTCAGTTTCTCACCGAAATAAAGGGGGATGAATTCCATGGAGGACTTTGCAGGCGGGCCTGCCGTTCACACAATATTAACCAAGACTCCTCGCCTCCCGCCCCCGGTCCCAAGCCAGGGAAAGCAGCGAGAGCCATAATGAGAGCTGGCAGTCCGCAGCCTCAACTCAGTCTACAAATTCCAAGGGCTGCTCCTCGGCAAAATCATCGAACCGGGTGAATTGGCTCGAGAAATGGAGCTTGAAGCTGCCTGTGGGGCCATTGCGTTGTTTACCGATGATGATCTCGGCGATGCCTTTATCGGGGGAATCCTGGCGATACACCTCGTCCCGATAGATGAAAATAATAACATCGGCGTCCTGTTCAATGGCGCCGGATTCCCGGAGGTCCGAGAGGACCGGCCGTTTGTTGGGCCGCTCTTCCACCCGGCGGTTCAGCTGGGATAGGGCGATCACCGGGACGTCCAACTCTTTGGCCAAGGCCTTGAGAGAACGGGAGATATCGGAAATCTCCTGCTCCCGGTTGGTGACATCCCCCCTGCCCCGCATCAGTTGCAGATAGTCTATGATAACCAAGCCCAAGCGGTTGTCTCGCTTCAACCGCCGGCATTTGGCCCTGACCTCCAAAGCGCTCATGGCCGGGGTATCATCAATGAGGATGGGGCATTCCGACAGCTGGCCGGCGGCCGCGGTCAGGTTGGCCCATTGGTCTTTAGTCAAAAAAGCCCGCCGCAGCCGGGCCGCGTCCACCCGGCCGATGGCGCTCAGGAGGCGGCGCACCAATTGTTCTTTGGACATCTCCAAGGAGAAAATGGCCACGGGAATACGGGATTGGTGGGCCACATTATAAGCAATGTTCAGGGCCAAAGCGGTCTTCCCCATGCTGGGCCGGGCCGCCAGGATGATGAGATCGGATTTCTGAAAACCTGCCGTATAATGGTCTAAGTCTCGGAAATGACTGGGCACCCCTGTAGTAATCTTCTGTTGGCCAAACAGCTCCTCCAGGAGGGTGATCTCTTTTTCCACCAGGGTTTTGAGGGGGAAAAAACCCTGCCGCATCTTGCTCTCGGCGATGGTGAAGATGCGGTTTTCTGCTTCATCCAGAAAGGCCGCCACGTCGTGGATGGGCTCATAGCATTCGGCGGCGATGGTATTGGAGCACCGGATCAGCCGCCGGAGCACGGATTTTTCGTGGACGATGTTGGCCCAGAAGTCGATATTGGCCGCCGATCCCACGTTGTCGCCCAGGGAGCCCAGAAAGGTCGGGCCACCCACTGCGTCCAACAGCTGGCGATCAGCCAACAGGGTGGTGACGCTGACTAAATCCACCGGCTCGCGACGGCGGTAGAGCTCCAGCATGATGGCATAGATCTTTTCGTGGGCCTCGTGATAAAAATCTTCGGGAGTGAGGACATCGGCGATCACATCCAGGGCTTCTGGCCGCAGGAGGATGCCTCCCAAGACAGATTGCTCGGCCTCCAGGTTATGGGGGGGCACCCGACCCTCCACCACCGGAGGCTTCTTCTCACGGGGAACAAATGGAGCTAAGCGAGACATAGCATTACCCTGCAGTAAGCCTCCGGACAGGCCCTTGCCATTGCGTTTACTCCGAGCTGCCATAGCTAGTCACCTTAGCGGCAGCGGTTGACAACCCGCCTTGATCCTGAGTTATGGGCCGTTATGAATCAGTTTGAATGTTGTAGTGGGGAATGTGGCTTGGGGCGTGGCCGTGCCGTCTGATGAGATACATCTTTACTCAATGTGCCGGGTCTTGGCAACCGAAAACTGAAAACCTCAAACCTCTTCGGGCGTTAAGCTGAGGCAGGTTTACCTTGGTTCCTTGTCAGGCCTAGCTATACAGCAGAGAACCACAATCACTGGCCAGGCCACGTCCGGCCGTGGTAATCCTGCTCTCAGCCAGGCTCGGTTCGGGACGAGATGGGGATAAAAATGGCTTGCCCCCCTGTGGTCCTTGCGATACAATGGCCAAAAAACCGCACCGCCCTGGGATGTTCGGTATCTCTGGAGGAGTGAAGGTATGCAGATTTTCATTTCCGGTTCATTGGCCTATGACCGGATCATGGACTTCCCCGGCAAGTTTGCCGATCACATTTTACCCGACAAGATTCACATCCTCAATGTCTGCTTCATGGTCAATGGCCTCATCGAAAAATTCGGCGGTACGGCCGGCAACATTGCCTATAACCTGGCCCTCCTGGGCGAACGCCCCCTCATCTTGGCCACGGCCGGGAAGGATTTCCGCCGCTATCGGGAGTGGCTGCTGCAGCATGACTTACCTTTGGATGGCATCCGCATCATCCCCGAAGAGTTTACTGCCGGGGCCTATATCACCACGGATCAAGCCGACAACCAGATTACCGGCTTCAACCCTGGTGCCATGAAATATCGGTCCCTCTACTCCTTTGACGGTGTTGATCCCAGTCAAGCCCTGGCCATCGTGGCACCGGGCAACCTGGAAGATATGTTGATTTATTCCCAGACCTATGTGGAAAAACACATCCCGTATATATTCGATCCGGGCCAATCCATCCCTATGTGGTCCGGGGATCGTCTGGCCGAAATGATCACTGGCGCCAGCATCACCATTTCCAATGATTATGAGTTGGAAATGATCCTGAAGAAGACCGGCTGGCGGCAGGCGGATATCCTGGAGCGTTGTCAGGTGCTCATCACCACCATGGGGGACAAAGGCTCCCTCATTCGGCGTCGGGACGAAGAACGCCATATTCCCGCAGTACCGGTGCGCCAGGTAGTTGACCCGACCGGCGCCGGGGATGGCTATCGCGCTGGATTCATTAAAGGCTTGGTCATGGGGAAGGGTCTGGTGGAGGCAGCCCAGATCGGGGCCTGCTGTGCCAGTTATGCAGTGGAATTTTACGGCACCCAGGAGCATACCTTTACCCAGGAGGAGTTTTGGGCTCGCTATGAGGCCAATTTCGGGCCGCTCTCTGGGGGATGAGGAGTTTGTCCAGCGTGCTGACTAAGAGAGCCACACCTTGCCGTCGCCCATGCGCCCCGATCTCCAACCAGAAGACCTGCTGACTCTGGGGGCTGAAACGCTCCATCACCTGCCCCCGGCCCGCGTCCTGGCCCTTATTCAGGCCCTCTGGCAGCAATGGCAGCTGGGCGAGCAAAATCTCACCCTCTTCCATGAGGGGGCCGAGTATGTGGCCTCCTGCCGGTCTACCCATTTCGTGGTCTATCGGCGGGTAAGGGGTACGGCCACCCCCCACGCCGCCAGCGGTTGGCCCGTCTGCCTGGTGACGGCCAACGAAATCTTGGATGAATGCACCCCGCCTTTTCCTGACCAAGATTATCTTGCCTGTCAACTGAGCCTAGCCGATTGGCTGACCCTCATCCAACAGACCTATGTCCTGGATTAACAGCCCTCAGGCCATCTGGCCGATGATCCTGAAGAGGGTCATGCCCTTGTGCAGGGTCTCTTCGTATTCCGCTTCTTCCTCGGAATCGTAAACGATCCCCCCACCCACCGCAAAATATACCCGCCCCCGGCAGCGGATGGCCGTGCGGATGGCAATACTGAGGTCCAGATTGCGGTGCAGGCCCAGGTAGCCGATGGAGCCGCAATACACCTGCCGTATCACCGGCTCCAATTCATCGATGATCTCCATGGCCCTGATCTTGGGGCAACCGGTGATGGAGCCCCCGGGAAACGTGGCCCGTAGGATGGCCACGTGGCTACAGTCAAGCGGGAGCTGGCCGGTGACGATGGAGATGAGATGATAGACGTTTTCATAGGCTTCCAGGCGCTTATGCTCCTGCACCCGGACGGAGCGGGCCCGACAAACCCGCCCCAAGTCATTGCGCAGGAGATCCACGATCATGGAGAGTTCGGCATCTTCTTTGAGGGAAGCCTGGAGTTCCTGGCGGAGGGCGGCATCCTCCTCCGGAGTGCGCCCCCGCGGCCGGGTGCCTTTGATGGGCCGGGTTTCCAGATAGTCCCCCCGGCGCAAGAGGAAGCGCTCCATGGAAGTGGAGAGGATCTGAAAATCCCCACAATTTAAGTAGGCGTAGAAGGGGGCCGGGTTCCGTTGGAAGAGCTGGAGGAAAAGACGATAAAAATCCCCTTGAAAGGGAAAACTGAAGCGCTGCGAGAGGTTGACCTGATAAATATCCCCCTGCCGGATATATTCTCGGGCCCGCCGCACCGCGGCCAAGTACCGCTCCTTGGTAAAATTGCTCTCCAGCTCACCCACCTGATAGACGGGTAGGACGGCCGTGGCCGCGGCTTTTAATAGATTAACCCAAAGATCATCCGCGTCAGCCTTGGGGCTGGGGTCGCCTTGAGGTCCTGCATAATGCACCTGCACCTGGCTGAGGCGTCCTTCCCAACGATCATGGATAAGGAGATGACGGGGAAAGGCCAGGACCAGATCGGGAAGCTGTAGATCATCGGTGACCGTTACCGGCAGTTTCTCCAAATGGTTTTTTAGATCATAGGCCAGAAATCCCAGAGCCCCCACCGCCAAAGGCGTCACCGGCGAAGGGCCTGGCAGCGCCAAGGTTTCCAAGCAATCCTCCAAAATATCGAAGGGGTTGCCCGTCATCTGTCGCTGCCAACCGTCACCCTGGACTTGGATCTGCCTCCCTTTGGCCCGAAGGATCAGGAAAGGGTCCCAGCCCAGGATGGAGTAACGGGCCGAATCCAGGTCGCCGCCGCTCAACAGCAACATGGCATAAGGCTCTTCCCGTAACCCTGAAAAGAGATGGGCCAGGCCGTCGCCCGCCGTGGGCAGGGAGCGGGGGTTTACGCTTATATCAAGAACTTGTCCCCACATAATCAGCAGTAGCCATTGTTGGAGGGGTATCTAACCATAACAAGCCTGTCCTCTGTCAGGACTTCTCTCGGCCGGCTTGCCCCAGGCGGAGAGCCTGCTGGATCGCCAGGACCTTGGTCACCACCTCATGGGGGTCTTTTCCCAGGACGCGGCTCATGGGCTCCTTCCCCCATTCACCCCGGTCAGAGATGATATCCGGCGGTGAGTCGGCTTGTTGGAGGACCGAGGCCACGCCCCACGCCAGGGTGCTGCCCTCCCGGGCTTTGATTTCGGGGGGTTCCTGGGACCGGTCAAAATGGGCCACCTTAAGATGGAAGAGGGGGGCAAGTTCTGTGAGGGATTCCAGATAGCGGATGTTCATGGCAGCCCTGATCTGAGGGAAAATGGCATGAGCCGTGAGGATGACCGCGGCCAGGTGACGGGAGGCGCCAAAAGCCGGTTCCCGGGGGATGTAAATACCGGCTTTTGTTCGCAGGATACGCCCTGGGAAGGCCGCCACATCCTCAACGCCCCGAGGGTAGAGGGTGGTATAACCCAGGTTGCTTTGCACTTCAGGAATGAGTTCCGCCGCCCCGCTGGCTTGGAGGCGTTGAGCCGCAGCTGCTAAGGTTTGCAGGATCGGGTAGCGATCCGATTCTCGATAGAAGGGGGCGGCGCTATGCACCGGCCCAGTCCCCTGCCCGAGGGGCAGCCCCCAACGAATGGCTTCGGCCACCAAAGCCCGGGCTTGCTTTACGGCTTCGGGAAGCGTCCGGCCCTGAGCCAGGCATGCAGCCAAAGCTGAGGCCAGGGTGCAGCCGGTGCCATGGGTGTGGGGGGAGGCCAAACGCTCCCCCGTAAACTCATAACAATGCTCCCCATAGGCAAGGATATCCACCGGCGGACCACTGAGATGACCGCCTTTAATCAAAACAGCCTTGGGCCCCAACCGCTGCAGATCTTTGGCTGCTGCGGTCATATCGGCAACATCAGTAATTGTCCGCCCCAATAATAAACCGGCCTCCGCCAGGTTCGGGGTCAGGACCGTCGCTTGCGGCAGCAGCTCCTCTTTGAAAGCCGCCAAGCCGGACGCCTCCAAGAGGGGTGTCCCGTCGCTGGCCGCCAGGACCGGATCAATGACAATGGGGGCGGCAACCTGGCGGAGGGCACCAGCTACTTCCCGGACAATGCCCGCGTTGGCCAACATGCCGATCTTGACGGCATTGACTGGCAAGTCAGCCAACACCGCCTGCAATTGCGCGGCCACCAGAGACGGGGCCACGGCCTCCACCTGGTGCACCCCTTGCGTATTCTGGACCGTTATGGCCGTCAGGACCGAAAGGCCGTACGCCCCCATCAGGGTAACAACCTTCAGATCCTGTTGCAGGCCAGCCCCGGCGCTGGGGTCTGAACCGGCAATGATGAGTACTGTCTTCATGTTGCTGACAATCGACCCTCATGGGGAAATAAGCAACCAGGCCAAGTCGCGGCCGGCATTCTGTCTAACCGACCCAGCTTCTCGGGATCGCCGTGAACCTGGCGGTTGCAGCCGGCTTAAGCCCTCCTCAGATTGGGTGCTGATCTGCCTCTGCCATGGCGTCCCAGCTCTCCCTGCCAGATGGTGATACCATACCCAGGGCGCCGGGGCAAGATTAATGCGCTGTGCCGCTGTCTGCCAGGAGCTGGTGCAAGACGGCACTCAGGTCAGTGAGGCGAAACGGTTTGGCGATGGCGGCGTTGAAGCCGTATGTCTGGTAGTTGGCCAGCACCGGATCATCGGCATAGCCACTGGAGACCACGGTCTTGACCGAAGGGTCGGTTTCCCGGAGTTTTTCGCAGGTCTCCAAGCCACCCATGCCGCCGGGAATCGTCAGGTCAAGGATGACCGCAGCAAAGGGCTCCCCCTGCTGCCGGGCCTGGTCATAAAGCCGCAGTATTTCCTGGCCGTCTGGGGCAAAGGCGGCTTCATAGCCTAGTTTAGCCAACATCTTGGCCATGACGGTCTGCACCGCCGGCTCATCCTCCAGGATCAGGATATGGCCCTGGCCCGTATAGAGGGGTGGCTCTGCCTCCACGTGGCCAGGCAAATCCTCTTCCAGGGCTGGTAGGTAAAGAGTAAAAGTGGTGCCTTGGCCGAGTTCTGACGCCACGGTTATAAGGCCACCATGTTGCTTGAGGATGGAATAAACAATGGTGAGCCCTAAACCGCTGCCTTTCTGTTTGGTAGTGAAATACGGGTCAAAAATCTTGTCCAGGTGTTCGGGCGGTATGCCGATGCCCTGGTCACTGATCTGGATGAGGACATAGCGCCCCGGCGGTAAGGGTAAGCTGGACTCCGCCTCAATGGGGCAATTGGCCGCCGTCACCTTTATCTCCCCACCCCCGGGCATGGCTTGGTCGGCATTAATGAAGAGGTTGGTAAACACCTGGTGCATCTGGCCGGCATCCACCTTCACCTGCCAGAGATCATGTGGCCAAGCAAAGGTAACCTTGGCTTTGGAGCCGCTCAAGGCCAAACGGGCGCTTTCACTGAGGAGAGCCCGGATATCAGTGACTTCCTTAAGGGGGGCCCCACCCTTGGCAAAGGTCAGCAGTTGTTTGGCCAGCAGCATGGCCTGGCGGCAGGCCTCTTCCACTTCCCGCAAGCCCTCCCGGATTTCCTGGGGATTGCTGGCCATGCCCAACAGACTGATATTGCCTAAAATGGCCATGAGGACATTATTAAAATCGTGGGCAATGCCGCCGGCCATGATCCCCAAAGATTCCATTTTATCCATGGTGGCCCGCAGGTTTTCCAATTTCTTCTGTTCGGTAATATCCAAAGCGGTAAAGAGGATTGGCCCAGACAGCTCGTCTTTAGTCAACGGCGCGGAACTGAGCAGGATATCAATGATCGTGCCGTCTTTCCGCCGCCAACGGGTTTCCACGGTGCCGACCCCTTTTTGACCGAGTTGCCGATATTTTTCCCGGCCGACATAATCATAATCTTCCTGAGTAGGATACAGGATCCGGCTGTTTTGCTCCAGAAGCTCTTCCTGAGTATAGCCGGTCATGGCACAGATCTGTTGGTTGACCTCTTGGATAATCCGATTCTTCACGATCCCGATGCCCACGGGCGCGGCCCGGAAAATAGATTGTAATTTGGCCTCCCGGGAACGCAAGGCTTCTTCCACTCGTTTGCGTTCAGTAATATCCCGGATATATTCGATGACCATGCTGACCTGGCCAGCGTTGTCAAGCACCGGGAAGGCCCGGATCTCAAAGATGCCCTGGAGCTCTGGATTGAATTGCTCCCGTTCCGTTATCTGACCGGTGGCAAAGACGTCTCGGACCGGGCAGGTGTCGCAAGGGCTGAGGCGATTATGAAAGGTCTGGTAACAGGTAGGACTGAGCGGTTTCTTTAAAATCTTGCTGGTATGGGCATTACTGTAGACAATCCGATAGTCCCGATCAATGACCACCAACAGATCAGGGATGGCCTCCAAAAGACTCTGTAACAGCGCCTGGGAAGTGCGCAGGGCTGCCTCGGCTTCCTTCTGCTCGGTGATATCATGGAGAACGGCAACGCTGCCCTGGACCGCCTGCTTTTTATCATGGATGGGATTGAGAACCACCTGCCAGACACGGAGAGGTTGGCCGGACCTCGGGATTTCGACGTCGAATTGCACCAACTGTCCCTGCATTACCTGTAACCAAGCCTCTTGGAGCCGCGCCTGAAGGGCATCAGGCCAGAGAGCCAGCCAGGGACGCTTGATGACCTGGGAAGCCTCAGCCTTGAGCATCTCCAACCCATGGCGATTGATGGCCATCAGCCTACCCTCTCGGTCCAAGAGACAGACGCCGTTGGGAGTGCTTTCCACCAGGCTGCGATAGCGCTCTTCAGAATGGGCGACCTGCAGGGCCTGCACCATCAATTGCTGTTGGGAGAGATAGAAAGAGACCAAGATCGAGACCACGAGCAAGATGATGCCGATGGGGAGGAGTTTCTGTAAGGCGATTTTGCGTTGCCAATCCCAGACATCGATATCCATCCCCAGGAAGGCGAGAAAGGCCCCGGTAGCTGGGTCTTTGATAACTTCAAAAGCGCTGATCCAAGTCCCCCAGCGGTCGGTGATAGGACCCTCCACAAAAGAGTAGGGACACGCCGCCATGGCCTTTAGCTGGTCACTGGCTTCAGTATATACCTGACCGGGTGGCGAGAGGGCTGGTGAGTCCTCGGGTTCATTATCCACCAGGAAAACTGGTTGCTTCTCCTGAAAGTGCAAGAGATAAGCAAAACGACAGTCCCCTGTGGCCAAGCGGATTTTTTCCAATAACTGCTTGAGATTACTGTACGCTGGCGTCCCCCGGTCTTTGCTGGTGCCGGTTAATTGTTTAATCTCGTCGAGGGGGAGGGCTGCTGCCAGAGCCCGAGTGCGAGTGGCCATAGTCCGGCGCATGTCCTGATCCAGACTGCGGCCAAACAGACCCACAAGGATGCCGCCGACCCCCAACAACAATATTAGGGCGGCGAGAAATAACAATGCCTGCCTGAAGCGCCGCGGGGGGTCCAGCCAGGTAGGCAGGTGGGTGGCGTCGAATTGTTGAGAGAGCCATAATAGGGAGTTGACCAGGAAACCAAAGAGCACGAGCAGTACCAACGGCGGCGTTGTCAAGGGAAGCCACGGGAGATTTAAGCCAACGCCCCCATCCGGGGTCGGCATGAGGGCGGCGGTGCCTAAGACTAGCCCCAGACCATAACCCAAGAGGCCCAGGCCGGCAAAGCGACAAAAATCAGCCTGCCGACGGCGACCTTCCAGAAATAAGGTTATACCGCCGAAAAAACTGGCCGCTACCCCTAGGGTCAGCAGGGGTGGGGCCAAGGGCAGGAAGCGGCCCCCGCCCAGGAGGATGAGACTCAGGAGCACCAAGCCAATGACACCGACTCCCAGACTGAGGCGCAGCCAGGTCCGGATAATGGCACTGACTCCGCCGATACCCAGAGATCCCAAGGATAGCACTGTAAGCAGCAACCCGAGGCGCGGCCAGGGCGGCTCGGCCCGTATGGCCGGGGCCAACAGCGGCAGCCAATGTTGCAGCCATTGGAAAACGGCAAAAAATCCCAGCCAGATAAACAGGGGAGGAGCCTGCTGCTGATGCCGGTAGGATAGGCAGAGCAGAAAAAGGAGGAAGCCGTTCAGACCGGCCAGGAACGACCAATAATCGGTTGGTATCAAGGCCCATTCCCACATGGACACCGAGCCCTCTTTAGGTTGGGGAAAAACCGTTAAAAGTTCAAAGTCAAGGGCTTATTGTTTATTATTAGCCGGATAAAGAGAATGAAGGCATGGTTGACCTTCCTCAAGGGGGATACGTCCAAAAGTACATTTGATCCAGGCCTCGGCTCATAGTCTGGGTCAGCTTGGCAAGGGGGGGCATTGTTGGGATCAGGGCGTCGGACCCCGTCGCTGGGGGGCCCACCTGAGGCAGCCCCATCTTTCCCTCTTGAAACTTTATCGACATCTGGCGCTTTTATCTAAAAAGTGCCCTGCAGATATCCCTCTATAAGCTGTTTAAACGAAAAATGGGACGGTAGCCCTGAAATTTATCGAAAATCACTACGGTCCGATAACTTTTTGCATAAGGTTGATGGCGGCTTGGTATCTCTTATCTCCGTCTCCTTTTGTCATTCTGAGGGAGCGGTGCGACCGAAGAATCTCAGATCCTGCGCGGCGCTCAGGATGACAAGAGAAAAGGCGCCATGGGTGGAAGGGTTTTTTGGGCTTTAGGCGTCCTTTTTCAAGCTCCAGAAGAGACCTGCCGGACACTTATGGTCAAGCAGAGGAACGGCGTCGTTATGGTGGCGACCCCACCCGCGGGTGCGGGAGCAGCCGCGGGGTCCGGGCGTCGGGGAAGGCATCGCTGGCGGGAAAATACGGCTTGATATCCACCACCGGGGTTCCCTCGCGGGCATCCAGCCCCGAAACCGTCAGCCGCAGCCCCTCCACCTTGAGCAGCCGCACCGCACAGAGACCGATGAGGTTGGGCCGTACCGGCGAGCGGGTAGCAAAGACTCCCATCAAAGGATTGGCCGGATTGCGCCGGGGATGGACCTGCAAGATATGCCGATCCCGCATGTTATCGTTTTCGCTGAACCAATAGAGGATCCAGAGGTGGGAATACTGTTCTAGGCCTAAGAGGGCTGGCAGATAAGCAGGATCAAGGTCAATATCTTGGAAGTCTGCAGTTCGTCGGACCCAGCCGATGGGCTGCATCACGAAGGTTGGGGGCATGGCAGCTGACCTCATCGTCTTCTCTGCTGAGGGCGAGGTTGATACGAAGCCAGGAACGCCGGGAAAAATACCTCGGGCAGTCCTTGCCAAGACTATTCTGGCAGATTACTTTAACGTATTAAGGTATAATAGGCCTAAGCTTTTGGCAACTGCAGACCCAGCCCTCCCTGGCGGCGTCGCCGAAAGGAGAGACTCTGTCCCGGCCAGAGATAGGCTTACTGGCCGGCAGCAACCAAAACAAACACTTTATGAGGAGAGCACTTCATGAACTACGGCACCGTTGCCACCCCGGCACGGGTGGCGGAGATGCAGAACGCCTTTTTGCGGCGGGTTTACAATTGGATGGGC
>CAZARS010000050.1:17416-19897 GCA_964487625.1 uncultured Desulfobacca sp.
GGTTGGCCCTGACTGCCCTGGTGGCCTATTACACTGCCGCCAGTCCGACCCTGCAGGCTCTGATCTTTGGCAATTCCCTGGTCTTTTTCGCCCTGATTATCGGGCAATTGGGTCTGGTGGTGGTCCTCAGCGCAGCCATCAACCGCCTCAACCCCAGCACGGCGACCCTCCTGTTCTTTCTTTACGCCGGCTTGACGGGCTTGACTTTGTCAGCCATTCTGCTGGTGTATACCCAATCTTCCGTCACCAACGCCTTTGTGGTGACGGCGGGGACTTTTGCCCTCACCAGCCTCTATGGCTACACCACCAAACGGGACCTGACCAGTTGGGGCAGCTTCTTTTTTATGGGCCTGATTGGGGTCGTCCTGGCCAGCTTGGTGAATCTTTTTCTCCAGAGCCCGACTATTTACTGGGTAACAACTTATATCGGCGTCATGGTCTTTGTGGGGCTGACAGCCTATGATACCCAATACCTAAAGAACATGGCCGGGACCGGCTTTGCCGATGCGGCCATGGAAAACCGGGCCGCTATTATCGGTGCCCTCAAACTCTACCTGGATTTCATCAACCTCTTTTTGCTTCTCCTGCGGATCATGGGCGGCCGACGGGAGTAAGAGGGCAACCTTTCTCCAAGGCCCAATCACACTGCCCACAGAGTCAAAACCCTGAGGCTTGATGACCGCCCCAGGGTTTTTCATTCAGGAGACTTGGCCTTACCTAACTTGCATGGCGTCGCCGGATTCGTCAACTTGGCTGCGAGTCTTGGAGGGGGCGCGAATCCGCCCCCACCAAAGATTTCATAGGTTAACTCATTGCTTAACCTGGCAGAGCCATGGTTTCAGGATGGGCCTTTGTAAGGGCTTATGGCGTCACGCCTGCATTATGTTTTACGAACAGACCCTGTAGGGGCGTTTCGCAAAACGCCCCTACAGAAAGGCTTATTATGGCCACCTCGAAGGTCACGCTGATTTCTGTAGTTTCCAGAACACTAGCCTAACCGATAGACGTGTTGTAACATTTCCATGGCCAGATTGAAGGCGTTCTCTTTTTCCAACAGGATTTCCATTTTATCCCCACTAGTTGGGTAAACTACCATTTTTATCCTGTTATTGGGCTGTTGGGACACGGCAATCTCGCCTTTGGGTTCGAAGGTCGGGAAGGTCCGATGTTGTCCGCTCATGCTTGGTTCTCCTCTCCGGCAGCACCAGAGTGTCTCTGGCGCCGTAAAATCTCCCATTAACCATAAAGGTAAACCCTGGGGTATAGGGTCCCCCAGGGTTTCGGCTGCGAAGTCGGCTTACCAACCGTAGGTCAAGAAGTCATGGATGGAATTGGAGGCGATGCGGCCGGCGCCGGCAGCCAAAATGACGGTGGCGGCACCGGTGACGATATCACCGCCGGCCCAGACCCGGGGTTTCATGGTTTTGCCGGTCTTGGGATCGGCCACGATGTTGCCCCATTTATTCAGCACCAAGCCCGGGGTGCTCTTGGTGAGCAAGGGGTTGGCACTGGAGCCGATGGAGATAACAGCCGTATCGATTTCCACGACAAATTCAGAACCCGGTACCGGCACGGGGCGCCGCCGGCCAGAGGCATCGGGCTCGCCCAACTCCATGCGCTGGCATTCCACGCCGGTAAGGAAACCGTCATCGGTGCCCAAAAAGCGCAGGGGGGCAGTTAGGAACATGAATTCCACCCCTTCTTCTTCCGCATGGTGGATTTCTTCCTTCCGAGCCGGCATCTCTTCCCGGCCCCGACGGTAGATAATATAGGACTTCTCTGCACCCAAACGGAGTGCGGTCCGGGCTGAGTCCATGGCCACGTTGCCACCGCCAAAGGTGGCGACTTTTTTACCCCGAACGATGGGGGTGTCATATTTGGGGAACTCGTAGGCCTTCATCAAGTTGGAACGAGTCAGATACTCATTGGAGGAGTAAACGCCGATATAGTGTTCGCCGGGGATGTTCAGGAAGAGGGGGAGTCCAGCCCCGACGCCCAGGAACACGGCGTCAAACCGTTCCAGGAGTTCATCCACCGTCTCGGAGCGGCCGATTACAGCGTTGACCTCGAATTTGACGCCGAGCCGTTCCAGGTAACGGCATTCTGCGGCCACAATGGCCTTGGGCAGCCGGAACTCGGGAATACCATAGATTAAGACGCCGCCGGGGGCATGCAGGGCCTCAAAGATAGTGACCTCGTGGCCCTTGAGAATGAGGTCGCCAGCCACGGTGAGGCCGGCGGGACCGGAGCCCACCACCGCTACTTTCTTGCCCGTGGGTTCGGCTTTGGGGGGGAGGACATCCCGGCCATGGAGACGCTGATAATCCGCGGCGAATTTTTCCAGGTTGCCGATGGCCACGGGTTCGTCTTTTTTCCCCAAGATACAGAGGCCTTCGCACTGCACTTCCTGGGGGCAGACCCGACCGCAGACCGCCGGCAGGGCGTTCTTTTCCCACAACTTGCGGATGGCGCCTTCAAAAT
>CAZARS010000051.1:0-2129 GCA_964487625.1 uncultured Desulfobacca sp.
CCGTTCCAACGCCGCATCTTTCTCGATATATTTGCGATACTCATTGATGGTGGTGGCTCCTATGCAGCGCAGTTCACCCCGGGCCAGGGGAGGTTTGAGCATATTGGAGGCATCCACTGCCCCCTCGGCCGCGCCGGCTCCCACCAGGGTGTGAAGCTCGTCAATGAACAAAATGATGCGGCCGTCGGATTCCACCACTTCCTTGAGCACGGCCTTAAGGCGGTCTTCAAACTCGCCTCGGTATTTACTGCCGGCAATGAGGGCTCCCATGTCCAGGGCCACGATCTGTTTATTTTTCAGGGTTTCTGGCACATCGCCGTTGACGATCCGTTGGGCCAGCCCCTCCACAATGGCTGTTTTCCCCACCCCAGCCTCACCGATGAGGACCGGGTTGTTTTTAGTGCGCCGGGATAAGACCTGCATGATACGGCGGATTTCCATATCCCGACCGATGACTGGGTCCAACTTGCCGGCCCGGGCCAACTCCGTAAGATCCCGGCCATATTTCTCCAGGGGCTGAAACTTCTCCTCGGGGGATTGATCGGTGATCCGCTGCGACCCCCGCAGACCGGCCAGGGCTTGCATGACGGTCTCCGGCTGGAGACCCAAGGAGGCCAGGAGACGGCCCACTGCTGTGGTCTTGGCCATTAACATCGCCAGAAAAAGGTGTTCGGTGGAGACATACTCATCCTTCATCTGGTTGGCCAATTTAAAGGCCTCATCGAAGACCTGACTGAGTTCCGGGGCCAGGTAAACCTGAACGGCCCCCGAGACCCGGGGGAGTTTGGCCAGAATATCTTCAACCCCTTGAATGACCCGTTGCGGCTCCACTTCCAGTTTTTTCAAGAGGGGGCGGACCAGCCCCTCTTCCTGGGCCAACAGCGTCCGCAGCAAATGGGCCGGTTCTATCTGGGCATGGTTCAGGGTCTGGGCCAGCTCCTGAGCCCCCTGGACCGCCTGCTGGGCCTTCAGGGTAAATTTATCAAAACGCATGGGAATAGCTTCCTCCAGATGATTCCTTATGATATGAACAAGATTAACCTAATGGTAAGACCAAGTTTTAAAATGTCAAGTCTTTCTTATAGGTTAGACAAGACATTTTCTGTTCTTGGGAGGAATTTCTCTTGGCTGGGGCGCCGCTTTGAGCGGTTGTCCAAAGCCGCAGGCCGGAGGGCGGGAAAGCGCCATCCCCGCCCTGCCCTGCCCTATCCTGATCTGCCATTTTCTGATCTAAGCATAACCAGGAACTGGGATGAAGATGCCTTCAAAAAGATATGTTATTTCCCCTTATCCAGCCTCTCCCCCACAAGCGAGGAAAGAGGGGTATGCGGAATAATCAGTCATTTCCAGGCGATTCGGCAAGGGCATAACTGAGATGCCCGGAAGGAGAGATGCCTATGGCGGTTGTGGCCATTATTCCAGCCCGATTCAGCTCCACCCGTTTCCCCGGCAAACCGCTGGCGCTGATTGCTGGCAAGCCCTTGATCCAATGGGTGTATGAGAGGGCCCAACAGATACCAAACCTCTCGGGGGTGTATGTGGCCACTGATGAGGCACGCATTGCCCAAACGGTGGAGAGTTTAGGGGGCTCGGCCCTCATGACCGGCAGCCATCATCTATCCGGCAGCGACCGCTTGGCGGAAGCTGCCCGTCTCCTTGGGCTTAGCCCAGAGGATATCGTGGTGAACATCCAGGGGGATCAGATTGTCTTTCCTGTGCCCCTGGTGGCGGCATTGGTGGCCAGCCTACAAAGCGAGGCGGCTGCGGCCATGGCCACTGCGGTGCGCCGTTTCAATGATCCCGCCCTGGCCGCCGACCCCAACGTGGTGAAGGCGGTCTTTGATAAGAAACATTATGCCCTTTACTTTTCCCGCGCCGCCATTCCCCATTATCGGGAACAGGGATCACCGGTCGATTATTACAAGCATATCGGCATTTATGTCTATCGTCAGGCCTTCCTGCAACAATTTGTGGCCTTGCCGCCCGGTCTCTGGGAGATGGCCGAAAAACTGGAGCAACTGCGGGCTTTAGAATATGGGTATAAGATTAAGATTGTGGAGACTGCGGAGGAGACCCTGGAAGTGGACACCCCCGAGGAGGCTTGCCGCGCCGGCGAATATTTATCTGCC
>CAZARS010000051.1:2139-12957 GCA_964487625.1 uncultured Desulfobacca sp.
TGAACAGGAAGGGAGCAGAGTGAGTTAGGAAACGAGGGAAGTGAAAATGGCCCCCTCGCCCCCAGGGGGCGAGGGGTCAGACCCTCAGACCTTGAGGGTGAGAAGTTCAGGGGTTTCCCTAAGTAAGCGTTGGCCCAGGCTTGCCAGACTGTGCCAGTATTGCTCTCGGAGTTGATCTGCAGGAGAGCCTCATTTATTCCTTCACCCTTGGGCACACGCCACCTCGATGGCTTGGATGGTGATGTCGCATAGTTCTTTCAGTTCGGCCAAGGAAATGGCCAAAGGCGGCATGAGGACGATGACGTCGCCCAAAGGGCGCAGGATGGCTCCCAATTTCCGGGCTGCCAGGATAACCTGATGCCCCTGGCGTCGGGCCACAGGAAAGGGCGTCTTAGTGGCCTTGTCTTGCACCAATTCCAAGCCCACCATAAACCCCCGCTGCCGGATGTCCCCAATGTGGGGGTGATCCTGCCAAGACTGGAGCCGCTCCTGCAGATAGCTGATCTTGGGCTGGAGCTTCTCTAGGAGGCGGTCTTCCTGAAAAAGCCTAAGGTTGGCCACGGCCACGGCTGCTGCCAAGGGATTGCCAGTATAGGTATGGCCATGGAAAAAGGCCTTGAAGTCGTGGAATTCTCCCAGGAAGGTTTGGTATACCTCGTCTGTGGTCAAGGTGGCAGCCAAGGGCAAGTAGCCGCCAGTGATACCTTTCGCGAGACACAGGAAATCCGGGGAGACCCCCTCCTGTTGGCAGGCAAACATGGTGCCGGTCCGGCCGAAGCCGGTGGCCACTTCATCACAGATGAGCAGCAGGCCGTGGGCCTTTGCTACCTCCCGGACGCGTCGCAGATATCCGGGCGGCTGCGGGATCATGCCAGCTGCTCCCTGCATTACCGGCTCCAGGATGATGGCGGCAATTTCCCGGTGATGTTGAGCTACCAACTCCTCCAGAGCGCCTAAGCATTGGAGTTGACAAGCCTCTTGGTCCGGACAACGGTAGCAATAGGGGTTGGGCGCAGTGAGGGTGGGAAACAACAGGTCTTGGTAAATCCGGTGAAAGAGATCAATGCCCCCCACCGATACCGCTCCCAAAGTATCGCCATGATAGGCCTCTTGCAGCTTTAAGAAGAGGCGGCGTTGACGTTCACCTTTGAGCTGCCAGTATTGATAGGCCATTTTCAGGGCAACTTCCACAGAGGTGGAGCCGTTGTCTGAATAAAAGACCCGGGTCAGGCCAGCCGGGGCCAAATCGACCAGGTTTTTGGCCAGCTGAATGGCAGGAATATTGGCGAGCCCCAGCATGGTGCAGTGGGCCACCTTGTCCAACTGTTCCCGGAGAGCCTGGTCCAGAGCTGGCTGCCGGTGCCCATGGACGTTGGTCCATAAGGACGAGACACCGTCCAGATAACGGCGGCCATGTTGATCGAAAAGATAGACTCCTTTACCCTCAGTAATAATGAGCAGGTCCTCCTGCACAAAGCCCTGCATCTGGGTAAAGGGATGCCAGAGATGGGCGTGATCCCACGCCACCAGCGTGTCAAATGGTATAGTCATAAGCTTCTGGTTGGGTCACGAGATTAATTGACCATTGTGCGGCCATTTTCGTGGAGCAGATTTTCACTGATCTTTCGGGGATCATCAATCTGATATTGCCGCATTTTGTTGAAGAGGGTGGTCCGACTGATCCCCAAGACCTGGGCGGTTAGTTGGCGGTTCCAGTTGTTTTGTTTCAGGCACTTGAAGATAATCCTCTTTTCTGCCTCTGCCAGAGCCGTGGCCAGAGAGAAATCCCCTTCTTCTGATTTTAACAACTCTTGCCCGCGCATTTCTTCGGGGAGGCTCTCTGGAATGATATAATCACCAGGTGAGAGAATAACCGCCCGCTCCATGACGTTTTCCAACTGGCGGACATTACCTGGCCAATGATAATTATAGCAGAGTTGTAGGGCATTTTTCGTTATGCCCTTAATCTGGCGATTATGGAGTTCGTTAAACCGCTTAATGAAGTAGTCGATGAGGGGCTCAATATCTCCTAAGCGCTCCCGTAGGGGCGGTATAAAAAGCGAGACCACGTTGATCCGGTGATAGAGATCCTCCCGGAATTTCTTCTTGGCCACCTCCTGACTCAAAGAAGTATTGGTGGCAGTAATGATGCGGACATCGGTATGCAAAGATTCGTTGCCCCCAACCCGTTCAAAGGTCCGTTCCTGTAAGACCCGCAGCAACTTGACCTGGCAGTTGAGGGAAGCGCAGTTGATGTCATCCAAGAAAATGGTCCCACCCTGAGCCTCTTCAAACTTCCCCTTTTTATGCCGGTCGGCACCGGTAAAGGCCCCCTTGACATGGCCGAACAGCTCACTTTCCAAGAGGGTTTCTGCCAGGGTGCCGCAGCTCAATTCCACGAAGGGTCCGTCTCTGCGGGAAGAGTGCCGGTGGATATATTTGGCCAGCATGGATTTGCCAGTGCCCGACTCGCCCGTGATGAGCACGGTGGCCAGGGTCTCGGACACCATGTGGACCACATCCAATAGCTCCACCATCTTGCGATCTTTGACCACGAGGCGATCATCCAACTCCCACGGGCGGACCTTTTTTTTCAGGTTTTGATAGGAGTTGAGCAATTGTCTCTGCTCCAGGGCGCGTTTAATGGTGAGTTTGAGGCGGATATCATCAATTGGTTTAGTGATGTAGTCGTAGGCCCCCAATTTAATGGCTTCCACTGCGCCGTCGATATGGCCATGGCCCGTGATGAAGATGAGGAAGCTATCAAGATTTTTGCCCCGCACCTCCTTCAAGAGTTCAATCCCGTCCAGGGTTGGCATGCGGATATCAGAAATGATCAGGGAATATTGGGTCTCTTTTAATTTCTGCAGAGCTTCCAGGCCATCCAGGGTGGAATCAATATCATACCCTTCCAGGGCCAGGAGTTCCTGGAGGGAATGGCAAACGAGTTCGTCATCATCAACGATCAGTATATCTTTCTGTTTCACTGCTTCTGTTCCCCCAATGCCTGATCTTGAGTTTGAACTTGAAAGCGATCTGCCAGGGGCAATTGGATAATGAACTCTGTCCCTTGGCCTACTGTGCTTTCAACACTGAGCAATCCCTGGTATCGGGAGATGATTTTCTGGCAGATAGTCAGACCCAAGCCGAGGCCCTGCCCTTGGGTTTTAGTCGTGAAAAACGGTTTGAAAATATCTTTCAAAATATCGGCGGGGATGCCAGGACCGTTATCTTTAAAGCGAATTTCCAGGTGGGAAGCCTGGTCAAAACCGATGATATCTAATCTGCCCCCACCCGGCATGGCTTGTATGGCATTTTTAATGAGGTTGACGAAAACGGTGTATAACTCGGTGCCATAATAGAGCTTCTCAAAGATAGGCGAGAGGGATAAGTTGATTTCTACCCGTTGATCTTTGGCCTGCAACAGCATTATTTTCGCAGCTTCCCGGATCTGACTGATCAGAGTATCCTGGGATTTGAGGATACGACTGGGATTGGCCACATTGAGGATGGAATTAATGGCCATGGACATTTTGCCGAGACCTTTCTGGGCCTCGCTGAGATAGCGGTCCACCTCCTCGGGATGATCCTTTTTCATCTGGGCGAGGGAAATGTAACGCTTGACTCCATCCAGGGGGTTGTTGAGTTCGTGGACGACGCAGGTGGACAGCTTGCCCATAATGGCCAGATGTTCATAGAGGGACACCCGTTGCTGTAATTGGGCAATTTCGGTTACATCCTCCACGACGACGATGATCTGCCAGTCGCCATTGCGTTGGTCCATCCTACTCAACTGCACCTGGCAGAAGATATTGCCCTCTTCAGGATGCACGATGGTAACCTGCCCACAGTCCACGGCTGGCTCGCCCAGCAAGAGGCGGCGGAAACAAGACCGTAGTTTCTGCAGGTCGGTGGCCACAATGGAATCGAGATAAGTAAAGATTTTCTGGCCCAGCACCAGTTCTTTCTGGCCAAAAAGTTTCGCAAACGTCGGATTGAACAGACGGAGCCGCAATTTGCGATCCAGGAGGGCAAAACCCGTCGGCATGGAGGCGGACAGACGGGCAAAGGACTCCTTGAAGCTTTCCAATTCGCTGCGGCTTTCCTCCAAGGCAGCATCGATGGACCGGCTTTTTTCCTCATTTTCCCATTGTTGCAGGATATCACTGAGGATACGAGCCAGCAGCCAAGTGAGAAAAAGCTCCCGGGGACTAAAGGCCTGGTTATCACAGCGGTCGGTTAAATTGATCAATCCCCACGTCTTCTCACCGACAATCGGGACGACGATAAAACTCTTAGAGGCGTAACGTTCGCTGCGTTGGTGATTAAAATAGCGGGGTTCCAATCCCACGTCCACAACCAGCAGTGGTCTACCCCTCTGCAACACCGAACTCATGACCCCCTCGCTGGGTCGGACGGTCTTGAAACGCAATGACGTATTGTTATTAGCAGTGCAGGCCAGGCAGGTAAGATTAATTCCTTCCCGATCGAACAGAAAAATAGAGCCACGGGAAGCCAAAGTCAATTTTTGGGCACTCTGCAGGAAGAGTTCCGCCACGTCTGTTAATTTGGTGGCTTGTTGAGCTTGCTGCCGCAACTTGGCCAAGACCTGAAACTCCTCAACTTCGGGAGCTAGGTCCAGGACGCCCAGCCCTAAAGCTTCCGCCCCTTTCAAGGTCCATTCCAGTTCTTGTTGGGCCTGGCGCAGCTCTTTAAATTTTAGGGCCCTCTCCAGCGAAAGAACCAGATCCTCTGGATAAACCGGTTTGGCAATATAATCGTAAGCTCCCAGCTTAATGGCTGCCACGGCATCTTGGATATTAGCGAAGGCCGATAGCATGACCGTAATCAGGTCCGGATAGAGGAAGCCAACCTTCTGAAGGAGCTCCATACCATCCATCTGCGGCATCTTGACGTCGCTCAACATGAGATCATAATGGCTCTGCTCCAGCTTTTCCAGGGCCTCAACCCCATTGGCAGCCACATCGACGTCATAGCCCCGATCGAGCAGGATCTTTTGAATAACCTCGAGGATCGCCGGCTCGTCGTCCACTACCAGTATTTTTGCACTATAGGGCATACCCTTATCTCTTTAGGAAGGAGACTCTGCGCCTGCTGATGTAGGCTTACCCAACGATACCCTGCGGCGGATATTGTATTTTTCCGAGGATTGGGCCATTCTAAATTCTTATCGAACCGAAGGAGTGTTTAGTTTAATATCCCTCTGCAAAAAAATCATGTTCAATATTTTTGGCAATCATGTTTCAAATTATAAACGTGCTGCCGGAAAAAACCAAGAGATAATTCCTCCCGAGATTAAGCCCGCCTTTTACTCTTCCCGGGGACTGACCTCACGGCAGACCAATCTTACAGGTATTTCCTTAAAAACATTATATAATCTGGTTTTGGCCCGTTCATAGCGTTGAAAGAAAATATAAGCCACCTCTGCCATGACCTTAAACCCGATTTCCGGATCCTGTTCACAGATGGCTTCCAAATGGGGGACATCAATGGCTATCACTTGGGTGGGTTCCAGGCAGGTGGCCGTGAGGGAGTAAAGTTTTTGCCCTACCAGAGCCGCAGTGCCGATAATCCCTTTGGGGCCCCGGCGTTCGTACGATATAAAGGTCAGATTATCCACCACGTCATCCAGGCTCACCATACCCTCCAAGATTATAAACATCTTCTGGGCCGGGTGATTCTGCCGGTAGATAACCTCGCCGGCGGCATAGCGGCAGATCTCGCAACAGCTTGCCACCCGGTTGAGCTGTTGGTCATCCAAATTGGCAAAGGGGGGCATGGTGGTCAATAAACGCTGCACAGACATAGAATTCTCCTTCCGCAAGAGGGGGCGCTTATCAGGGCTCTGTAGCTTTTTCCCATTACTATATCCGAAAAAACCTGCCGATCCAAGGAAGTCTGGTTGGCAGGAAAAGGCTGCCTCCTCATCTCCTGGAGCGTGCTGGCTTCTTGTCCCAACAGGCCTCAGCGCCCCCCCTTGACAGGGACGGGCCGGTCCGTTAAGGTTAATTCTTAATTTCCGGCAAGGAGAAGATAACCATGAAAGTCGACACATACGCGGGTTGGCGAGCAAACCCTGCGCCAAGATATTTCCTCAGCATTCTGCTCCTGTTGACCCTTGGCTTAACAACGGTCAAGGTTGGCTGGGCCCTCACCCCTACCGAGGTCATCGCCCAGGTGCAGAAACAGTATGAGGCCACGGGTGTCTTTAAGACCTGGTTTCGTCAGGAATCCCGGTTACAAAGTCAAGGGGTAGGCGATAGTGCCGAAGGTATCCTATATTTCCAAAAACCGGCCCGCATGCGCTGGGAGTACCAAACCCCAGCGGCCCAAAGAAAAGACGTCATCGTCGATGGCCGGGAGGTTTTTATCTATGTCCCGCAAGACAAAATGGTCATGGTTTACCCCTTGAGCCAGGTCATGCGCTCTGATTTGGTGATGCGCTTTTTTTCGGGGATGGGGGAACTGCAGCGGGACTTTCGGGTAGCCTGGCAAACGCCGTATCCCGGTTCCGGCCCCATGCGGATCCTCTTGACACCCTTCAAGCCCCAGCCGGAGTTGCGGGACTTAGTCTTGACCATTGATCCCATAACATACTTAGTCCAGGCCTTGGAATTCACCAACGCCTATGGGGATTTTACCCGGATGACATTTAGCGGTATGCAGCTCAACGTCAAGTTACCGCCCCGTCTGTTTCAATTTACCCCACCGCCCGGCGTTCAGGTAGTGCGGGAAAGAATGTAGACAGACTGCGGCCGGCAGCCGACCTGAGGCTGGCATATTTTGGGAGAGACGCCCCGTATGACCCATACAGTTACCCAACAGGAAGTGAGGAGTTGGCTGGCCAAACGGGAGGCCATCCTTCTAGCCCATAATTATCAACCTGGAGAGATCCAGGACATCGCCGATTTTACCGGCGACTCTTTGGGCTTGTCCCAAGCGGCGGCCAAGACCTCCGCCAAAGTCATCGTCTTCTGTGGGGTCCATTTCATGGCCGAGACTGCCGCCATCCTCTGCCCGGACAAACTCGTGCTTTTGCCCCGGCTGGATGCTGGCTGCTTCATGGCCGATACCATTACCCCTGACTCCTTGCGGGCCAAAAAGGCGGAGCTGCCGGGCGTGCCGGTGGTAACCTACGTGAACTCTAGTGCCGCGGTGAAGGCGGAAAGCGATATCTGCTGCACCTCTGCCAATGCGGTGCGGGTGGTCAATTCTCTGCCCCAAGACCAGGTCCTCATGGTGCCGGACCGGAACTTAGCCCTATACACCCAGCGCCATACCACCAAAAAGGTCCATTTCTGGGCTGGCTGCTGCAATATTCATGATGCCTTGACCCTGGCCGAGGTCCAGGCCTGTCGGGCGGCCCATCCTCAGGCCCTCTTCCTGGCCCATCCCGAATGTCGGCCTGAAGTCTTGGAGGTGGCCGATGTAATTCGCAGTACAGCCGGTATGCTCTCCTTCGTGCGTCAAGCTCGGGAGGAGGAGTTCATCATCGGCACCGAAAAGGGTATCATCCACACGCTGGCCAAAGAAAACCCCCATAAACGCTTTTATTCTCCCTCCGATCGCCTCCTGTGCCCGGACATGAAAAAAATTTCCCTCGAAGATGTACTCCGGGCCCTGCAGAACTTGGCACCCGTGGTGACTGTGCCCGAAGATATCAGGGTGAAAGCCCTGGCCGCGGTGGACCGCATGTTGGCCGTCCCCCGGGATTAGCCCCCGTTACCCCGTTCTTGCCAGACCCGGTATAACAGGCGGAAAGATGGGGTCACGGCCACATCGCCCCGATGCAGGAAGTCATACAGCTCGGCCGGGGTGAAAAATTGCCCTGCCTCAATCTCCGCCGGATTCGGCCGAGGCTCCACCTCGGTGATGGCTTGAAAGAGGCCGACATGCTCCCAACTCGTCTCGGGTACGGCGCTTACTGCCGCCACGAACCAAAGCTCCAGATGGAGGCCCAGCTCCTCTGCCACTTCCCGGGCTGCCGCTGTGGCATAGTCCTCCCCAGGATTGACATGTCCCGCGGCAGAGCTGTCCCAGTGTCTCGGGTACTGGCTTTTCTGATGGTGGCGATATTGCAAATATAATCGACCGGAGCGGTCAAAGACGAACACATGCACGCCTCGATGCTGCAGACCGTAGCGATGAATACTGCCGCGGCTGGCCAGACCGACTCGCTGGTTGCGGCGATTGACAACTTCGAGAATTTCTAAATTATCGTCCATATCTCACTGTAATAATTTAATAAAATGATAATTAACCGATACTGTGGGCCTCTTTTCTCGCCCTCCCCAGCCGCCACCCCCCAGAATGGAACGCCCCGATAAAGAGTCAAGCCGTGGAAGGACTCCTTCTCCAACCTATTTTTGGTATCGATATTGCTATGTTATGCGGAAAAAATCTCATTTTCCTACTGACTATATGCTAGCCAGAAAAAAATATCATTTCAGACCGCAGAATTTTTTAAGTTTAGCCATGACCCTGCCGATAGAACAAACGGAAAGGGGCGCGGTTATGCAAACTCAAAAATCTCAGGTCTTCGACCTTCCGGAGCACCTGCAGGAGGAGTTATCTGTGCAGATGAGAAACCTGCGGGTCATGCTGCACGATCTGGCCCAACCCCTATCGGTGTTGGCTGGCACGATAGACCTCCTGCTGTTCGAGATTGAACCAGACTCTCCTCTTTTTCCCGAAGTCCAGCGAATGAGTAATCAACTACAGGTAGTCATTGACAAAATTGATGCTATCCGGCAAGTCGCCCGCCACCTCAATACTCGCCTCGAGCACTAAGCAGTGCCCTCCCCGTGTTCTTTAGGCCAACGTAATCCGGAACTTTTCTTCCAGATGGTGAGGATGATAGGATAATTTGGCCCGACGCAGACCCGGCTCCCCTAGGTCCTGTTCGCGATTGATAAATTCCACCTGTTGCCAGGCGTGTTGGCAAAACTGTTGATTGATCAGGGTGTAAAAGGCACTTTCCTCGGGGTTGGCCTTCTCAAAATGGATAACCGCGGTCTGGGTATTCAGGAGCTCCCCCAGGGAGAAGGCCTCTACTGCTCCCCGCACCAGGATGGCCCCGCCTTGCAGACCTAATGCGTGGAAATGCCTTAGGCCCAAGCGGATGGCCTCCCACTCGCCCATGAGATTCAGATCCTCTTCACAGCGCCTGAATTCGCACCAACGTTCGGCCAAGCGCAGGCAGGCGGCAAGCAGCTCGGCATGGAGGGGCACATATTCCCAGGCCACGGCGCGCCGCAGGTTATTCAAGTGATTGCGCTTGCTGTGATATTTATTGCCGGCCAGATTGATGAGGTCGCTGGCCCGATAAACATAATCGAAATCATCCCGGCAGGGTTCGAGGCGCAGGGCCGGCGTGTCCGCCATTTCTCCAGCCAGCCGACGGTCAACCCGCTTTATAATAGGAGTATGCACTCCGTAGGTCTGCCCCAGCCAAGTCAACAAGCGAACGCACAGGTCACCCCGCTCCGGGGGCCCCACCGGCGGCAAGAGCCAAGGGTCGCCTTGGGGAGGTTGTGCCAAGAGCAGGAGCCAATCCTCCAGCCAAGACCAGGTCAGGCCATAATGCCCTTGCCACAAGAAGAGATTGGTGAACGTGAGCTCCGAAGTAGTGGGTTGATAAGCCCAGAGGTGCGCATGTATTAGCTCCCGATGCTCCAGACGCAACGGGACAAAATGGGGAAAGCGTGGAATCTCCATAGATTATTCTCACCTTTTCATCAGGGGGTAGCAGACCTGAGATAAATCAATTATTGCAGGCGCTCACCGGTGAGGCGGATAAAGACATCCTCAAGGTTGGTGGGACGGATGGTAACCTGTTCGGGGTGGGCCTGGGCCAGGGCGTAGGCTTCTCTTTTATTCTGCGCCAGAGTGTAGTGCCAGCGGCCGTTATCCTGATATTCTACTACAAAGCCACCCACCCCTTGCACCAAGGCCTCAGGGGTATCCACCGCCATGAGGCGCCCGCGGTTTAAGATACCCACCCGGTTGCAGAGTCTGGCCGCTTCTTCAATATAATGCGTGGTCAGGAGGATAGTCAGCCCCTGGTGATGCAGTTGACGGATCATTTCCCAGATCTGGCGCCGGATCTGTGGATCAAGACCCACCGTGGGTTCATCTAAAAACAGCACCTGCGGCCGGGACAGCAGGGCCCGCAGGATTAACAGGCGCCGTTGCTGCCCGCCGGAAAGATGCTTGACCAGGTCATGGGCCCGCTCCACCAAATCACCGATGGCCAACAACTCCCAGAGGCGGTTTTTGAGATCTGGGACCCGATAGAGTTTGCCATAAATTAAGAGATTCTCGTAGGCGGTCAGCTCCTTATCGAGATTGATCTCCTGCGGGCAGACGGCGATGCACTCCTTCACCGCCAAGGGTTGGGCCACTACATCATACCCCCTAATAAAAGCTCGCCCCTGGCTCGGCTTGGTAAGCGCTGTCAGGATCTTAATGGTAGTGGTCTTGCCGGCTCCATTGGGACCCAGGAGCCCGAAAATCTCGCCCTGAGCCACCGTCAGATGGAGATCGGCCAGAGCAATAATCTTCTGATAGCGTTTGGTGAGACCTTCGATGCGAATCATGCTCAGACGGTGGTATCCTTAATCTCCTAGCTGAATAATTTTTAGGCAGAAGAATAACTAATCATTTCAATTAGATATTTGGAAATTGGGGATTGCTGTAGAATATTTAGACAAGGCTGAAAATCGACAGCGCCCTATTTAGATATATTTTATTAATAATATCAATCAAAGAATCAAAAATATCTTCTTGTCCAATAAC
>CAZARS010000051.1:13030-19758 GCA_964487625.1 uncultured Desulfobacca sp.
CAAGCAAAGTTCTACTGCGTCAGCCTCAGCCACCTTTCTCCCGGTTTTCGGGTTTCAGGTCCCGGTGGACACTTTTTATCTGCATCGGGGCCATGCCTGGGCTACCATGGCGGCTGATGGTTTCGTTAGGGTCGGCATCGATGACTTTGTCCAAAAGGTTTTCGGGCCTCCTGATGAAATTGAGTTGCCGGAACCGGGGGGAATCTATTTCCAGTCCCATGTCTGTCTGGCCCTGGTCCGGGGTGGTCGGCGGGCCAGAATTTTGGCACCTGCGGACGGGCTCGTGGAAGAGGTTAACTCCCGGGTGCAACAGGAGCCGCACCTGGTCAATGCAGCGCCCTTTGGGGACGGCTGGCTATACCTGATGCGTCCCATCAACTTGAAATACAATTTGCCCAATCTTTTCTATGGCCCGGAGACCGTTCAGTGGATGGAGGCCGAGAGCCATCGCCTCCTGTCGCTGTTGGAGTCCCGGGCTGGCGTCACTCTTCCCGATGGCGGGACGATCATTCAAGACGTGTATGGCCATTTCCCGGAGCTGGATTGGCGCCGGTTGGTCCAAGAGTTTTTATTGCAAGACCTGACCCGGTGGTGGAAAAAGCGCTCCTAAGGTTGCCTGGTCAGCGCAGATGCCAGCAGTGGCAGGGCGTTAGCCCACAAATTACGGTAGTAAGGGGGAACCACGACCATGGCTGTGAACACGCCAGAGCGCCCACCCTTCTGTATCTGGATGGAAGCAGGGGTTATCGCCTATAAAATCTGTAATAGGAATTTTGATTGCGCCAACTGTGAGTTTGATCGGGCCATGACCGAGGCGGCCCGGCGAAATTTAGCCCTGCAACGGGCCAGTGCTGGACCCGGGAAAAAAATGGGAATAGTTATCCCTTGGCAAGAGAGAAAGGCGCGACCCTTCCCGGCTGAGCCCCCCGGTCAGCAGCCCTCTCCTGTTCAGGCACCCGCCGGTCGGGGTCATTACCTCTGCCCTCATTGTACTTACGAGCAACTCCTGGATGACCGGAATGAGCTATTCCTGACGCCAGAGCCACCCCGCAGCACCGAGGTCTTCGGGTTTGTCGTGCCCACTAGCAGTTACCTGCATCGGGGTCATACCTGGGTGCAAGTGGAAACCGGCGGTCGGGTGCGCGTCGGTTTGGATGACTTTTCCCAAAAGGTTTTGGGGCCACCCGATGCCGTGCGGCTGCCGGAGTTGGGCCAGGCGTGGCGCCATGATAGCGTCGGCTTGGAGATTGCCCGCCGCGACCAGCGGGCCGCAGTCTTAGCACCCGTGGATGGCGTCGTGGCTGCAGTCAATCCCAAGGTCCGGCAAAACCCGAGGCTGGTCCATGATGACCCGTATGGCGAAGGCTGGCTGGTGGTGGTCTCTCCCACCAACCTTAAGGCAGACTTGGAGACCTTGCTCTATGGTCGGCACAACGTTGCCTGGATAGAACATGAAGCTCATAAACTCCTGGGAATGCTGGAAGCGACCGCGGGAGTAACCCTCCCCTCCGGGGGCACCATCATCGACGACGTTTACGGGCACTTTCCCGAATTGGGATGGCAACGTCTGGTGGCAGAGTTTCTTCATACTTCTTGAGCTGAGGCACAATATGCCGCTCGAGGAAAAAATCGGCCAGGAGAACCTGACAATAGCGGCACAACATGAGGTTTTTCTGATCCAATTTCTCCAGGTTAGGCGCAAATCCCATGAGGCACCCATCTTCCCGGCAGTGTCCCAGGCCGAAGGTGTGCCCCAGCTCGTGGATGCCCAATTTGAGAAGGCGGCCGATCACTGTGCTCAGCGGGGGCGTCGTGCCATCAGCATCACCCCGGGGGCGAAAAGCTGAGATGATGGCGGCTTGGCCGTCCAATTGGGCCTCCCCGAAAACAAAGGTGAGGATGGGAATATAGAGGTCTACCGCCGTAACCCCTAAAATGCGCAAGGCCCCGACGGTGTTGATGGTGAGAAGATACTCTAGGAGTTGTGTGGAGTGGTACTGCTGACGCACGATATGCCGGGTCTCCTCAGGGAGAGGCACCGGTCGCAGGATTTTCACCGGCAAACCGAAGAATTTGGTCAAAGGTGCCCGCAACCGCCTGAGGATCTCGGGATCCAAGGGACCGAGGGCGACCAACCCTAAAAATGCCCGCGTTGCCATACCATACCTGGCAATAACCGTTCCAAGCCCTGTAAGAACGACCGTCTCAAGAAGTCGTCAACCCATACTTTTTGATTTTGTGATAGAGAGTGGTACGGTTGATGCCGAGAATCTTGGCCGTGGTGGAAATGTTGCCACCCTGGAGTGCCAAGATACGGGCAATGTGTTGGCGCTCCACTTCTTCCAGAGTCAACCTCTCAGCTTCGGGTTCCTGACCGGGCTGCACTACAAAAGGCAGATCTTCCAGTTTGATCTGGCGGCCCTTTTGTACGACTACGGCCCGTTCAATGGCGTTTTCCAGCTCCCGGACATTCCCTGGCCAAGCATAGCGCTTCATGGCCTCCAGGGCGTCGGGATGAATGGAATCAATCTTTTTATTGGTTTCCGTGGCAAAGCGACGGAGGAAATGATAGGCGAGCAGGGGAATATCCTCGGTCCGCTCCCGGAGTGGCGGCACGTGCAGATGCACGACATTGAGGCGGTAATAGAGATCTTGGCGAAACGTTTTCTGGGCGATGGCTTCTTTCAGGTCACGGTTGGTGGCGGCAATTACCCGGAAATCACTATGGAGGGTAACCGTGCCGCCGACGCGGGTGAATTCGTGGGTTTCCAAGACCCGCAACAGGTCAATCTGCATCTTCATGGAGATATCGCCGATCTCGTCTAAGAACAACGTTCCGGCATCGGCCATCTCCAAGCGGCCTTTCTTGGCAAACTTAGCATCGGTAAAAGCGCCCTTTTCGTGGCCGAATAATTCACTTTCCAAGAGGTGCTCAGTAAAGGCGCCGCAGTTAATGGCAATGAAGGGTCCATAACAACGGGGGCTCTGGGCGTGGATGGCCCGGGCCACGAGTTCCTTACCGGTGCCGGTCTCGCCGGTGATAAGCACCGTGGCATCGGTCTGAGCCACATCCACAATGGCTTCAAATAACCGCAACATGGGCGGCGATTGCCCCACCAGGTTTTCAAACCGGGTCATGGTGGCCATCCTGTCCTTGAGGATCAGATTCTCCATGGCCAGGGTTTGCAGTCGCACCAATTTATCTATGGTTAAGCTTAACTCCTCCAAGTCGAAGGGTTTCAGGAGGTAATCATACGCTCCCAGACGCATGGCATCCACCGCATCTTGGATCGCCCCATGGGCCGTCATCATGACCACCGCCACCTCTGGGTCATCCTCCTTTAACTTCTTGAGGAGGGTCAGCCCATCCATTTCGGGCATTTTTACATCAATGAGCATGATGTCATAGCGGTTTTCCTTGACTTTGGCCAGGGCTGCGACGCCGTCGGCGGCAGAGTCAACCTCAAAGCCATCCTGACGCAACCAGCCACTCAGGGATTCCCGGATACTGGGTTCATCATCCACTACTAAAATTCTGACCTTCTTATGCGGCAGCACTCTTTCCCCCTGGTTTCAAGGCGGGCAGGCGGATCGTGAAGGTCGTTCCCTGCCCGACGATGCTGTCGACCTTGATCAGGCCCTTATGATCCCGGATAATACCATAAACTACTGAGAGGCCCAAGCCGACCCCTCCCTTTTTTTTGGTAGTATAAAATGGCTCAAAGATCTGGGAGAAACTCTCTTTCGGAATTCCCACCCCTGTATCAATCACTCTAATTAGGACTTCCTTACCGTGGTAATTTTTGGTCTGCACGGTTAGGGTCCCACCTTGGGGCATGGCATCCTGGGCATTGAGGAAAAGGTTGAGGAGTGCTTGCTTCATCTGCCCGGGATCCGCGCTCACGGGCAAGAGATTCTCGGCAAGCTGCCGTTTGACAGTGATCTTCTGCAAGCGCATCTGATATTCCGTCAGGGCCAAGGTCTCTTCGATTAACTGATTCAGATTTACCACCGTAAATTCCGGTTTGGTTTTCCGAGAGAAGGCCAGGAGATTGGAGACGGTCTTGCTGACCCGAGACGTTTCATTATAGACCATCTCCAGATATTGCTTCATATTTTCTAGGTCAGTCTCACTGGGCGTTCCCTTGTTCAGGAGCCGTTGCATGAGCTTTATGAAATTGAGGATGCCTGTTAACGGGTTATTGATCTCGTGGACGACGCTGGCGGATAGCCTACCCAAAGAAGTCATTTTATCATCGTGCAGCATGCGCGTCCGATTGATGACCTCTTTAGTGATGTCTCGGGAGAGATCAATGACCCGATAGACGCGGCCGTTTTCGTCGAAAATGGGGTGGCAGACTACATGGATATAATGCTCCCGGCCATCCTTGGCAAAATGGACATGGGTAGTGGACGCGGCCTTGCCATTGGCTACCGCATCTTTCAATGGGCATGGATGATCCGGACTGGAGCAGGGCTCTTGGAGGTGATGGGAAACCTCATAACAATGCTTGCCCACCACATCTTCCCGGCGCAGCCCCACCATCTCCAAAAGGGCCCGGTTAACCTCTATGATACGATAATCCAGATCGATGACCATCATCTGGTCGGTGATGCCATCAAGGATCGTTTCCAGGAATTTCTTCCCGGCCATGGTCTTACGCAACAGTTGTCGGGTCTTTTCTTCGGACTGCTGCAGAGCCTCTTCCAACTGCCGTTTGGCCGTAATATCTTTGATAACCTCGATGACCCGTTTGCGCCGCCGGCCTTCGGGCGGACAGAGAGCTGACATGGTAATTTCATGGAAGTATTGGCAGCCATCTTCTTTAGAAAAGCGCTGAATAACGCTCTGGGTCTCACAACGCTGCACCACCTGAGGCAAGGGACAGACCAGCCCCCGTCGGTCGCACGGTTCATCAAATTGGTGGAAAATCTGATAACAGGGGTGACCGATTACTTCCTCCAGAGTCTTGCCAAAGTTGTTGAGAAAAGTCTGGTTCACTTCTTCGACAATGTAATCCTCATTCAAAACCAGCACTGGATCGGGTAAATGATCAAAAATGCTTTGAAAACGAGTTCGTTGATCGGCCAGTTTGATTTCACTTTCCACCCGGAAGCGCAACCGTTCTTCTTCTTTTTTAAAAAGCTCCCACAACAGGCGTGATTGCACATGGTCGATGATCTGGGTCTGTTCCGGTTTCTTGGTCCGTAGCAGCTCCCTCACCGCAGTACTGCCGGTCAGTTCCAGAATCAGATCAGGGGCTGCCTCCAAGATGGGCAAGCAGTCCTGGTACGTCGGTATACCCATAGTTCTAGCCGTAACGATCCCCGGGGCGGAGGGGTCGGTATCAGCCACGCCTATAATATTCAGTCGGCGACGGCTGCTATTGCTCCTGGACGCCAACGACAAAACATCCTGACAGGCTTTACCGCCGCCGATAATGCCGATCTTGAGGATGGAATAATCATTGGTAAACCGGAGGCTTTTGGAAACCGAATCCCAGAAATCCTCCCAGGGCACGGTACGATCACAGTTGAGGATGGACACCCAGGAAGGGCATAATTCCTGGAGACGAGCGGCAACCTCGGGGGATCCGGTGGTATCCACGACGATATCGAGGTCGGGCAGGGTGAAAAGCTCAGCAACGTCAAAAAAGACCGGGATATTATGGCGTTGGGCATAAAGAATACCCGGCGCTTGAGGGTTAATATCGACGACGCCCACGAGTCGCAAAGCTTGGTCAAGCCGCCGTGTCGGAATGATAGCCTCCATGATGGCCATGCCATGCCTACCAGCACCCACCACAGCCAGATGGTAAAATTGTTTATCAGGGCTCATGGTGTTCTCCCAGTCATCAAAAACCTGCTTGGCGAGCCATCTTACTGCAACCCTCCTAAATCGAGCAGTCGGATAACTCTAAGATATTTTAGCACGTGCCGTTAAGGAAACACAAAGCAAAGTTTCTCCTCAGACCGATGCAACGCTGGCTTTCCTGGTCATGGCCGATGAACTCTCCTCCCTGGCCCCCCAGGATACCTGACAGAAAAAGCGATGCGGTTTGCCTCCCCCCGTCTTTTTTCCCTCCGTCACCTTCCTTCCCGCCAGCGTTCGAGAAATTACTATCCGCCGGGGACTGGTGGACATTTGGTTTGAACCTGGGATTTATTCTGGTCCTCGTGGGATGGCTCTGAAAACAAGGGGGGGTGGAGGGACTGGCAGGATGGACCTCTGATAAGGTATAATGGAACAGGGATGCAAGGGGAGATCGACCGCAGGAGGCAGGATGACAACAACAATAACTCAGGCAGAACTCGAGCAGCTTCTGGCCGAAGCCGAAGAGCTCCTTAATCAGCTCAATCCCGAGATCCTGGCCTACCTGGCAGAAGAAGAGCGGGCGCACTTGGAGAAGCAAGCCCAGACCCTCAAGGAACTCCAGGCTGAGGTTCAGAGTCAGCTCAACAAGCAGGCAGGTGCCGGGGTCAGTTCCTATGGCAAAGGCATGCACGAGGCCATTGAGGATATAGCCAAGGCAATGAAGGCCCTGGCCCGCTCTCTGGCCTAAGGCCAATGAGGAAGGGATGTCTATAAGTTCCCTTCTAATGAAGCAAAATCACTCACTTCTAACCCCAACCTGATTAGCAGTACCTCACCCAGCGGGACCTAAGGGTTGCAGGCCACCTTTCTGCTCATAGCACCCATCCTCTCTCAGGGATAGGTGATATCAGTT
>CAZARS010000052.1:0-15849 GCA_964487625.1 uncultured Desulfobacca sp.
CAACTTTATTCCTTGGCATAACGTGATGCAGTTCCCTTTGCGGGTATTTTGGACGCCTCAAAATTCATCCCCATTTAACTGTTATTTTTAACAAGATCAACATGTTAATGGGGATATTATACAAAAACTAAACTAAAAACGCGAGTAAAAAATACGTTTTTATCAAAATTTTCGATAAAATATAGTTTCCGGATGGACACTAACTAGGCAGTTCTCTTATTAAGGAGTTTGCCAATACTTTCTGCCGCCGCGGTCTCTCCCTGCAGGCGTGGCCGCGGTTAACAGAAAATTTTGGGGAAAAAAAAGCCGCCTTAACTTTTCTGGAACACCGGTCAAATATCCTGTAGATTTTTCTTGTGAAATATAGTATTTTTTAGCAAACTTGGGCTTTGTCCAGCATCCGGGCCCCAGGTGCGGGGTCTGGGCATCAATTGCAAGGGAGGAGACTCTATGGCACCCGAGCGTTACTGTTACGCCTTTGAGGAGGGAGACGGGAAAAATAAGCATTTATTGGGCGGCAAAGGGGCCGGTCTGTGTACCATGACCCAGATCGGGCTGCCGGTGCCTCCGGGCTTTGTTATTTCGACGAAGGCCAATGTTGATTATCTGGAGTCGGGCGGCAAGTTCCCCGAGGGCCTCATGGATGAAGTACATGAATACATGGAGGCTTTGGAGAAAAAGACAGGCAAGGGCTTCGGCAACCCGGAAAACCCCCTGCTGGTGTCAGTGCGCTCTGGTTCGGCGCTCTCCATGCCGGGCATGATGGACACCATCTTAAACCTGGGCTTAAACGATGAGACTGCCAAGGGCATGATCGCCCTCACCCAGAACGAGCGGTTTGTTTATGATGCTTATCGCCGCTTCCTGCAGCTGTTCGGCAAGATCGGCCTGGGTGTGCCGGATGAGTACTTCGATAAGATCTTTGAGGAAATTAAAGAGAAATATCACGCCCATGTCGATACCGAACTGAACGCCACGGCCTTGGCCGAAGTATGTGAGCGGTTCAAGAAGCTCATTCAGGAGAAGACAGGCAAACCCTTCCCCCAAGACCCCTGGGCCCAATTGGTCATCGCCATCGAAGGGGTCTTCAAGTCTTGGACCGGCAAACGGGCTGTGGATTACCGCCGGCAGTTCAATATCACGCCGGATATGGCTTATGGCACTGCAGTGAATATCTGCACCATGGTGTTCGGCAACATGGGGACTGATTCGGCTACGGGCGTGGGCTTTACCCGGGATCCGGGCACGGGCGAGAATGTCCTGTACGGTGATTACCTGGTCAATGCCCAGGGCGAGGATGTGGTGGCTGGGATCCGCACCCCCCGCCCCTTACGGGAGCTGCGCACCGACATGCCGGAAATCTACCGGCAGTTGGAGCAGATGCGCAAAATCCTGGAGCAGCATTATCGGGAGGTCCAGGATTTTGAGTTTACCATTGAGCGGGGCAAGCTCTACATGCTCCAAACCCGCAACGGCAAGATGAATGCCTGGGCCCTGTGTAAAACCTCTGTGGATATGGTTAAAGAAGGCCTCATCACGGAAGAAGAGGCCCTGTTGCGCATCCCGCCCGATTTCCTGGAGCAGTTCCTGCATCGCCGCATCGACCCGGATGCCAAAGTGGAGCCCATCGCCGTGGGTATCGCCGCCTCTCCTGGGGCCGCCACCGGCAAGGTCGTTTTTGATGCCGACCGGGCCGAACGGTTGGGCAAAGAAGGGGAAAAGATCATCCTGACCCGCATCGAGACCAAGCCAGAGGATATTCATGGCTTCTTTGCGGCCCAAGGCATCCTCACCAGCCGGGGGGGAAAGACCTCCCATGCGGCAGTGGTAGCCCGTGGTATGGGCAAACCCTGCGTCTCCGGCGCGGAGGGGATGGATATTAATTATGAATTAAAAGAGGCCCGCATCGGCCCCCATATCATTAAAGAGGGGGATATCATCACCATTGATGGCGGCGCTGGCGCGGTCTATTTGGGCGCTGTGCCCATGGTGGATCCCAAGATCAGCGATGACCTCATAGTGCTCCTGGAGTGGGCCGATAAATACGCCAGACTAGAAGTGTGGGCCAACGCCGACACCCCGGACATGGCCATCAAGGCTCGGCAACATGGGGCTAAAGGCATCGGCCTGTGCCGCACCGAGCGAATGTTTAATGAGGCTGATCGGTTGCCCCTGGTCCGAAGCATGATCTTGGCCGATACCCCCGAAGAACGGAAACGGTGGTGCGATAAGCTCCTCCCCATGCAGCGCCAAGATTTTTACGAAATCTTTAGGGCCATGGAAGGGTTGCCGGTAACCATCCGGCTCTTGGATCCGCCCCTCCATGAATTCCTCCCCACCATTGAAGAACTCCTCAATGATATTAGCAGGTTAAAAGAGTTTAGCCAGATCATCAATTCCCTGGAACAGTTGCCGGGTACGGCCATGATGATTGACCCCGAGCTGTATAAGCTCATGCCCAGCATCGAGACTATGACCAGGGAATTCAGCGAATATAAGTCGAAAAAATTAGACCAGAAACTTTTAAAACAGAAAGAGGATATCCTGCGGCGGGTGCGGGTGCTTACGGAAGTCAACCCCATGTTGGGCAACCGGGGCGTGCGCTGCGGCATTTCTTTCCCGGAAATCTATGACATGCAGCTCCAGGCCATTTTTGAGGCGACAGCCCTGGCCTTGCGGGATAAGATCGACGCCCGGCCCGAGATCATGATTCCCCAAGTCTGCACCAGTGTGGAGTTGGAGTGGGTGAAGAAACGGGCCGAAAAGATCCACGCAGAAGTGGAAAAACGCTATAATGTCAAGATACCTTATAAATACGGCACCATGATGGAGGTGGTGCGGGCTTGCCTGCGGGCCTCCCGGATCGCCGAGATTGCGGAGTTCTTCTCCTTCGGCACCAATGACCTGTCCCAGGCGACCTTCTCTTTCTCCCGGGAAGACGCGGAAAACAAATTCCTCCCCATTTACAATACCTTGGGAATTTTGCGGGACAACCCCTTTGAAATCCTCGATGTCCATGGCGTCGGCCGGTTGATGGAAATAGCGGTGAAAGAAGGGCGGCAGACCCGACCAAACTTAAAAATCGGTATCTGTGGCGAGCATGGTGGACAACCCCAAGCCATTGAATTCTGCCACAAGATCGGTTTAAATTACGTCTCCTGTTCGCCCATGCGCATCCCCATTGCCCGTATGGCCGCGGCCCATGCTGTCATTAAAGAGCGGGGCAAGGACGTCAGCAAGGCGTTATAAACCAGCAGCGTTTAAGGGGGCAGGCGCAAACCTGCCCCTTTATCATGGTCTGGGATAACTTAAAGGAGAAAGACCATGCCCAAGAAACCCCTTACCACCTTGACGGTGGATACTCACATCCGCTGCCAGCAGATTTACCCCAAAGAACATGAGGCCCAATATCGGGAGTTGAAAACCGTGGGAGTCAGGCTCTCCCAGAATGAGGCCCGACACTTGGCCGCGGCCCTCCTGGCTGCCGCCCAAGAATGGCAGGAAGTGGAATTGGTGGTCCACCGTTTTGACAAACGCAAGTCAGATAATACGTATCTCCTCACAGTGGTGCCGGAACATCACGAGATCGAGGACCCCGAATTCATTAAGCGGATTCAACATAAAGCTCCGCCTGGCCAAGAGCTGCCCCCAGAATTAGAGGAACACCTGGAATCCTTGAAGGATCAGCCCATTTCCGATTAATCCGGACCGGTGGTAGGCGCCGGTCCGGGTTCGGTTGAGAGTAAAGGGTTGGCTGCCTAAGGTCGTGCTGGTTTTTGGTAACCCTGGAACTTTTTGGGTGAATGGAGCAGAGGCAGGGTCTGTTGGATCACCGGCGGCAGGGTGTTGGCCAATCCTGCCCCCGGCTCCTGGAGGTTGGCGGTATCAGGAGGCTCACCTGGATCAACCAGATTCTTGGGGGTAAAATCATAGGTCAGTCGGAATTGTTTGACGAGCCTATCCAATATATCCGGCGTGATGGGGTTGATTTGCATGGGGCCTTTTGCATCTGCAGTGATGAATTGTCCGGGCAAAAGCAGCATAATCTGACCGGTAAATTTATGCTTGACTGTTAACGGTTCTGCTGACTCCAACAAGTAGACCTTGTGCCAAGCGCCGGTCTCCAGGATTCCGTCGGTGCCGCGCACCCCCACAGAAAGGACGGCAGATTCAATGGTCATGGCCGGCGCAGGGGCGCCGGGAATCTGTTGGATGAGAAAGCGAATCCGCCCTTCTACCGCCTTAAGCAGGCCGGTACGCTCCTTGGTCCTGGCATCCATGAGAAATTGGCTAATCTCTAAGGTGGTTTTCTCCCCCAGGACGGTAACGCTGTCATCCATGAATAAGAGTTTGGCCCGGGACTGTTCCTGAGTGCGAATGGCATCGCCTACCTGCAGTTTATCCCGCAGTTGTGCCGCCCGCCAAGGAGCACCAGCCGCTCTGACTTCTGCCTGCCCCATAATGGCAATGACTTCGGCGACAGAGGAGTCGGCTTGAGCATACCCGATTCCGCCGCCCAGCAGACCCAGGAGGAGGGTCAGTCCCGCCAAGATAAACAAACCTCTTTTTTCCCTCACCATGAGTGCTTCCTTTATCTGATCCACCACATTAATAGTGAGCAGAAAGCAGTAATTGATAAACATTGCGGTCATACGCGAAGTCGCCGATGTTAGAGCGCTGGCTGACATGGGTGTAACCAGCGATGATGTCTAAGTAGCTGGTCAAGGGGCGGCGTAGCTGGATACTGACCTGATAATAATTCTGGTGCTGCCGCACCCCAGCAAAGGTATCAATGTTGTCGAAGTTATACCGGCTATATTGGAAAAATGACCAGAAATTAAAGCGATAGGGGAGGTTCACGGTCACATCGGTGAGAATCGAGAAATTTTTATTATCCCAATTGACTCCTTCGGTAAGTTCCCGGGCAAACGTGGCACCTAAGCGCCAGGCCGCGCGGTTGCTGAAAAAAAAGGTCTGAAACAGACCAATTTCATTGACAAACCCGCTCCGGTTATACATCCCTGCCACCGGATAGCGAAACCGCCGGTCCTGAAACTGATAGGTCAGGTCCAGATTGAGGAGCTCGCTGTATTGCCAGCTGGCCACAACCCCTGCCAGGTTAAAATAAGAATACCGTTCCAGGGCCTTCAGGGCCACATCTACGCCATACCACGGTCTTACTGTTAAGGGACCTTGACGATATTGGATAAAGACTTCGGCGTGGTTCACCAGGAAGTTAAAGTTATCAATGGTAAAATTATTACCGCTATAAAAAGCATAATCGATTCCGGCCTGCCACTGATCCTGCAGGAGAGGCCGATAGCCAGCCTCCAGCACAATGGGCACTCGCCAGGAACCTTTGCTGCCGGGGTATCGCCCGGTGGGCATATTGATCTGATCGGGCAGGATCTTGAAATTGTCATCGTATTCAATCCCTGTGGCAAATCCCAAGAAGAACGGCTTTCCTGGGCTGTATTGCTGGCGGCGAGTCAGACGCTGCTGGTATTGCTGGAAAGCCCGCTGATACTCTGGTCCCAAAGCCACGGCCTCCCGGAAACGCCGCTGCGCCTCCTCCGGCAACTGGCGCTGCGCGGCAACGAGGCTGAGATAGTATAACACCAGAGGATCCTTGGGATTCTGGGCCTGGGCTTCTTTGAGCCAACGGTGGGCGGCGGGATATTTACCTAGGTGCAAGGAGGTAACGCCCAGGTAGAGTTTGCCGCGCGGCAGGTTGGGGTCTAACCTCACGGCCGCGGTAAATTCTCTTTCGGCCTCGGGATAGGCCGCGGTCACAAAGTAACTGAGGCCCAGTAAGATCCTGATTTCCGGATTGGTGGGATCTAACCTGGCAGCCTGCTGCAGCGTTTGCTGGGCCCCCTGATAATCTCCGTCCAGATAAAGTTTATTGCCTTTGGCCAAGAGCAACTCCGCTTCCTGCGAAGCTGAGGTGCCGTTGACCCCCAGACCGACCAGGATGAGCGCGGCCAGAAGCCTGAGGAGCCACGGCCTTAGCCTAAAGATCAGCGTGCCGATCATAGTTCTCCTTTCCTGATGACCAAAGAAAAAGCCGACCATAGTCGGACGGCGCTACGGTGGGGGGGCAAGATGGCTCTTGGGGCTGGCCTTAGCCTCTTTATCCCTGCCTTCCAGGGATCAGCCCGCCAGAGAGAGGCCAGTCATTTTGTCAGAATCAAATATATTCTGCTGACTGGATCATTGTTAGCATAAAGCAAGACCCCCTGTCAATGGCAGTTGATGAGGCAGCCAAGTTCGTGGCCCCGCCCGGGGCTGGAGAGCGGTCTGTTTTTTGACAGGTTACGAAGCCATGGGAGAGAGCTGTTGGCCAGGCTCGGGGGATGAGCTCCGGACCAGAGGGCCGCTGAGCACAGTAGTAAAACCCAAAGCGCGGGCGTAGCGGCCCCAGGCTTGGAACTCAGCAGGGGTAAGATAACGGTGCACCGGCACATGGCGGCGGGATGGTGCCAGATATTGGCCCAGGGTAAGGTATGCCACCCCGGCTTGGCGCAAATCTGTCAAAACTGCCATGACCTCGGCCTCGGTCTCTCCCAAGCCCAGCATGAGTCCTGATTTGGTGGGAATGGCCGGGACAAACTGGTTTATGGTGGCCAGAAGCTGCAGGGAGCGGTCGTAGGCTGCGCCGGGGCGCACGGTGGTATAAAGGCGGGGGACGGTCTCGAGATTATGGCCCCAAGTATCCGGTTGGGCCGCAGCCACGGTTGCCAAGGCCAAAGGGCTGCCCTGAAAGTCAGGAGTGAGGATTTCTATGAACAGCGGGGCGGCTCCCCGCCGCACAACACGGATAGTCTCGGCGTAGGCGGAAGCCCCCCCATCAGCCAGATCATCGCGGGTTACAGAGGTGATGATCACCCTCTGCAGGTTTAGCTCTTTTACAGCCTGGAGCAGCCGCCAGGGCTCATCTGCATCCACCGGCTCTGGCCGCCCCGCCTGGAGGTTGCAGAAACGGCAGTGCCGGGTGCATACCGTGCCCAGGATGAGAAACGTCGCCGTGCCTTGGGACCAGCACCACCCTCGGTTAGGGCAGCGGGCGCTCTGACAGACGGTAGCTAGATTTAGACTGGCCAACTGTCTGGCCAGGCGTTGCGCCGCCGGGGTGCAGGTCCCTTGCGTTAGCTCGACCAAATGGCTCTGCAGCCAGGTGGGGTACGCCATGACCGGTTCAGCCTCCCGCTCCCTGTCGCTGGCGGCTCAAAGATTTTGGCCTCCATGATGAGGTGTCGTTGGGGCCACTGGCACGGGCGGAGTATAGACCGGCGGCAAGGCTTGGGTAGGGCTGCCTGGAGCCTGCCGGTCCAAGGGTTCCGGCGGTGCCCCTGGTTCCATCGGAATACCCAAAGGCCGCACCTCAAAGGCTAAACTGAGTTCCCGCAGCAATTGGCGACGCATTTCGTCAGTGAGGAGAAAGATACGGATGGGTTTTCCAGCCTGGCTCATGGCATAGAAACCTGGCTTGAGATCAACCTGCTCACCGGTGGAGGTGCTGCGCAGCCGCACCGGGACTCCGGCACTGAGAAGGTATACATAATCCGTGGCACCCTGTACCGCCACTATGACGTCTGTCCCCCGGATGCCCACTCCGATGGTGGGGGTCTCCAGGGTAACTTCTGGATCGAGGGGGTCCCGACTGAAAAACCTGTGCACTATGAAGCGCATTTTACCGGAGAGCACCTTCAAGATGCGGGCGGGTTGGGGCTCAGACTCGCCCAGACGGTATTGCCTGATCTCGAGCGTCGTCTTCTCTCCCACGACCAAGACACTCTGATCAAGGAAACTGAGTTTGGCCTTGGAGGCGGCCTGGGTCCGGACGGCATCCCGTTCCCCCAAGCGTTGCATGAGGGAAGCCGGGGCAAAAGCCGCCCCTCCCACCCGGGCTTGCACCTGACCATTGATGCCGATGATTTCCGCCACAGGAGAGGTGGCCGCCATTGCCTGGTGGCCCAGCAGCAAGCCTGCTATGGCTACCAAACAGAGGAGACGTGCCTGCCTCCCACCCTGTTGTTTATGCCTGTGCATGGTGCCCTCCGCTGCTTGTAACATTGATAATTATTCTACACCTGCCCTTCTCACATGGCAAAAGAATTTCCCCAAGCATCATCCCGCCACCATTGGCCTGGCCAACTCCCCTCAGAAAAAAGGTTGACCCAGGGGCAAAGGGGGATTAACGTAAGCCAAGGTCTGATGGAGAGTTTCCCGCAACCACAACCCAAAACATATTAGAGGATATGGCATGAGCGACATCATTCAATGGCAACCGGATTATGAGAGTGCGGTCAAAGCCGCGGCCGCGGCCAATAAACCCATTCTTTTGGAACTGTATATGGACACTTGCGGCCACTGTGCTCGCCTCCACAAGGAAACCCTGACAGATACCCAGGTGGCTGAGGCCGTGAATGCCCGGTTTATTCCCGTGCGGGTGGAAGGGCGTTCCCGCATGGATCTGGTGAAAAAATTTGACGTCAAGGGTGCCCCCACGACCCTCATCCTATCGCCCCAGGAAGTGGAAAAGCATCGTTTCGTGGGTTTCCAGACCCCAGCGGAGTATCTCCAGGAATTGAGCAAGATCTCCTAGAGCATGGCTGCGGCAATGCCGCCAACAGGACAGCAGCGCGGGCTTGTCTTAGTAGCGGTGTGCGGGGGGGCCTTCATGGCCACCCTGGACACTAGCATCGTCAGCATCACCCTCCCTCAGATGGCCCGGGATTTTCAAGTCTCCTTGCCCATGATCGCCTGGGTTATGCAGGCTTACCTGATGGCCAACGCGGCCCTGCTGCTCACCATTAGTCAGTTGGGAGACATGCTCCCTCCTGGCCGACTCTTTCTGGGGGGTATGCTGATCTTTGCCCTGGCCTCGGCGGCCTGCGGCTGGAGTGGCGGCCTTTGGTCCATGGTGCCGGCCCGGGCCATCCAGGGTCTGGGGGCCTCATTGATGTTGGGGGTAGCCCCGAAGATCATCACGGTCATCTACAAGGAGGGAGAGAGGGGGCTGCCCTTTGGTCTTTTCTCCACTGCTTTTGCCAGCGGGGTGACCATTGGGGCGCCGCTGGGCGGGTTTATCGCCGCCACCTGGGGTTGGCCCTGGATTTTTTTTCTGAATCTCCCCATTGCTGGGCTAGCCATGGCCCTCAGTGGCTACCGCCTCGGGCAGCTCACCGTTGCCCACCTGGCCACTGGGAGGCGAGCTGACTGGCTTGGTGGTGTTCTCCTCAGTGCCAGTCTGGCCCTATCTTTCTGGGCTCTGACCCAAGTACGAAGCCTCGGCTGGCAGCACCCGGACATCTGGGTAGCCCTGGGGATTGCAACCCTGGCCTTCCTGCTCCTCATCCTATTGGAGCGGCGTCAGCCCTGGCCCCTGTTGCCTGGTCCTTTATGGCGCCGTCAGGCCTTTGTAATAGGGGCCCTGGCAGTAGTGTTGACCTTTGCCGCGGTCATGGGTACCTTCTTTTTGTTGCCCTTTTACCTGGTGGACATTTTTCAGCTCCCGCCCCCTACCGTGGGTTGGCTCCTGGCGGTCTTGAGTTTCAGCAATGCCGCCGTCTCACCCCTCGGCGGCTTGGCCGGCGACCGTTGGGGGAATCTGGCCGTCCTGCGCCTGGGTGCCTGTCTGCTTCTCTTTGGCCTGGCCGCCCTGTGGTGGTGGGGGGCAACGGTGAGCCGCAGTCAGCTCCTCTTGATTTTTGCCCTGACCGGCACAGGATTTGGCCTCTTCCAGGCCCCCAATCTCAATGAAATGTTGCTGGGAGTTGATCCTCGCGTCCTGGGTTTAGCCGCGGGCACCAATGCTGTCCTGAAAAATTTGGGCGCTCTCTGCGGCATTGCCATCATGGTCACCATCGTCAGTTGGTCCCAGGGCCAGCACACCCCCCTAAGACCCGGAGTCTGTTTGAGCTGGGGGTGCTTCCAGCGGGCTTTTCTCGGAGCAGTAGTGCTCGCCAGCCTGAATCTGGTCATTAATCTGCTGCCCCGGCGGCGGACGCCATAAGAGATACCTCGCCAAGACTACTTTAAATCCCATTCCCAGCTACTCCAGGAGCGGTTGGCGATTAGCCCTCTCTCATTGCCCTAGCCGAGTGGCCTTTCCGTGTCAGTGTTCCTTCGAAAAATAACAGAAATCGCAGAGAAGCTCCGTAAACCAATGGTGGTTAAGAAATAAGTATGGCAATGAGTCTGGATAAGAGGTAATCCTGCCTATTAATTTTTCTTATATAATTCCGCAAAGTTTTAGTAAAATTATTATTAAGGCATTGCTTTTGGCGGCAGCCGCTGCGCGCTGCGCCGCACACTTGTTTGGGGGAGCGAGACAGGTTATTTTAAGCTCGGGTAAAGCTTGGGGGTAAGGTATGACGAAATTTAATACGGCAGTATTCTACGATTTGGAAAACCTCCTGAAGGGCTATAGCTTTTCCCCGCAACTCATCGCCAACCTTTCCTTGCGAGACATCCTGGAGGCAGTGCGCCAGACGGGTCGGATCGGTCAGATCGCCCTGCAGCGAGCCTATGCGAATTGGAGCGATCCACGTCTGGCCATACTCCGGGGAGAAATCAACGAGTTGGGTATTGATCCCATTCAGGTCTTCGGCTTTGCCCGGGAGCAGAAGAAAAATGCCGCAGACTTGCAACTCGCCATTGATGCCATTGATCTCGCCCATATCCGTCCGGCCTTGGAGATCTTCGTGATTGTCTCGGGAGACGGTGGTTTCGCCGCCTTGGCCAAAAAACTCCATGAATATGGCCGGATGGTCATCGGTTGCAGCTATAAATCCGCGGTGAATGCGGTTTTCCGCTCTGTCTGCGATGATTTTGTTTTTATTCCGGATATTGAGGACACTTCAGCAAAATCGGGGGCAGCCTTTCCGGGCAGCCCCGCGGCGGTGCAAGATCCCCGCAATGTTCGCATCTTACAGCAAATAGAACAATTGCAGATTGTTACTCCGGAAAATATTGCTAAAAAGGCTTTGGAAATTATGCTTAAATATAAGCAAGACGGCGAAACACATCTGGAGCTTAAAAGAAATGGCATTTATTTATCAGTAGTCCAGGAGGCATGCCGTTATGCGATACCTGGTTTCAGTCCGATTCAATTAGGATTCCCGAAATTTATCGAATGTATGCAATCTATTTGTAAAGATACTGAATTTTGTATTGTTAGACCGGATAACTCACAACCGATGCTAAGATTGCGCAGCGATGTTCCTCCTGGCATTGAAATACTACCGGATTTAGAAAAGCGAGAAATGCATTGTATTGAGGTTTATCGAGCGCTTTTACGGCATGGTGAGCCGATTTTTCAGCTGCCGGCTTTTCATGATTTAAATATTGTTATAAATTGGCTGGTAAGCAATCCGTTCAAGGGTCTCACATTAGGGAGGGCTATTGAAAAAATCGTGGACGGTCTTCAAAACGCAGTCTCCTCCGAAGCGGTCAAACGGGCTCTCATCAGTCTCGTTGCAGCCGGAACCTTTGCTTGCGAACCTCAGGGGTTACCCCTATCGGAACAAACGCTCAGCTTGAAGCCAGGGCTGCAGGATGCCTCTGAAGTAGTCAATCTCCTCAAAACAGCCGTTTATGAAAAGTTAGCGCGACAATTAGGGAGCGTCGCGGCGGATGTTTTTCATTTATTATTCTCTGATCCCCCTCCAAATACCTTTGAGTGAGGGAGGCCAGAAATCTCTTTGAAAGAAAGTTAACAGGCCCTGACAAGAACAACAGTAAATCGTCTTTTTATTTTCTCGGGCCACTGTTGCCTTTACAGATAGGCCTCCCCTCATTTATAATGTCAACGCATTAGCACAATAAAAAATAGGGGGGATACATGGGCCATAAAATTCTGGCTGGTTGGCTTCTTTGTTTGGCCATGATGTTGGCAGCCTCGGCAGCCGCCCAAGTACCGGCAGAGGATATTAAGGCCAAAGCCTACTGTATCATGGATGCCGACACGGGCCGAATTCTCTCGGGCTACAATCAGCAGATGATGCTGCCCCCCGCCAGCACCTTGAAAGTGGCCACAGCCCTCATGGTGGTCAACGCCCTGCGCCTCACCGACCGGGTACCGGTAAGTGCCTATGCGGCCGCAGCCCCGGCCTCCAAACTGGGGATCAAGCCCGGCGAGACCTATAGCGTCCAAGACATGCTTTATGCCCTGCTGTTGGCCTCGGCCAATGATGTGGCCCGCGCCTTGGCAGAGCGGGTGAGCGGCTCCGAAGAGCAGTTTGCCTTGTTCATGACCGCCCGCGTGCGCGCCCTGGGGGCATATCGGACCAACTTTATGAACGCCTCCGGCTTACCTGCGGCCGGCCAATACAGCACTGCCCAGGACCTGGCCCTTATCTTCCGCCTGGCCATGCAGAATCCGACCTTGGCCAAGATCATGGCCACTAAAAACCACCTCATGGAAAACGGCAAAGAGGTGCGCAGCCATAATCGCTTCCTCTATTCCACCGAATATGCCGTGGCCGGTAAGACCGGTTTTACCAAGTCTTCCATGCATACCTATGTGGGAATGTTTCGCCATGGAGATAAGACCATCATTGTTTCCCTCTTGGGTAGCCCCAATAAATGGCCGGACCTGCGGCTCCTGATTGCCAAAGGCTTTGCCGAGGCTGGCAGCCCCATTGCCGCCCTCCCTCCTCTGGAAGAGCGGCTCCGGAAAACGAGCCACGGCTATATCCTGGCCGGCGATGATCTAGAGGCTGCCACCGGCGGAAATGCCACCGTTAAAAAACGGCGCAGCAGCAAACGCCATTATCGGCGTGAATCGGCAGCGCCGCGGGTAATCAAAGCTGGCCTCGCCAATACAGGCAAGGTTAGCCGTTCTGGCCGGTCCGTCTCGACCCCAGCACGCAGCCGGACCAAATCGGCTAAAAAGGGCAGCAGCCGGACCGGAGTGTAAAGGTAAAAGCAATGGCAGGATTATTTAATCGAGTACGCAATACCTTAACCGGGCGGCGGTTCCTCATTTCCACCATCAAAAAAGATGCCAGGACCTTCGAAACCGCCGTCTTCCGGGCGAATTTTTTCTATCTCCCCCAGGGCTTGCGGCTGACCAATCCTTGTTTGGTCCGGCAGACTTCTGATCCTCAGGAAGCCGATGCCATCCACCGGGATCTGACGGTCCGCCTGATCAATGAATATCCCGAGCGAGTCTTCCAGGATTACGGCAGCTGAACCATGCTGGCTCAGGAGCCGCAGAGCGGCGGTTTGGCCGCGACCCTGGCCAGCTAAAAAAGTTTTTTACTGTCCAGCAGCAGGGTTACCGGACCATCATTGACAAGGCTAACTGCCATCATGGCCCGGAAGCGGCCGGTGGCCACCGGCAAGCCGGTCTGGCGCAGTTTTGCCACCAACTCTTCATAGAGCTGTTCGGCCAATGCCGGTGGGGCCGACTGATCAAAAGACGGCCGTCGGCCTTTGCGGCAATCACCCAGGATGGTAAACTGGGAAACCACCAGCACCCCACCCCCCACCTCGGCCACCGTGCGGTGCAACAGCTTGTCATTCTCTGGAAAAATTCGCAGATTATATATTTTGTTGGCAATGTACTCCACGTCTGTTGGCCCGTCGTCTTTGGCCACCCCTGCCAGGACAAGCAGCCCGACGCCGATTTGCCCCACCACTTCGCCGTTCACGGTGACGGCTGCCTCTTTCACCCGTTGGATCACAGCACGCACGACCTTGCCTTCCCCTCTGCTCTGCTAAGTTGCCATCTTCAATACGAAGAAATATGGGTATTGCTCAGCCACCTGACCCACTAGCCCTGCTGTCCAGCCCATTATTCCTTGTCTTCCCCTGCCCTCGGTCAGTGACCACAAAAAGGTTAATCTCCCCCCGAAAACCCTTGAGACAGGTGGTAATCTGGCGTTTGATGGCCACGACCCCGTGGACATGGTCTAAGACAGCCTCAGAAATGATCACTTCATTGTCCTGAGCTTGGGATTGGATACGATGGGTCAGGTTAACCGCTGAGCCGACAATACCGTATTTGGTCCGGGATTCCGAACCGATGTTGCCCACGACCACCTCACCGACATGAAGGCCCACACCCAGGGTCAGGGGAGGCCACTCTGGATGCTGACCCCGGAAGACCGCCATCTCATCCTGAATCTGCAGGGAACATTTGAGGGCTCGCCGCACCACTGGTGGCACCGGCTCATCGAAGGGGTCAAAGAAGGCCAGCACCGAGTCACCGAAGAAGTCCACGATAATGCCATCATAGAGCTGGACAATATCAATAATTCTGGCAAAATGCTGGTTCAACATGGTAATGGTCATTTCGGGAGTCAAGGTTTCGGCCAAGGGCGTAAAACCTCGGATATCCGTCATCAGGATGGCAACCTCACGTTTCTGACCGCCCAAACGGACGGCCAAGGGACTGCGCAGGAGTTGCTGGGCCACTTTGACATCAACATAGCGCCCGAAGGTGGAGGTGAGAAAATCCCGTTCTTTAAGGCCCGCCAGCATGGTATTGAAACTCTGGGCGAGACGGCCGATTTCATCATAGCTGGTGACCGACAGGGGGTCTCCATACTGGCCCCGGGCTACGGCCGCAGCCGTCTCGGCCAATTGCCGGAGGGTAGCCAGGGGCTTGCCCAGACACCAGCGCAACAGGGCCAGGATAACCACAAGGCTGAGGATAGACGAGACTATATACGAAAAGCGGAAGCGCAAATAGGGCCCGAGTATGGCGGTGCTGGAGGTATGGAGGAGGAGGGTCCAAGGGGCTTCTTGGAGACGGACAAAGCCCACAACTTGGTCGTTGAGCAAGCTTCTCTTGAGGACCGTGCCCACTGTCTCTTGCCGGACTGCTTGTTTCAGCAACGGTTCCAGATCATCATGAGGCGCCCCCCAACAGAGCTGGCCTAATTGCTGCGGATCCGGATGGAGGACGTAACGCCCGTCTTTATCCACCAGGCATAAGAGGTTGCTCAGGTGCCAGCCGAGCCGCTCCAGTCGCTGCAGGAATATGGTAATATCTAAGACCACCTCCACATAGCCCAAGGGCTTCTTGGTTCGCCCGGTCAACTCGGACCGCAGCCAAACCGTTCGGCCATCGGGCTGCAAGAGGAATGAGGGAGGAGCCACTTTCTCAATGAACGGCGAGACAAAGCCCGGGGGATAGGATTGACCCGCCGTTAGACTGATGGATTGCTCAGCCCCTGGCCAGACCAGCCTAACCTCCTTGACTCCATCCTGCCTCTGCAAAATTTCCAACAACCATTCTTGCTTCGCCATGCCCATGGAGGTCTCGCCGGTTCGGGCCAGGTTTTCCATGACTTGCATAATCCTGCCCAGGTGCCCGTCGATCTCCCGGGCTGCCTTTTCCAGGCGGAGAATGTTAGCCTGTTGCCATTCTGCCAGGAGGATTGACCCAAGATAGGAGTACTCCAGGATATCGCTGATGACCAGCAGCACAATGAGGGGTATGATCAGGAAGATCACTAGCCGTCGATAGAGACTGGTAAAGAAGCGCATGATAAGATAGTATTATCTTCTCTTAGTGAACCAGGGCCATTTGACAGGCCCAAAACTAGGGGGGTCAAAAACATGCCTCTCCGTCTGCTGGAAATGACTATACCAGTTGAGCATATCTCAGACGTCGATGCTTTATTGCAGCAACAGCCCATCGTTAGTATCTGGTACGATCAGATTTCTGCAAGTCAGACCCTCTTGAAAATCCTCGCTCAAGCCGAGGATACCGAGCATCTCATGGACCTCTTGGAGCAGCAGTTCGGTCAAGAAGCCTGGTTTCGCTTGGTGTTGCTGCCAGTGGCAGCCTCGCTGCCCCGGGTAGAGGAGCCGGAACCTCCGCCAGAAGCG
>CAZARS010000052.1:15867-19337 GCA_964487625.1 uncultured Desulfobacca sp.
GCGGAGCAGGAAAAGCAAAAGGCGGAGCGCATCAGCCGGGAAGAGCTCTATGCCAATGTCCAGGCCATGGCCCGCTTGAGTCGAGTCTATCTGGGCATGGTGATTCTGTCAACCGTCGTGGCCGCAGCAGGGCTTCTGAATGATAACGTCGCGGTGATCATTGGGGCCATGGTGATTGCCCCCCTCTTGGGTCCTATTATGGCCCAGGCCATGGCCACAACGTTGGGGGACCTCAGCCTGGCCCGCTTGTCCATGAAAACCAACCTCAGCGGCCTAGGCTTAGCTCTGGTGCTGTCCCTCGGCATGGGCCTCCTGTTGCCGGTCAATCCCTTTGGTTCAGAAATCACTGCCCGGACTACCATCGGGCTGGGCGATCTGGCCGTCGCTTTGGCCTCCGGCGGGGCCGGGGCCCTGGCATTCACAGCCGGAGCACCAACCGTTTTGGTGGGCGTCATGGTGGCCGTCGCCCTGTTGCCACCTTTAGCCACCTTCGGCTTACTCCTGGGCTCGGGCTACCCCTGGCCGGGCTTAGGAGCGGGTTTATTGCTCCTGGCCAATATCATCTGTGTGAATCTGGCCGCAGTGGTGGTATTCTGGATACAAGGTGTTCGTCCCACGAGCTGGTGGGAGGAACAACGGGCCCGTCGGGCCACCTTGATATCCTTCACCTCCTGTCTTGGCCTCCTGGTTATCTTGACCGTGGCCATCATCTTGGCCCGCCGCGTGCGGGAGATGGTATTTTTCTTTTTATAATCAGAAAGGTAGGCAACATGTTGGAGTGGCAAGCTTTTTCCCATGAGGTGGGGAAATTGGTCCTGGCCGCCGTCCTGGGCGGGATCATCGGTTTTGAACGGGAAGTACATGGCCAGGCAGCTGGACTGCGTACTAATGTTTTGGTCTGTATGGGAGGCTGTTTGTTGATGATGCTGTCTTTGTATATCCCCCGTTTATATCAGGAGTTAAACGGCGTTGAGTCGGTGATCCGCCTGGACCCGGCCCGCATCGCCTCCTATGCCATTGCCAGCATGGGGTTTCTCGGGGCCGGGGCCATCATCTCGGGCCGAGGCACCGTCAAGGGCTTGACCACTGCGGCCAGCATCTGGCTGGTCACCGGCATCGGCTTAGCCATCGGCGCCGGCTTTTTTAGTCCAGCTTTTGCCAGCGTGGTCATCAGCCTCCTCGTGCTGTATGGCTTCCGGCAGTTTAAGAAATATCTCCCCCGGGACGAACATACCCTCTTGACATTGGTCTTTGACCAGGAGCACCGCCATCTCAGTAAAGTCCTCAAGATGTTGGAGGACAATCGCCTGACAGTGAATTTCATCAATTTCTATCTCCAGCGGGCTGATCAGAGCCTCACCTACAAAATTCGCCTCCAGTCCAAAATGACCCTTCCCTGGAATCATTTGGTGAAAACTCTGGAAGGCCTTCCCGGGCTGCGGCAGATTTCTTGGGAAGAGGCCAGCGTCCCCTAAGGAGCAGCCTCGAGGCGAGGTAGTGGCCATCTGGAACCGCATGGAACTGGCTGAAGAGCGCAACCAAGCCAATGGCAATTTAGAACTAACAGAGACAAATAATAAATTATGCCACTCACCCTGACCCTCTGCCGGCGTGGCGGAAGAGGGCCCTGAGGCCTTTTCGGAGGAAAACGTGGTAGTTAATGGAACATTCGTCTCTGCCAGGTCGCCCAGGCCGCCCAAGCGCTCCCGAGTAAAAAGGCCAAGCTCATCGCTACGGGCAGCCAGTCTCCCCGGAAATAGCTGCGCCCCGTGATGCCGATACCCAATAAATCCACGATGTGAGTTAGGGGGGAAAGCCAAGCCAAGGGTTGGAGCCACCCCGGCAATTGCCCCAAAGGCATGAAAACCCCGCTGACAAAGAGGAGGGGAAAGCGGAAAAAGTTCATAAGGGTCATGGCCTCGAACACCTCGTGGACCATCATGGCGGCCATGAGTCCCAAGAGGGCAAAGAGCAGAGCCCCCAGCAGGAGGCCAAGGACAAAAAAGCCGGGCGCAGTAAGGCGGAGCCCCAACAGGAGTGCCAATCCGAGGGTCAGTACCAGAGTCGTGGCCAAACCATAAGCTGCGGCGCTTAGGATCTTGCCCAGCAGAATTGTCTGCACAGACAGGGGGGCCAGGAGCAGACGTTGGAACGTGCCGGCCCGTTTTTCAAAGGTAATAACGATGGCCGACATGGAGGTGCTGGCAAAGAGCAGGGTCATGGCCAGGACGCCGGGGGATACCTGCAGATATGTGCCTGGATCCTTGAGATAAACAGATAACAACAAGACCCCGGGGAACATTAAACCCCAGGTAATCAGGGGTGGTTTGCCATAATAGCTGATGATGTCTTTGCGGCTGATGGCTAAAGCCCGCAGCACCTGAATCATGGCGCCTGCTCCTCTACTTGCGGCTGTTTGAGGATGGCCAGAAAGGCCTCCTCCAAATTGGCCCCGGTCACCGCCAGATCCACTATCTTTACCCCTGTAGCCTCGGCCTGGGCTACGAGCTGCCTCAGCCCTTCATGCAGATCCTGGGCTGCCAATTCCAAACGCCACTTGCCGTTGAGGGCTCGCGGCACTTGCTTCAGAACTTTGACCCCCTGCCACCATGTTGGGGTCACCGGGGGAGCCAACGCCACTTCCATGGTTTTACGCGCCGTGACTTGCTGCCGGATGTCTGCGGCTGTGCCTGCCGCCACGGTCCGGCCTTGGTGAATGATCTGCACCCGCTGACACAGTTCCTCTGCCTCAAAGAGATTATGGGTGGTTAAGAAAACGGTAATGCCGGCCTCCCGATTCAACCGTTGCAGCAGAGTCCGTAAAGCCTTGGCGCTGGGGACATCCAAGCCGGTGGTGGGTTCGTCCAGGAAGAGGATCTCCGGGCTATGGACCAAGGCTGCGGCGATGGTCAGGCGCCTTTTCAGCCCACGGGACAGAGCGCCGAAAGGTGTAGCCGCTTTGGCCTCTAAACCGAACGTCTCCAAAAGCTCCTGACTCCGAGCCCGCCGCCTGGCTTTGGACAAACCGTACAGCTCCCCTAAATATTCCAGATTCTGTCGACAACTCAGCTCTGGATAGAGATTGTCGGCATCAGGAACCACACCAAGCCGCTGCTTTACCGTTACCGGCTCAACGGCAATATCAACGCCGGCAATGCTGACCAAGCCGCTGTCCCGGGGCAAAAGGCCACAAAGGATATTGATGGTGGTGGTCTTGCCAGCGCCATTGGGCCCCAGATAACCGAAGATTTCCCCCGGTTGCACAGTAAAGGAAACGTGCTCCAACGCCTTTAAGGCGCCAAAACTCTTAGTCAGACCGACAACCCGGATGATGGGGGCAACAGGTTCCATAGGCATAGGCAAGAAAGGCTAGCGGGGGGGCCCCAAGGCCACCTCGCCCACTGTTTATTGGGCTTTTTTCATCATACAGGGATGTTCTTTAACCTCCCCATAGCAGATTCTGATCTGCT
>CAZARS010000052.1:19451-19721 GCA_964487625.1 uncultured Desulfobacca sp.
TCCCAGGAGGGCCTGCACGGCCGCCTGCCATTGGGCCAAGGCCTCGTGGTCCAGTCGATAATGGATAAAATAGCCTCGCCGCTCCGGCGTCACCAGGCCTGCCTCCCGCAGCAGACGCAGGTGCTGGGAGACTGCGCCCGGAGTGAGCTGCAAGCGGCGCGCCAAGGCGCCGACGCACAACGGCCGTTGTTGAAGCAGCTGCACGAGGCGTATCCGGGCCGGCACCGCCAAGGCCCGGCAGAGGCGGGCCAAGTCGCCAACCGCTGATTG
>CAZARS010000053.1:0-12928 GCA_964487625.1 uncultured Desulfobacca sp.
GGGGGCCCACCCCCCAGCATTCCCCTGGGGTCGGGGTCAGGCCCCGCCGCCGTCGGCGCAGGGCGGCCATGACGGTCCGGACATTAAGGGGAAATGCAAAGAGACACCAGAGGTCCGGAGAGTTGATCTTTTCCTGCAATCTCTGGTAGGCCTGGGCCATCTCGGCGTCGCGGCGGGTGGCCGGTTGTCGCTGCCAAGCCAGAAAATCTGCGGCCCGCTGCACGAGCTCCCGGTCTGCGAAGCTGAGCATCTGTAGGCGTTCCCGCAACCGCTGGCGGGTAATGGGCAGCCGCTCCGCCTTAGTGAAATGCGGCAAGTGGGGCAGACTGGCCACCAACGTATAATAAATGCTCTCCATAAGCCTTGCGGTTACTCCACACCTTGCACGATGGCCTGGAAACGGGGCATGAGATACTTCAGCAAGAGGTCTGCCAACGCCCGATCACTGACATCAATCTCCAAATCTTTGCCGCTGAGGCGAATCCTCACGCCGCTATGGATGTTGCTGGCGGGCTGCAGGATGATGCCCTCCCGTAAGGCCTCGGCCGCGATCCCCAAGACCATCTGGTGCAGTTCCTTCTGGCCGGTTTCGGTCAACTGGGTGCCATTGGGGCCCTGGGTAAACAGGGCTTGGGGCACCAGGATTTCCAGCAATTGATCCTGGGGCAGATTGCTGGTGGCGTTATAGATAATGAGGAGCAGGACATTACGCAGGAACTGCCGATCTTCCAGCTCCAGGGAGACCAGGCGGCGGACATGAGCCGTGAAGGCCTGTCTTAATTGCGCCGCCAATTGCAGGCGGGCATCCCGGAAGGCTTGGCGGAGGGCATCTTGAAAGGCCTGGCGCTCGGTCTGGGCCTGTTTTTTGGCCTCAGTCAAGATGGCGTCGGCTTCCTCCTTGGCCTTGGCCACTATCTGGACCGCCTGTTTCCGGGCCTCTTGGAGCAGGCGCTCGGCCTCTTGCTTGCCGGCTCGGACCCCATCGTCGCGGAGGCGGTTGATGAGTTCCTGCACGCCCGTCGCGGTGGTTTGCCGTTCTGCCATGCTTTAACCTCCCCCGCCGGGCAGGGCCCGAGCTAGGACCAAGGCAAAGACGAAGGCAAAGACACAGAAGCCTTCCACGATGGCAGCCGGCGCCAGAGAGATGCCAAAGGCCTCACTCTTGGACTTGGCCACCGTGATGGCCGAGGCACAGCAATATCCTTGATAAATGGCACCGAACATGAGGGCCAACCCCACGAGAAAACCGATGGCAAAGAGGCCTGGGGCCGTCTCCGGGGAAAAGAGGCGATTCAGGGATAGCATCACCACGATGCCATAGATCACTTGTGAGGATGGCATGGCGGAGACGCCCACATAACGGCCGTAGCCGCCCTCCGTCTCCAGGATGGCACCACAGGCCGCCTGTCCGGCCCGGGCACAGCCAATAATGCTGCCCATCGCTCCCAGGGCCAGCGGGGAAAAGATGCCCAGCCACCCCATGCCGCTGATGATGGGATCCACTACAATTTCTCCTTTCTGCGAAACGCTTGGAAGGGGATACCCTCCTCGCCCAGACTCCAGTTGAAAAATTCGATGAAATTGAGACGCAGGCCGTGAATAAAGCCGCTGGCAATGGCCAAGAGCAGATTGATACCATGGCCCAGCAGAGCGATAAGGGCCGCAAACAGCAGCCCCAAGGCCGGATAAGCCGACTTGGCATTCTGGGCCAGCATATTGAAATTGTCGGCTAAGGAAGCACTGGCCAAACCCAGGGCGAAGAGGCGCAGATAACTGAGGGTGTCTCCGAATCCGGTGACCGCACCTGCCAAGCCTTGCAAGCCCCCCAATAAGCGCTGCCACCAGGTCCCCTGGACCTTGGTAAAGAGCAAGACACCCAAAGCGCCCAGGAAGATCAGGGCCAACCCGGCGGTCTGGAGCTGCGGCACTGGGCCATACCCGAGGCTGGCAAGAAAATACCCCACCGCGCCCAGGAAGATACCGATCCAGCCCAGCGGTGCTAACATGGCCTGGGAACCCCGGCGGATATAGACCTGACAGGCATGGGCCAAAAGCAGGTGAGCAACCCCGACGCCCACCGACAGGCCCATCATTAAGTTGAAGTCATGGAGATCCAACAGCTGCAGGGCTGCCGGCCAGGTGCCAGGGGGAAAGGCCAGGCCGAAATAACTGTTCACCAAGATGCCGTACAGGATGGCAAAACTGAGCAAGATAGCCGAGAAATCGCGCCACCACCGTCCCGTTTCACTGGCTCCCAAACGTCGCCAGCAGAGGCCCAGAATGGCGGCGAGCAGCAAGGCATAGCCGGCATCGGCCATGATCATGGCAAAAAAGAGGCTAAAAGATAGCAGGACGACGACCGAGGGGTCCCAGTCCCAGTAGCCGGGCGTTTTATAAAAACAGACTAGATCCTGGCCGCTGGCGACCCGAGGATGATTGCGCAAGAGGGTTGGGGGGGTCTCCTGGGGATCGGGAGGCGCAACCTCACAGACCAACCCTTTGGCCTGGGCATAGGCCAAGAGATCGGCCTGTTGGGCGGCGGGAGCCCAAGCCTGTAGGGCAAACAGCGGCTCTGCGGTTAGACTGACCAGGGCGGCGTGGGTCAGGGCAGTCTCGTCCTCCAGCCGGGCCAGACTCTTTTCCAACAATACGCGCCAACGGGTCAGGCTGGTGCGCTCCAGTTGGGCATCTTCCAGAGCAATTTCCAGTTCTTCCAGACGCTGCCGCATCTCCTGGGGCGAGAATTTCCCGGTTCGGACCCGGGCCACCGGCATGCCCACCGGCTCCTGGGGGGCCAGGACCACAATATAAGCCTGGCGATTATCCCGTTGGACCACTTCATAGACCAGGTCGGCGGGTATATTGGCCAGCAGATGATATGGCACCGCATAAAACCACAGGCGCAGACCGCCCAGGTCCTCAGGTTCAGGAAAGGCAAAGTCGCCCCACGGCTGCAGCTCGCCCAGCCTGCCCAGGAGAAGGTCCCGCTCTTCTTGAAGGTCCTGCATCCTGGCCTTTAATTCCAGGATCTGGGTCTCCAGATTAAAAGGACCAAAGGCCTTGTGGTCCTGATAGGCCCGCAACTTTTGGGGACTTTCCTGGAGGAACCTAAGCGCTTCCCGGGAATCGCTGGCCGGACCGATGCTCCGTAAGGACTCCGGCGGCTCCCGCAGGGGGATAATATGCAGACAACCGAAGGTTTGTAGGTCTGACAGGATCTTTGCCTTATCCCGCAACAGCCCACAAAAGGTCATCTTCACGAGGGGCACGATCATGGGCCGACTGCCTCAAGCTCTTTACCCGGGCGCTGCCGCTTCAGTTTGGCCAACTTGGCCCGGACCACGGCTGCCCGTTCAGCATCTCCCAGATAAATCTGAATTTTCTTGATATTTTGTTTAGTCTGGGGAATAAGAATCTTATCAAAGAGGTTGAGCCGTTGGGTGACGCGGCGCACCGCTTTAGCCAGAATTGCTACCCGTTGCTGCGCTACCCGGAGGTGGAGCCGCAGGGCGATGATCTCTTCCAGATAAAGTATGAACACATCCACCCAGGCTGGCTTGGCCAGAAAAGAATATTCCGCCACGCTGAACCGCAAGTTTCGGAGCACCGGCAATTTGACTCCCACGACATTTTCCTGCTCAATGACTACCTCTTGGAGGCGCACCAACCCGGCCACATCGATGGCGTCATTAGCCAACATGGGGAGCTGCTGGCCGATCTCCGCCTGTCGCGCTGCCAATTCTTGTTCACGGTTGGCCACATCCGTAGTAGCTTTTTGCAACTCCAAGAGGAGCTGGCGACGCTTCAAGTCCAGGGAGGGCAGCAGCCGCTCCAAAAGTTTCAGCCGCTCCCGTTCTTTTTGGAGGGAGCTCTTGTTCAGGGCAAACCTAGGCACTGGTCCTGGCCTCCACCTGGTACGAGGCCTTTGGGAAATACTTGTTGATGAGGGCTTCCTTCATGAGGAGTTCTTGGGGCTCAAAACACTCGGCCAGCGTTTGCCAACACAGGTCCAAAGCCTCCAGCAGCGGTAAGGAGACCCGGATATCCATGAAGCGCTCCCTAAACAGCACCCCGAATTTCAGGAGTTTGAGATCAAAGGGGGATAGCTCAAAAGCCATGGCCTGCTTTTTTTGGGCCTCGAGGGCATTGGCATAAAAGCGGATCATGGTATTCATGATCTGACTGTGATCTTCCCGGGTGACCTTGCCGACCACCCGCTGTTTCAAACGGGACAGCGAGCCGAAGGGATCAATGACGCCGTCATGCAGGTAAAACTGGCCCTCGGTAATATAACCCGTGTTATCCGGCACCGGATGGGTGACGTCCCCCCCCGGCATGGTGGTAACGGTCAAGATGGTCACCGAGCCTGCTCCCTTGAAATCACAGGCTTTTTCATAGCGTTTGGCCAATTGCGTATACAGATCACCGGTATACCCTCGGGTGGCCGGCACCCTCTCCAAGGAGATGCTGATTTCTTTGAGGGCATCGGCAAAGGCCGTCATATCGGTGAGGAGCACCAGGACCCTTTTATTCTCTTGGACCGCGAACCTCTCCGCCACCGCCAGGGCCATATCAGGAATGAGGATCCGCTCCACAATGGGATCAATGGCCTGATTGACAAACATCACGGTGCGGTGAAAGACGCCGTGGTTCTCAAAGGCGGTGCGGAAAAAGTGAAAATCATCAAAAATGAGCCCCAGACCGCCGAATACGATGATATCGGCGTCGGCTTGGAAACCGATCCTGGCCAACAATTCGTTGTAGGGTTCACCGGCGATGGAAAAGATCGGGATTTTTTGGCTCTCCACCAGCGAGTTGAAGATGTCAATCATGGGGACGTTGGTCTGGATCATCCGGGTCGGCAAAATGCGCATCATGGGATTAACCGTGGGCCCGCCGGTCCGGATCCGGGGTTCATGGCTCAGGTCAGGGCCGCCATCAATGGGTTCTCCCGACCCCCGGAAGATGCGCCCCAAAATATTATCCGAATAAATCACTTCCAGGGGGTGCCCGAGGAAACGGACGGTGGCCTCGGTGGACAGCCCCTTGCCGCCGCCAAAGACCTGCAGGCTCACCATTTCTCCTGATAACTCCACAACTTTGGCAAAGGAAAACTCGCCGTCTACATTTTCCACCACGGCAAGGTCGCCGAAGGCCACTTGCTCAGCTTTAACGCGAATGGTATCGCCGACGATCTCCTCTAAACGGGTATGACGGATGAGGTCCCGGAACATACTTTCCTCAGATATCTTTTAAGACTGCCCGAAATGGGGCGGGAAGACCACGGAGGTGGTTGCGTGTCTTGCCCAGGGGCGGCGGTTAAAACCAGGGCACAGGAAGGGTTGCCCCTGTCAGGAATGTGTCTAGGGTGCATGATAAGGATTTTGGCGGGCGGCGTCAATCATTTTCGGCCGCCATCAAGGGGTTTTCGCGCCTGAAGGGACCGAAATTACTGCGTTGGAAAGATATTGGAGTTGGTTTAGACCAATCTTGATGATATCTTAGAGACCGTGAGCCGTGAGCCACATTGCCCAAGAACCCGAATATGGTTAATATCGCCTCACTGCCCACTAGTCACTGGCCGTTGGCCTCTGGGAGACGGATCACTAAGGCTAAGAGTCGGTAATGATAAGGAGGAATTATGTTGACCCCCCAGGAGATCTTGCAGGATGCCTGGTGTTTCATGCGGAACCGGGTGTTGTTGACGGCAGTCGAATTGGACATCTTCACCAAACTGGCCCACTGTCATTATACCGCAGCAGAAATGGCCCGGGAAGGGGGTTGGGAGGAGCGGGCCACCACCCGCTTGCTGGATGCGCTGACGGCGTTAAATCTCCTCAGCAAGGAGGGTGGACGCTACCGGCTGACCGAGGCCAGCCAGGCTTTGGCGGCTGATCATCCGGCCTCCATCCGGCCTATGCTCCTGCATCTGAATCACATCTGGCGCAACTGGAGCAACCTCACGGAGGTCATCCGCCTGGGCAAGAATGCCGATCTTAAGAAGATCGGTGATTGGGGCGGGGAAGTGCAGGAGGCCTTCATCGGCGCCATGCACGTCATCGGCCGGGAGCTGGCCGAAGAGATCGCTGCGTCCTACGATCTCAGCCCATTCCACAAACTCCTGGATATCGGCGGGGCGTCGGGGACTTATACCATGGCCTTCCTGCGGCGCAATCCAGCCATGCGGGCCGTGCTCTTTGATTTTGCCCCGGTCCTCACCATGGCCAAAGAACGCCTGGCCGCCGAAGGTTTTCTGGATCGGGTGGAGCTGGCCGCCGGCGATTTCTATACTGATGAACTACCGCCTGGCTGTGACCTGGCCCTCCTGTCAGCCATTATCCACCAGAATAGTCCGGAGCAGAATATCGATTTGTATAAAAAGATCCATCGGGCCCTCGTACCCGGCGGGGTCGTCTTGATCCGGGACCACATCATGGATGAGACCAGGACCAAACCGCCGGCTGGAGCCATGTTTGCCCTGAATATGTTGGTTAATACCAGCGGCGGGGATACCTACACCTTGGCGGAAGTTCAGGAAACCTTGGAGGCAGCGGGCTTCACTGCCGTCAGGATGATCAGGAGCGGCGAGCGGATGGATTGCCTGGTGGAGGCCCGCAAACCCGCTTAAGCGGCCCAGCCCCTGGACCGGCCGGCCGCCACGGCCGTGTGAAGACCCTTGCACCCTCGGGCCAGATCGGTTAAGAATTAGGGGCTGAGGAAAGGAGCAGGTTATGGGGATTTTCAGCAAGTCGCTCAGTTTCACCCGCTATTTTGTCCGAGGGGAGGTGCCCGCCGACTTCTACAGTTGGGTTGATGAACGCCTCCAAGCTTTCCAGTTCCGGGAGATTGACGAAACCGTAGATGAAAAGGCCTGGGGCTGGGTGGCATTGGATAACCTGTTGCAAACCTCCTGTGAAGGCGGCCAGGCCCACAAAGGAGAATACTTGGCCTTCTCCCTCCGGGTGGATACCCGGAAGGTCCCGGCCGGAGTCTTCCGGAAACATTACCTCCTGGCCGAGCGAGCCGTCTTGGAGCAGCAAAAATTCCGCCGCCTGAGCCGCACCCAGAAAGTGGAGCTCAAAAAGACAGTCCTGCAGGATTTGCTCCGGCGCCAGATGCCCCAGCCCGGCCTGTTTGACGTGGTCTGGCACCCCGGCCACCAACGCCTTTGGCTCTTTGCCACCAGTCCCAAGATCAGGGAGATCTTCGAGACCCTGTTCCGGGAGACCTTTGAGATGGACCTCTTTCTCCTCTTCCCCTACACCTTGGCCCAGGACCTCTTGGACCCGGCCCTACAGGATAAATTGGAGCTGTTGGAACCCGCGGTCCTGGCCCGTCCCCACGCCGCCTGAGGCTAGGTGGGACTGGGGGTTGCCGGTGAGGTTTCAGCCAGCAGAACGCCTGGTAACGTTGCTGGGGAAGACATCTGCTCAATCCATGAGTGTCCGGCAGGCTTCTGGCATAGGTTGAAAAAAGAGGCCAAAAGCCAAAAACTTCCACCAATGGCTTCTTTTCTCTTAGCATCCTGGGCGACGCGCAGGATCTGAGATTCTGCGGACGCGACGCCCCCTATGACAAGATAAGACGGGTATAAGAGATTCCGAGGCGCCATGTAACTAATGCAAAAACGTTGCTGGCCAGCAGTATGTTCAATCGTACCGTGGTATCAGAGCCGGCGCGGCGCTCTGGTGGACGAGAGTATAGTTCCCTTCCCCGAAACGAGTGTTGCCTCTTGGGCAAGGGTTCGGCGCCGCGGCTGGAAAGCCTGAGTCACCAGCAGTTGATAATTTTGGCTAGGACAAAGGCACATACGTGGCTCGTTGGCGGGCGGTTATAAACCCTTACCAGCAGTCTGCCAGTTGGGTATGGATCGATCTGTGCTTACCGACGGCCTTCTCCGACACCGTAGCGTGAGCTTGCCCCTTGGGAGGGCTCTCGGATGGCAATAAGTTGCGCAGATAAAAAGATAAGGATGATTTATGCGGGATTTAGTGGAATTATTATTTGCTTACCGCTTTCTGGGCCGGGAATTTCTCGCCTGGCTCTGGTTTAAGAGCGAAACCCAGAGCGATGGTCTCCTGCCTTTGCCAGACCAGGAACCGGTTCTCCTGGCCGTGGGAGATAAAATGATCCTGGAAACCGGGGACGGGGAATACCGGGAAACCTTGGCCCTCCAAGGCAGCCATTCGGAGCATCGGGAAGCCCGGTTGGGCCTGCTGCAGGGGAAACTGCCGGAAGAGATGCAGCTCAAAATGCAGCGGGGCCAGGATGAATGGCAGTTCACCCTCAAAGCCGCCACCTTGGAGGTCAAGGGGTTGAAGAATAAGAACGCCGCCGGCCCCCAAGAGGGCGACGACGATCAGGAAGGGTATTTTTTCGACCAGATGTATCAGGTGGAGTCGGTGTCCGCCATTCTGGACGGCCTCTTCCAGGCCTTCCTGCAGATCCGCCTCTCCCCGGCATGGGAGCAGGAAGAGATGCCCCAACTGCAGGATTGGCTGGAGGCCTGAAGGGGACAGCGGCGCTGGCCGCCTCATCCTGGAGGAACGCGGCGTTCTGGGTAGCCAGGGCGACGCCCCGCCCTGGCTGCTCTGCCAACCTTTAGTTATTCCAGGAAATCTGCCAAATTCTCGCCATGCTTCCGCAAGAGATCGGTATCCTCCTGCCAGGAGTCCATGAAAATGCCGAAGGAGGTTTTATCATATCTGGCAGGATACCAAGCCTCGAACCGCAGGTCATTTTCCTTATCAGCTAGGAAACGGCAGACGGCAGCCTCCTGGTTGAGGGTATTGATGGCGCTGAGATAGGCCTCGAGCTCTTCCTGGGCTGCCTCTGTAGCCCGATAAATACTGGTCAGCAATACGCCCCCGCGATATTTCCAGAAGAGAAAATTATTCCGAAAAGGATGGACAGCCCGATAGACTTTGTCTTCCTCATCACAGGAAACTGCATAGCCCAAAAACTCCAGGTGGTTACTGACTTGTTCTAAGAAATTTTCTTCCACGAGATCTCTCCTTTCGGGTTGTGGGGCAAAGCGTCAAGCTGATAGCGAGAGGCCTGGTAGTCCCAAAGACTTTCAACCTCTTAGCAACGCGTGGATCAAGATTCGTTCCCGGGTTCGAGTACGGGATTGCGGGGGGCCAGACGGGTCAGCGAAGTCGCATAACCGACACCCTGATATTAAATGGGAAATATTTCATCATATATCTTAAGAAAGTATGATAACGCGAGAGGCGGCCTTGGTCAATGTAATTTCTTGGGAGCCCCCGGCTGCCCGGTGCCTACCCCCCGCAATTACTCCCCTACCTTAAGATCCCTGCGCCGACCGACCAAGCCGTTGTGTCTGGGGCAGTGGCCCCTCCCCGGTTAACGTCTGGCATCTGCCCCGTATCTGTGATAAAGTGGCACGAAACACTGCGGATTCCATAGAGCTCAGAGGAGAATACTATGCGATGGGAGGATTTTCCCGCCGATGTCCAGCCGTATCTCTTGCCCAAGGCGGCAGGGCGCATGGTCTATCGCTGTCTGGAGTGCGGCGCGGAATTTGGTATTGACCGCTTGTTATATACCTGTCCCCACTGTCAGGGGCTTTTTCTCCTGGTTGATCTGGAAGCTGACCGGCTCAAGGCGCACCCAGGGGCCTTTTGGCGGCGGCTATTTGATTACCGCCGTCTGCTCAATGACCCGGCGGTGCGGGGGGTCTTCTGTTATCACGAACTCATTGCGCCCATTATCCCGCCGGAGGATATCATCTATCTGGGCGAATGCCATACTCCCCAGGTGCAAGCCAATGACCGGCTGCAGGATGAGGTGGGCATGGCCTTTTATTTCAAGAATGATGGCCAGAATCCCAGTGCTTCCTTTAAAGATCGGGGGATGGCTGCGGCCTTGAGTTATCTCAACTATCTCATTCGGACCAAGAACTTAACCGGCGTCTTGGCCATCTGCGCCTCCACCGGGGACACTTCGGCAGCCGCGGCCCTCTATGCCGCCTATTTGGGGGAAAAGGTGGCGTCGGCCGTCCTGTTGCCCCACGGCAAAGTAACCCCCCAGCAGCTCTCCCAACCCCTGGGGGCCGGGGCGCAGGTCTTGGAAATTCCCGGTGTCTTTGATGATTGCATGCGGGTGGTGGAAGCCTTGGCTGAACACTATCATGTGGCCCTCCTGAACTCTAAAAACAGTTGGCGCATCCGGGGGCAGGAGTCCTATGCCTATGAAATTGCCCAATGGTTCGATTATGATCTGGCCGGCAAAGTCATCGTGGTGCCCATCGGCAATGCCGGCAATATCACCGCTGTCCTGGAGGGCTTCCTGCGTTTCCACGACTTGGACATCATCGAGGACTTGCCCACGGTGATTGGCGTGCAATCCCGCCATGCCAATCCGGTCTTCCGTTATTATCAGGAGAAAAACCCGCAGCGCCGCCTCTTTGTACCGGTAACGGTCCAGCCCAGTGTGGCTCAGGCCGCCATGATCGGTCGGCCGGTCTCCATGCCCCGCGTCATCCGTTTGGTGGAGGAATATACCCGCCGCGCCGGCGCCGAAGCCTTTGCGGTGGTGGAAGTTACCGAACAGGAGATTATGGATAATATGCTCCTGGCCAACCGGAACGGCCATATTGCCTGCACCCAGGGCGGCGAATCCCTGGCTGGCCTGCGGGCCGCCCTCAGGGCTGGTCTGATCAGCCGGGATCAGGTCGCGGTAGTGGATGCCACGGCCCACCACCTGAAATTTATCGGTTTCCAACAGATGTATTTCGACAACGCCTTCCCGCCGGAATTCGAGGTCACCCCCAGACCTGAATACCAGAATCGGCCCAGGCTCCTGACCCCGGCCCGGCAACCCAGCCACTCCCCTTGGACTCCGGCAGACATCCAGGAGTTCACTCAGGATATGGTGGCCCAAGTGGCCGCCACCCTCGGTTTGCCCAAGAGGCAGGGCGATTAACAGAATAAGGGATGGGCTGCCTCAGCGCGGCCCATCCCATTGGCCTGATCCACGCTCCTTGAGACCTCTCCCGGCATGTCCCCGGCGGCCTGGTCAGGCATGGCAGCACGAGGTCCGGGGAAAGGGTTACTTTCTTCCGTCATGCTTGCGGCTGCCAGCCGGGCAAGTATCGCCGCCAGGTCCTAGCCGGTTCAGGATCGCGCCGATTTATTCTTGCCACTGGAGGGCCGCAGTGGGGCACTGGGCCACACAGAGGCTGCACTTTAGGCAATCGCCCTTATAGGCCAGGCCGCTGGGGTCTTTGAGGGTCACCGGCGCCAACTGCATGGGGCACTGTTGGGCACACAAGCCGCAATCCACACATTTGGCCGACACGATGGCCAGAGGCCGGCGGTTTTTTCCCACCCAGTTGGACATGGTGCCGATGGGACAGAGGTAACACCAGGACCGCTGGTGATAGATAATCCCCAGCACCAGGGCCACGGCCGTGGTCACCGTCAGCATCAGCACAAAAAACCCCCCGATGGCTATGGGATCCGGCCAGAGACGGATTATCATGATGGTCAAAATGGTCATTAACAGCAACATGACACCGACCCGCATGGGCATCCCCCGGAGCACCGCCGGAATGGGCCGTTGGCGGCTGATCCGGCTGAGGAGGCTATCCTCGAAAGACCCCCGGGGACAGAGCCAGTTACACCAGGAACGGCCTTGGAACGCGGCAATGCCGATGCCCAACAACATACAGACCGGAATAAAATACCCCAAAACCGGCCAAATCCAGCCAGCAGCCAGGAGAAGCAGGAAGGCGAATCCCATGGCCAGTTGTTTTCGGCCCCGGATTTTCAAGGCTTGGATTGCGGCCAGCCGACGGGCCAGGCGTTCCTGGGCACTGAGTTTGGGCCGGGCCGGCGACTGGGGCGCCTCGGTGACTTCTTGAGAGAAAGAAATTGCCTGATTCATGATAGTCCTCCGATATTTATTAATTGCGCAATATTGCAATTATAAAGAAAAAAAATAATAGCTTAACCCCCCTTAAGAGGAGTCGGGAGTTGCCAGGGCCTTCTGGGCCCCCGCCATGGATTTAGCCTCGGGGAGAGCCCCCCGCACGGCCAAGGCCTCCAGCAGGACCTGGCGCATGATGCGGCAGGCCTCGGTGATATGGGGCGTGGCTAGGCGGTAATAGATGGTGGTACCCTCCCGGCGGCTAACTAAAATACCTTTCTGCCGCATGACCGCCAGATGCTGGGAAAGATTGGGCTTGGCGATGTCCAGAGCCTCGACCATGGCCCCCACCGACATCTCGCCATCTTTCAGGAGATTCAGGATCTGCAACCGTTTGGCATTGGCCAAGGTCTGGCAGATATCGGCCTGAAGCTCGAAGTAGCGCCACTCTTGGGGGGCAATTTTTGGTGTGGATTTTTCAATGTTGCAAATGAAAAAAAAAATCATAATGCATTCCCCACCCATTGTCAAGCAGAAAGAGGGTCGTGGCCTTCAGGGGAAGGGGCACGGCCGGACCAGCGAGCAACTTGGCGAGACAGCGACGGATCCAGGAGGCCGACCCTGCGGCATGGGGGTGAAATCTGCCTGACAGATCAGTTTTTTTGGAAAAAATCTGGACATCGCCTTTACTTCGGTCTTATTTTTGTTATAAAACCGTTATCCTGAGATGAGCAGGAGGGTTTGCCTATGAATGTTGTCGTCGAAGGCCGTAACCTGGAAGTGCTGCCGGAGTGGCGCCACAAGGTCGAACAAGAGATGGCCCGCCTGCAAAAGCGCTATTTTGACCCCATTGTCAACGCCCGTTTGGAAATCATCGGTTCCGGTCACCATCGCCAAGGCCAGTTCGAGGTCCGCTTGGTGGCCACGATCCCCGGGAATGTGGTGACTGTCACCCGCCAGGGCGAATTGGTGCTACCCCTCATCATCGAGGCCTTTGATGTCCTCGACCGGCGGCTGCAGGAGATCTCCGATACCC
>CAZARS010000053.1:12949-19649 GCA_964487625.1 uncultured Desulfobacca sp.
CATGTAGAGACCGCGCTGAGTGGCAAAGTGGTCCGGATCTTTCCTGACGAGGATTTCGGTTTTATCGAAACCGGCGATGGGACGGAAATCTATTTTCACGCCAACGCCGTCAAAAAAGGCAAATTTGAGCATCTCAAGGTTGGCCAAAAGGTTAAACTCGCCTGGGAAGAGGGCCTGAAAGGCCCCCAAGCTACCTGGGTGCGGGTGCAGGATTAAAGCCACAAGGCTGCCCAACCACACCCGACAAACGTCTGCGGCGAGCCTAATGCAGAGAGGAGGATGTTGTGGCTGAGGATATTCTGGAAAAGGGAGCTATCTTACAGCGAGATAAGACGACGTATGCCATCGCCCCCCATATTCCGGGGGGCATCATTACCGATTTTGAGCTGTTGCGGCGAATCGCCGCGGTGGCGGAGAAGTATAAAGTACAGGCCATCAAACTGACTTCAGCCCAACGTCTGGCTTTGGTGGGCGTCCAGGAAGATGACCTGACCCAGATCTGGCAGGAGTTGGGTTTGACCCCCGGCGCGGCCATCGGTCTGTGTGTGCGGTCCGTGAAGATCTGCCCCGGGACGGATTTCTGCCGCATCGGCCTGCAGGACGCGGTCAAAGTTGGCCTAGCTCTGGACGGCAAATACCATGGCTTTGAATTGCCATATAAATTTAAAATCGGCGTCTCGGGCTGCCCCAATTCCTGCGCCGAAAGCGCCGGCAAGGACATCGGTTTGGTGGGGTTTAAAAACGGTTGGAAGGTCTACGCCGGCGGCTTCCTCTCCGGCATCAAGCCCCGTCTGGGCGATGTCATTGCCGAGGGCTTGGACGACTACCAGGCCATGCAACTGGTGGATAAAATCATCGACTGGTTCATGAAAGCCAATAAAAAACGGCGGCTCGGCAAAATTATCGACGAGATCGGCTTGGATACCTTTAAGCAGGAGTTAGGTCTGTAATCTGGAGGGGTGAGCGAGAGATTTTTCTCCCCCAAGACCTTGCCAGCCTCAATTCTTTGCGATATATTTAACTCTTGTGTGGTGGGCGTAGCTCAGTGGCAGAGCACCGGGTTGTGGCCCCGGTGGCCGCGGGTTCAAATCCCGTCGCTCACCCCACTCCTCTTTGTCTAGCTTAGAATCATGAGAATCCCTCACCGTGTTGTTTCAGGGTGGGGGATTTTTTTCTTACTTTTTGCCCCTCTCCCTCCAGCCGTTGAGCCTTGCCAAGCAATACCCTGGCCTGGTGATTTCAGGCCCAGCCCCAAGCTGCCGCCGCCGAAGCTAAGGGGTGGCCCAGCGGTGATTGGCTCTGCCCCGGCTCCGGGGGGAGCGCCAAGTTCTGGCTTCTTTCCTTACCGAGGTGGAGACAACCCCGCTGGTATGCCTCTTGCAGTTATTAAGGGAGGTTCTAACGGTACCGCCTTCCCCAGATCTCAGGGGCCACCCCCGGGGTGAGGTTGATGACAGGATGGGGCTGCAATCCCTCACCTCTAGTTGCACGGTTAGCCGTTTTCTACCCGTCCCACCCCCGGTCCAGAGGAGGACGACTGGCAGGACGCCGCTGGCATGGCGTTTTTGTGGGAAGAAGTTAACACCAGTTGGCACGCCCTGACCGTCGTTCGCCTTTTTATCCCGTTTGCGGCATGGAGATAGGGCATGAGGGGGCTTGGCCAAGCCACCCGGGAGGGGCAGGTTTTCAAGCATAAATAACATTTTTGTTAATGTTAAGTTATTAATTTTACAATAATGTATAATTATTAACCAATATGGACAAATAATCAATTTAATCAATAAGATGTTAATTATGGAAGAAGCCTTGGGAAAAATGTCTCCCCCTTGGCGGGGTTGCCCAGCCTAGGCGGGTTAGACCTTAAGAATTTGATATTACCCATTATTCTGCGGCAGTCAAAAAGAGGTCAAGCCGACGGAAGGCTCCCTTGGATTGCCAGCAATTATACAAATTTGTTAAATTGCTCATTGCCGGGGGATGGTTTGGCCTGACTCCAGGCAGCCGGGGCCGGATGCTGCCCCTGGTGCCACCCCCCCTGGTTGTCTGTGCTGGTTTGCTACACCCCCTGACCATTTTTGGCCGGGTCATGATACTAAAGGAGGAAGATCCATGACTTTCAGTAATCCTAACCGTAGTCCTGCCACCTTAACCAAAACCCGGGTTAAAGCCGCCCCTATTTCAGGCATCTGCGTCACCTGTCTGGACGGTTGTCCGGGACCCTGCGAGATCGGTCGCTCTGCCATCCGGGGGCGGGAACTACTCTATCCCATGCCCTTTGGCAAGGTGACAGCCGGGGCCGACAAAGACTATCCTTGCGATTTTTCCCATTTCAATATTCAGGGCACCTGTGTGGGCGCCATTGGCGTGGAGCCTGATCCGGATCAGGCCATCTTCCCGGCCGTGGATGTGAGTGCCCAGATCGGCGTGGAGCATAAGGTCACCCTAAGCTTTCCCTGTTTCACCGGTGCCTTGGGTTCCACGGACATTGCCCGGATTCATTGGGAGGCCATGGCCATCGGCGCTGCCATCAGCGGCATCATCATTGTCTGCGGCGAGAACGTCTGTGGCATGGACCCCCAGGCAGAGATTAAAAATGGCAAGGTGGTCCACTCTCCTGAGATGGAGCGCCGAGTTCGCATCTTTAAAGAATGGTATGACGGCAAAGGTGATATCATCGTCCAGGCCAACGTCGAAGATGGCCGGTTAGGCGTGCCCGAATACGTCATTGAGAAGCTGGGCGTGGAGACCTTTGAGTTGAAATGGGGTCAGGGCGCCAAGAATATCGGTGGCGAGGTGAAGCTGCCGACCTTGGAGCGGGCTAAACAATTAAAGGAAAGAGGGTACATCGTCCTGCCCAACCCGCTGGAGCCGGCCACCGAAGAGCAGTATAAGGTGAGAGGCATCCGGGAATTCGAACGCCACTCCCGCTTGGGCATGGTCACCGAAGATGATTTTTATAAGACTGTTGAGCACTTGCGGAAAGTGGGGGCCAAACGGGTCACCTTGAAGACCGGCGCCTACCGGCCAGCGGATTTGGCCCGGGCCCTAAAGTTCTGCTCCCAGGCCAAAATCGACCTCCTCACCATTGACGGGGCCGGCGGCGGCACGGGCATGAGCCCTTGGCGTATGATGAACGAATGGGGTATTCCCACTGTCCATCTGGAATGCCTGCTGTATGAGTATGCCTCTTATTTGGATCGCCGGGGCGAGTTTGTCCCCGATATTGCCATCGCCGGTGGCCTATCCCTAGAGGATCATGTCTTCAAGGCCCTGGCTTTGGCCGCCCCTTATGTCAAGTTGGTGTGCATGGGCCGCTCCATCATGACCGCAGCCATGGTGGGCACCACTGAAGGCAAAAAATTAGCGGAACAATGTGCGGCTGAAGAAGGCGCCAAGTTGGAAGATGCCATCCTGGAGACCTTTGTGGAGGCCAGTAACCTACGGCGCAAATACGGCAAGGATTTCGCCCGGATTCCCACTGGCGCCATCGGCATGTACAGCTACATCAGCCGTATGACCCAAGGCCTGCAGCAGTTCATGGCCGGCGCCCGGAAATTCGCCCTCCAGTACATTTCTCGGGACGACCTGGTCGCCCTCACCGAAGAAGCTGCCATGGTCTCCGGCATTCCTTATGTGATGGATGCGGATGCCGACGAAGTGGAAAAGATCTTGGGCTATCGGCGCTAACCGCTCAGTTATCTTGTGAAACTTCACCGCCCAGCCGGGGGAGGGGTAACCCTCCCCTGGCTAGCCTTCTGCCCCCTCTCAGATCCTCCTCCTACACCACTTTCCCAGCCCTTGGTGCGGCCTGCCATACCAAGCCCCGGGTTTCCTCTTGTTGCGCTTCTTCTGAACATGATTATGTTAAGGATATAGCAAGGTATTATCCAAGCACAGCCACAATGGGAAGGGCGCTCGGATAGCCCTTGGGGCGTTTGACCCAAGTCCCTTGCAGTGCCTCATTTTTTATTGAAAAAAACGGGCTAGAGCCCGAGAAGAAAGGATTGCCCATGGCGACCGTCGGCCAACCTAATCGCCTCATCCATGAGTCCAGCCCCTATCTGCAGCAACACGCCTACAACCCGGTGGATTGGTATCCCTGGGGGCCTGAGGCTCTGGAGCGAGCCCGCCAGGAGGACCGGCCTATCCTCCTGAGTGTGGGCTATTCCACCTGCCATTGGTGCCATGTTATGGCCCATGAATGTTTTGAAAACCCTGCCATTGCCCAGATCATGAATGAGCATTTCGTCAATATCAAGGTGGACCGGGAGGAGCGGCCTGATATTGATGACATTTATATGAGTGCCGTGCATATGCTCACCGGCCGCGGGGGCTGGCCGCTGACCGTTTTCCTGACCCCGGATCTGAAACCCTTTTATGGCGGCACCTATTTTCCCCCCGAGGATCGGGGGGGGATGCCGGGCTTCCCTCGCCTGCTCCTGGCCTTGGCGGAGGCCTATCGCACCAAAAAAGGCAATATCGCCAATGTGGCCGGGATGTTGGAGCAGAACCTGCAGATCTTGGCCCTGACCCCGGATGCCGGTCCGGCGCCGACCTTAGCCAATCTGGACACGGTCATAGCCCACAGTTTCCGTTATTTTGATGAAGAAAACGGCGGCTTCAGCGGCGCGCCCAAATTTCCCCCGTCCCTGGACCTGGGTTTCTGGGCCCGCTATTATTACCGGACCCGGCGGCCCGAAGTATTGGAAAAATTCCTCTTCACCCTTAAGAAAATGGGTGAGGGCGGTATCTATGACCAGCTGCGGGGTGGCTTCCACCGCTATACCGTGGATGCTGTTTGGCTAATCCCCCACTTTGAAAAAATGCTGTATGACAACGCCCAGTTGGCGGTGCGTTATCTCGAGGCCCATCAACTCACCGGGGATGCCTGGTATGCCCAGATCGCCCGGGAAACCTTGGATTATGTCCTGGCGGAGATGACCGCAGCCACGGGCGGCTTTTATGCAGCCCAGGATGCGGATAGCGAAGGGGTAGAGGGCAAATTTTTTGTCTGGACCCCTGAGGAAATTGCTGCAGTGGTGGGGCCGGAGCGCGGGGCTTTGGTGGCTGCGGCCTTCGGCGTGACCCCGGGGGGAAATTTTGAACATGGCACCAGCGTCCTGCACCGCCCAATGTCCGAGGCAGCTCTAGCCCGGCAATTCGACCTGAGCGCCCAGCAGGTGGCTGACATCTTGGCCCAGGCCCGCCAGCAGCTCCTGGCCGCCCGGGAACAGCGGATCCGGCCCCACCGGGATGAGAAAATCATCACTGCCTGGAATGGCCTGATGATCACCGCCATGGCGGTGGGCGCCCAGGTCCTGGGGGAGACACGGTATGCTGCGGCTGCCAGCCAAGCGGCCGATTTCCTCCTGACGCAAAAAGAACGGGCTGGTCGCCTGCAACGCACTTGGGGGGCTGGCGATGGCTCCCGCCCGGCCTTCCTGGATGATTATACTTATCTGGCTGCCGGGCTCCTGGATTTATACGAAACCACTTTTGATCTGCGTTGGCTCCAAGCCGCCTTGGAGTTGACCGCCGCAGCAGAGGCAGCCTTTGCCGATACGGCCGGCGGGGGTTATTTCTCAACCCCCCAGAACCATGAAACCCTCCTGGTGAGGCCCAAGAATTTTCAAGACCTGGCCGTGCCCTCGGGCAATGCCGTTATGGTGCATAACCTGATACGCCTGCACCGCTATACCGAGCGGCCTGAGTTGGCGGCCCGCGCCCAGGAGCTGCTGACGCGCCTGCAGAGCCTCATGCTGGAAAACCCCCGGGCCCTCACTCATTTGGCCGCGGCCCAGGAGAGCTTTCTGGCCGAACCTGTGGGACTGACCCTGGTGGGGCCCCTCACCCATCCGGTCATCCAGGCGATGTTGGCCGTCATTTATCGCCGTTTTTTGCCCCACCGCCGCCTGGTCGTAAAGACTTCCGGCAACGCCGAGATGTTGGCAACCTTGGTGCCAGGTGTGCGGGACTACGACATGCTCCAGGGCCAGCCCACTGCGTATGTCTGCCCCGGCACCACCTGTTTGGCCCCAGCCCAGAGTGCCGAGGCCTTGGCAGCCCTCCTGGACAGCCTGCCAGGGACTTCCCGGTGACGCCTCGGCAGTAGTTAGAGAGGGAGTAGGGGAAAACTGGCGGCTGGGACAACTCATTTCCAGGCACGAGCGTCAGGGAGTGGTTTTGGGAGCTGTGGCGGTGCAGAGAACAAGGTGCCGTCAGAAAAATATTTAGCCCCCCACTTTACTCTCTCACCCCCGCCAGTATCAGGAGGAGAAAATTTCGGATGATCAATCATGGGAGAGCAGCTCGTTATGATCTCTGACCAGTAACCACCCCCTGAGCCTGGCCCCGCAGTCCCCAAAAGGCCAGGGGGAGCAGACCCAAGCTGATGCCGCCGGAGATGATCAGGGGCCATTGGTAGCCCCAGGCTGCGCCCAGGGGGCCGAAGATCAGGGCGCCGGTAAAACTGCCGCCGACGCTCACCAGACTGATGAGGCTGGCGTTACCGCCGATCCGTTCCACCTGAAAAAGGCGGGCAATGGTAGTATAGCTCTCCATCATGATGAGGGCATCGCCAAAGCCATGCACGAGGCGCCAGCTCAGGGAGAAGGCCACAGGTGGTATGGTCATGAAAATATGGCCGAACCCCGAGGTCAGAAGGGCCACGCTCAAGAGGGTCAGAGGACTCAGCCGACCA
>CAZARS010000054.1:0-654 GCA_964487625.1 uncultured Desulfobacca sp.
GTAATCCCCGGCATGAAGGCGGCCGGCAAGAAGACGGCGGTCAGCACCAGGGTAATCCCCAAGACCGGCCCGGTCAGCTCGTTCATGGCCTTGATGGCGGCGTCGTGGGGGGAGAGCCCCTGTTCAATATAATGCGAAGAGTTCTCCACAATGACGATGGCGTCGTCGATCACGATACCGATGGCCAGGATCAAGGCAAAGAGGGTCATCAGGTTCACGGTGAAGCCCAACAGGGCAATGGCCCCGAACGCCCCGATAATGGTCACCGGCACCGTGGTGGCCGGCACCAGGGTAGCCCGCCAGTTCTGCAGGAAGACCATGATGACGATGAGCACCAGGATAGCCGCTTCATAGAGGGTTTCATAGACGGCGTGGATGGCCTGGTCAATGAACAGGGTGGTGTCGTAGGCGATGGCATACTTCAGGCCGGCCGGGAAGGTTTTGCTCATCTCCTTCATAGCCTGGTCGACTTCCCGGCCCACGGCAATGGCATTGGCCCCGGGTTGTGAATAAATCAGAATGTGGGCTGCCTTATGTTCGCCCAACCGGGAAAAGTTGGTGAAGGATTGCTGGCTCAATTCCACCCGGGCCAGATCTTTTACCCGGACGATCTGGGTGGCCTCCGGGGTCTGATACGTCTTGACAATGATATTT
>CAZARS010000054.1:664-19284 GCA_964487625.1 uncultured Desulfobacca sp.
AACTGGCTGACATCCTCCAGCCGACCCAGGGCATTGATGGTGAACTGGAAGGCCTGGTTTGCCGGCACCGGCGGCCCTCCCAACTGGCCGGCCACCACCTGGACATTTTGCTGTTGGATGGCATTCACCACGTCCATGGCGGTGAGCTGATAATGCTGCAGTCTGGCGGGGTCAAGCCAGAGGCGCATGGCATAGGAGCCGGCCCCGACGATCTTGATCTGGGCTATGCCGGGCAAACGGGCCAAGGGGTACTGGAGATTAATAAAGCCATAGTTGGCCAGAAACGTCTCGTCGTAGCGGTCATCCTCACTATAGAGACTGACCACCTGGAGGATATTGGTGGAGATCTGCTTGACACTCACCCCCATGGCCTGCACTGTGGAGGGCAACTGGGACAGAGCGCCGTTGACGAAATTCTGCACCAAGGCCAGGGAGGTGTCCAGGTCGGTGCCCACCGCAAAGGTGATGGTCAGGATATAACTGCCGTCGCTGCCGCTGGTGGAGGACATGTAAATGGAATCTTTGACCCCGTTGACGGCCTGCTCCAGGGGGATGCCCACGGTGTTGGCCACCACCTGGGCGCTGGCCCCCGGATAGCTGGTGGTCACCTGGATGGTGGGCGGGACGATGTTCGGATACTGGGTCACCGGCAGGCGGAAGAGACAGACTGCACCCAGGATGATGGTAATGATGGCAATGACGTTGGCGAAGATGGGCCGATTGATGAAGAATTCCGAGATCATGGCCGGCGTTCCCCGGACTCCGGCACCGGCGGGGCGGAGGCCGACAGGGTGGTGCGCTCCGGCGTCACCTCCCGGCCCGGGATGGCCCGGAGCATGCCGGTGACCACGACCCAATCTTGGGGGTGCAGCCCTTCCAGGATGGCCCGGAGATTGCCATCCTGCACCCCCAATTTGACACCCCGGCGTTCCACCAGATTTTTGTCATTGACCACCCGCAGATAGGGGCCGATCTGATCAAAACTGACGGCTGCTTCCGGCACCAGGAGGGCCTGCTGCTGCTCGGCAATAGGCACCCGCACCCGGGCAAACATCCCGGGCAGAAGGATATGCCGGGGATTGGCTAGGATGGCTCGGAGCATGAGGCTGCCGGTGGTGGGGTTAAGGGAGAGGGCGGCAAAATCCAGTTGCCCAGCATGGGGGAAATCACTCTCGTCGGCCAAGGCCACCTGCACAGGATATTGTGGGCCCTTGCTGCCGGCTGGGGGTTTTGGGTCTTTGCCCCGCACCCGCAGCAGATCCTGTTCATTTATATTGAAGTAGACATAGATGGGATCGATCTGGTTGATCTCAGCCAGCAGGGTCTTTTCCCCGGCCCCCACCAGGGTGCCAGGGTCTTTCAGATGGCGCCCCATGCGGCCATCAAAGGGGGCTACTACCCGGGTGTAGTCCAGATTCAGTTTGGCCAACTCCACCTGGGCCTCAGCGGCCAGCACCGCGGCCCGGCGGGAATCCCGTTCGTAGCGCCAGCGGTCCACATCGGTCTGGGCCGCCGCGTCCTCTTTGACCAGCTTGGCATAGCGGCGATATTCGGTTTCTGCATGCTCCAACTGGGCCTTTTCGGCCAGAAGCGCGGCCTGGGCCTGTTTCAATTTGGCCTCATAGGTGTTCTGTTGGATGAGGAAGAGGAGCTGCCCTTTCTTCACATATTGCCCATCCTGAAAGAGGACTTTTTCCAGGTAGCCCTCCACTCGGGCCTGGAGGGGCACAGTCTGGTAAGCCACGATGTTGCCGGTAAACTCCAGGTAATCCACCACCGGTCGCTGGAGGGGCTGGCTGACCATGACTTTGGGCGGCGGGGGCGGCACATAGGTGTTCCGATCGTTACAGGCGGTGCTACACACAACCAGCAGGGCCATAAAGAAAAACCGAACTTTCATGCCAGATTCCTTTTCCCTCTTCCCTCTTCCCTTTACCACACCGGCGCCCGGATATCCGGCCGGCGTTCCTCTGTGGTCATCGCCGGCACCGGCGGCAGGCTTAGCAACCGCCCCCAGTTGGTCCGTTTGGCCATGGTGGCTTTAAGCTGCGCAGGGACAAAATCCTGCCCTTCCCGGAGCTGCCAGCCGCCGCCCAAGGCCCGATAGACCTTCACCAGGTTGGCGGAAATGTCACCCAGGGTAAGGGCCAGGTTGTCCTGTTGGGCCAGCACAGCCTGTTGGGCGGTAAGCACCGTGGTAAAATCGGTGATGCCCTCCCGATACTGTTTCATGGCCAGTTCCAAGGAGGATTGGGCCGCAGTCACCGCCGCTGCCAACTTCAGGGCCCGCTCCTGGCTCTTGAGGAAGGCGATGAGGGCGTCTTCCACCTCCCGTTGGGCCAGCAAGACCGTGTTCTGATAAGTCAGGAGGGCTTCCTGGAAACGGGCATCCTGCACCCGCACCTGGTTGGTAATCTGGCCGTAATTCAAGATGTTCCAGCTGAAGCCGGGGCCGCCTCGACCGGTGCGGCTGGACCAGTTGAATATATTGCCCAGGGTGTATTGCCCCACGTCGCTGGCCTGAAAGCCGAAGGAGCCGGTGAGCGAGAAAGAGGGGTAGAGCTCGGCCTTGATGGCGCCGATGCGGGCACACTCTGCCGCGGCAGCCCATTCGGCCCGCCGGATATCGGGCCGACGGCGCAGCAGGTCAGCGGGGATGCCCACCGCCACCTGGGGGGGCGGCGCTGGGATGACGGCCGGGCTGGCGCCAAACTGGGCTAAATCCTGGGGCGGCAACCCCAGGAGCTGACAGAGGGCGTTCCGGGTCTGACGGACCTGGCTTTCCAGGGTGGGGATATCGGCCTCGGTGCTTTCCAGGATGGTCTGGGCCTGCTCCACATCCCGTTTGGAGGTGGTGCCGCCCCGCCACCGGGAGTTGGCGATGCGCAGACTCTGGCGCTGCACCTCGACGTTCTGCCGGGCGATCTGCAGGCGCTTTTCCAAGGTCCGCAGCAGGATATAGGCTGCGGCCACATCTCCCGTTAAACTGACCAGGGCGTTGTCGTAATCGCCGATGGCGGCTTGGAGGGTGGCATCAGCCGCTTCAATGGCCCGGCGGTATTTGCCCCAGAAATCCAATTCCCAAGTGGCGCTGAGGCCGTATTGAGAGGTCCAGAAGTAGATGGGGGCGCCCGGCCCCGAAATGGGGCTGGCCTGACTTTCCCGCACCCGGGTCAGGGAGCCTTGGGCTTGCTGGCTCTGGGGGTAGAGTTTGCCGATGACCGCGCCGAGCTGGGCCTGGGCCGCCAACACCCTCACCCCCGCCTGCTGCAGGGGAATATTCTGGGCATAGGCTGATTGGATGAGCTGGGCCAGCGCCGGATCCTGAAAGCTCTGCCACCATTCCCGATAATCCTCGGAACGGGTGGAGACCTGGGGAAATCCCTGGGCCTCCAACCATTGCGGGTTTACTTCCACCGCCGGTTTGACAAAATCCGGTCCTACCTTCGTGCAGCCGCAGATCAGGATCAAGACACCTAAAAGGCAACCTAACCGCATTGCCGGGTGGTTACTGCCTCTTGCCATAATGACATTTACCTACCTGGAGGGGTTGATATGGAGAGACTCATACCAAATTGCCCTCAAAAGGCTATTTATTCCTCATTTCCAAATACTCGGGGGGAATGGAGGGTTAGGGTGTGAGAAAAATATCTTGGCAATTGCACCTTGGTATCAAATGAAGCCCATTATATCACAATTTCGCTGTGACTATGAAGCATTATTTTGCTCGCTCCCTTTTCCTTATTTTCCAGATGCCAAACCGGCCGATCCTTGATATAGTAAATAACTGCCTAGATGTTCAAATTTTCTCTTCTCCTATATATAGAGGACCATCTTAAACGGCAGGTTTGATATTTCGGAATACCTGCAGTAGGGGCAGCAGCGTGTTTATCCTTAGTGCCTTGGGCCGGGTCGCCGGCCGTTTTGTGGAAGAGCTTGGCGGCATGGCTCTGCTCTTGGGGCAGAGTCTCCTCTATCTGCCGCGTCGGCCCTATCGCTGGCGGCACTTTTTCCGGCAATTGGAATTCATCGGCGTCAATTCCTTATTTATCGTTATCTTGACAGGTCTCTTCACCGGTATGGTATTGGCCTTGCAGGCTTATTACGGTCTGCGCAAGTTCGGCGGCGAAAGCATGTTGGGCGCCGGCGTGGCCCTGTCCATGACCCGGGAGTTGGGGCCGGTCTTGACCTCCCTAATGGTGGCGGCTCGGGCGGGCTCTGCCATGGCTGCGGAGTTGGGTACCATGAAGGTGACGGAACAGGTGGACGCCCTCCTGGCCATGGCGGTCCATCCGGTTCATTATCTGGCCCTGCCCCGGATCCTGGGCAGCGTCGTCATGGTGCCATTATTAACCGTGGTCAGCGTTTTCATCGGCATCGTGGGGGGCTACTTTGTGGGGGTCATCCTGCTGGGCGTGAACCCCGGCACTTACATGCAGAAAATGCTGGAGGTGGTGACAGCCGATGACCTCTATAATGGTCTCTATAAATCTATTGTTTTCGGGCTTATTCTGGCCGTTATTAGTTGCTATCAGGGGCTGCAGGCCAAAGGTGGGGCCGAAGGGGTGGGGTTGGTCACTACCCGGGCTGTGGTCCTGTCGGCCATTGCCATCCTGATTTTCGATTATATCCTCACCGCCATGTTGTTTTAGGGCTGGAGCGCAGTTAACTTCCCCGTTTCCCTAGCTGCTCTCCCTGTCCAGCAGGGCGACGGTGGTGGTGCGAAGGTTGACCTGATTCTTTTTCAAGATGGACCGCCATGTCAGACAAAGCCACGATAATCCGGTTGCAGCAGGTCTATAAATCCTTTAATGGTCTGAAAGTTTTGCAAGGGGTCGAATTGACCATTCCCGCCGGGGAAATTACTGTCATTTTAGGCCGTTCTGGCGGGGGCAAAAGCGTCCTGTTGAAACACTTCCTGGGTTTGCTCCTGCCAGACGAGGGGCAGGTGCTGGTGGCCGGCAAAAATCTGGCGGCCTTGCCCTCTGAAGAATTGTTCAACCTCAGGAAGCGGTTCGGCTACCTCTTCCAGAACGGCGCCCTCTTCGATTCCCTGACGGTGGGGGAAAATGTGGCCTTCCCGTTGCGGGAGCACACCACCATGCGGGCGAGCCAGATTCAGCAAGTGGTTGAAGAAAAATTACTGCAGGTCGGCTTGCAGGGCATCACCGATAAAATGCCGGGGGAGCTCTCTGGCGGTATGCGCAAACGGGTGGCTTTGGCCCGAGCCCTGGCCTTGGACCCGGAAATTCTCCTTTTTGATGAGCCCACCACTGGTCTGGATCCCATTATGACCACCACCATCGGCGAACTTATTGCCACCACGGTGCGCCGCCTCAAAGTGACGGCCGTAATCATTAGCCATGATTTGGGGTTGGCCTTTTCCTTGGCCGACTCCATTGCCTTCCTGCACCAGGGCCGGATTATCGCCCATACCGATCCCGAGAGTTTCCGGCAATCGCCCTTGGAACCCATCCAGCAGTTCATCGCCGGCCGGCCGGACAGCAATGCCGATGCCCCGGCCAGATCTTGACCATGTCCGGATTGAGGCACTGATCCTTGACCCGTCAAATCAGCACCCCTGGCCACGAAACCCAGGATATGGAGCAGACCCAGCAACCAAAAACCTCCGCCCAATCGCCGTCAACGCCCCCGCCCCTGATTACCCTGCGAGGCGTGACCAAAACCTACCGGCAGGGTAGTGAAGAGATCCAGGCCCTGCGGGAGGTGAACTTGGATATCGCGGCCGGCGAATTTGTGGCCGTGACCGGGAAAAGCGGCTGTGGCAAGAGTACTCTCCTGCACGTCATCGGCGGCCTGGAGGGCATCTCGGCCGGCAGCATCCGCTTCCGGGGCAAGGACCTGAGCCGTTTTCGCGAGGAGCAGTTAACCCGCTACCGCCGGGATCAGGTGGGCATCGTCTTCCAGAGTTTCAACCTCATGCCCCTGTTGACCATCCAGGAGAATGTGGCGCTGCCCCAGATCTTGCGGGGCATGCCGTCCCCTGAAGCCCTGCGTCTGGCCGCCGCCTGGCTGGAGCGGGTCAATCTCAGCCACCGCCGGGATCATAAACCACATCAGGTTTCCGGGGGAGAGATGCAGCGGGCTGCAGTGGCTCGGGCCCTCATCAACCAACCGGCCCTGCTGCTGGCCGATGAGCCCACCGGTAACCTGGATTCCACCAATGCTTCCCAGGTGTTGGAACTCTTCGCCGCCTTGCACAAACAGGAAAACCTCACCGTGGTTATGGTCACCCACGCCCTGGAAGCGGCCCAGTATGCAGACCGGGTCATCCGCATGCAGGATGGACAGCTGCTGCCATGAAGATCTGGCTGCTCCGCCTGCCTTTTCGGCACCTGCAAGAACATCCGGGCCGCAGCCTCCTGGGCATCCTCAGCATTGCCCTCGGCACTGCCGTTTATTTGAGCATCGCCTTGGCCTCCCACAGCGCCCTGGAGAGTTTTCAGGCCGGGGTGACAGCCGTAGCCGGCCGGACCCAACTGCGGGTGCAGAGCCCAGGGGCCGCGGTGGACGAGAACCTCTTTCCCGCCCTCAAACGCCGTCCGCTGATCCGGGCCGCGGCGCCAGTCATCGAGACCATGGTGGAGATCAGGGGACGGGAGACCTTCTCGGCCCTGCTGCTGGGGGTTGATCCCTTTCTGGAGGTCCCGTTCCGGGATTACCGCTTCCTTACGGCCACCGGGCTGGACCAAGCAACCTTCCTGAACTTCCTGACCCGGCCCGGCTGGGTGATGCTCAGCGCGCCCCTGGCGGCCCGTTTAGGGGTCTCACCCGGCGATACTTTCACCGCGGCAGTGGGGGCCAAAATCCAGACCCTGACCGTGGCCGGTACCTTCCGCACTGCCGGCGACCTCTATCCCCTGGACGGGGCCCTGATGCTTATGGACATCGGGGTGGCCCAGGACATGCTGGACCGCCAGGGCCGGGTAGATTATGTGGACCTGTTGGTCCACGGCGAACTAGCCGCGGCAGCCCAACAGCTCCGGGAAATCCTGCCAGCCGGGGTTGAGGTAACTACGCCGGGCGCCCAAGCCGACTACATGCAAGGTCTGGTGAGCGCCTATCGCCTGAACCTCTCGGTCTTGAGCGCCATTGCCCTGTTTGTGGGGATGTTCCTCATTTATCAATCCGTTACCCTGTCGGTGGTCCGCCGGCGCCGGGAGATCGGCCTGTTGCGCACCCTGGGTATGACCCAGGGCCAGGTTATGCTCCTCTTCCTCAGTGAGGGTGCCCTGAGCGGCGCCGTCGGGGGGCTGTTGGGGCTGGTCCTGGGGGGCCTTATGGCCCAAACCGCCCTGCAGCTCGTGGCCCAGAACCTGACTTCCCTGTATCAGCCGGTGGCAGCCCAGGAGGTCTGGCTGGAGGGGCAGGTCTTTCTGCGGGCTTGGCTCCTGGCCTTGGGCGCCACCGTGGCGGCCTCCTATATCCCGGCTCGGGAGGCCTCCCTCACCCGCGTCCGGGCTGTCTGGTACAAAGAAGAACTGGAAGAAAAACTAGAGAGCTGGGCCGTCTCCAGCGCCTATCTGGGTCTATTGGTACTGCTCCTGGCAGGGATCGGTGCCTTGGTAAAAAGCGGCCATGGTATTCCCTGGCCGGCCTTTGCCGCGGCCTTTTTGATCCTCCTGGGCTTTGCCCTGTTTACCCCGTTGACGGCCTGGCAGTTGGGCCACTGGCTGGCCGGGCCCAGCCGCCGCCTCCTCGGCTTTGCCGGGGAGATGGGCTGCCGCTATCTCGCCGGCTCCCTCAGCCGGACTGCGGTCAGCATTGCAGCGTTGGCCACTGCCCTGGGCTTGGTCATTGCGGTGGTGGCCATGATCGGCTCCTTCCGCCAGACCGTGGAAAATTGGGTGCAGAAATCCATCAGTGGGGATATCTTTTTCGGTCCCGCGGTGTTTTCCACCTCCAGTTATGATCAGTTTTTGCCAGTAGAGGTGTTGCAGAATCTGGAACAGGACCCTCGCATCGCCGACCTCTACCATTACCGCTGTGTCCGCCTCCCTTACCGGGATCGCTATATCCTGGTCATCGGCGGCAGCTTCGAGGTTTTGGCCCGACGGGGCGGGCTCTGGTTCCGCCAGGGGGACCCCCAGGAGACCATGGCCCAGGCCCGGGCCCGGGGGCAGGTCTTGATCACCGAACCGTTCGCCGAGACCTTCGGCCTCAAGGAGGGGGACTGGCTAACCCTGCCCACCCCCAGCGGCCCGCAACGCCTACAGGTGGCCGCCGTCTTTTACGATTACCGGACCGATGGCGCCGCGGTCTGGCTGGATATCAAACTCTTCCAGCAATTCTGGCAGGATAATAAGATCAATGCGGTACGCTTGTTCCTGCGGGATAAATCCCATCTGCCGGAGATGTTGACCCACCTGCAACAGACCTATGGCAGCCGCTACCGGTTGGTGGCCCTGTCCCATCAGGACCTGAAGGACGGCATCTTGCGGATTTTTGACGAGACCTTTGCCCTGACCTATGCCCTGGAGGGTGTGGCGGTGTTGGTGGCGGTTTTTGGCATCATCACCACCTTCCTGGTGCTGATCATGGAGCGGGAACGGGAGTTGGCCCTGCTCCAGGCTTTGGGGGCCTCCCGGGGCCAGATCATGGGGATGGTGCTGGTGGAATCGGGGTTGGCCAGCTTCCTGAGCTATCTCTTGGGGGCCATGGCCGGGACCGTCCTGGCCCTCCTCCTGATATTAGTGATCAATAAACAGGCCTTTGGCTGGACCATCCAAGTCTTCCTGACCCCCGAGGTCTACTGGCAGACCCTGCTCCTCGTCCTGGTCCTCGGCCTTACCGCCGGGGCCTACCCGGCCTGGCGGGCCATGCAGCCGCATATTGCCACGATCCTCAAAGAAGAGTAAGGGAGAGGCAAAAGGCAAAAGGGAATAGGGAAAATAACCTTCCCTGACAATTTCATTCCCTAATCCCTAAGCCCTAACCTAATCCAGTAGCCATCACCTCATCCCCTCAACGACTGGGAAATGCTCTGATACAATTCCCACGTTGCATTGAAGGCCTGGCTGAAAGAGCGGTTTTCGATGTAGGCCCGGGCAGCCTGGCTCATCTGCCGGCGTTTGGCCGGGTCGTCAATGAGGTCCAGGATGGCGGCCACCAAGGCCTCTTCGTCGTCCGCCCTGACCACCAGACCGGTCTGGCCCGGAGTCATATTTTCCTGGGGACCACCAGCGTCGGTGACGATGACCGGCAATCCCGAGGCCTGGGCTTCCAGGACAACGTTGCCAAAGGTATCGGTCGTGCTGGGGAAGACAAAGACATCGCAGGCCGCATACACCGCAGCTAGATCCTCCCCTTCCAGGTATCCCGTGAAGGTGCAGGGATAATCAGCCAAAACTTCCCGCATTTCCTCCAGATAGGGGCCATCGCCCACCACCACCAGATGAGCTTGGGGGCGCAAAGCCTGGACGGTCATAAAGGCTCGGGCCAGCAGTTGGAGGTTCTTCTCTTTGGAGACTCGCCCGACATAAAGGAGTTTCAGGCTCTCCGGCACGTGATAGCGGCTTTCCAAAACGCCGTTGCGTTTGTTGGGATGGAAGCGGTAGAGGTCCACCCCCCGGGGGAAGGTGCGGATGCGGGCGGGATCCAGACCCCGGTCGGCCAATTCCGCGGCGGTGCTGCTGGAAGGGGCATACACATGCTGCATCTGATTGTAAAACCAGAGGATATAGCGCCACATGAGCTCTTCGATGGTAGCATCCTCCGTCAGGTATTGGGCATATTGGGGCAGGGAGGTGTGATAGGTGCCGTCGATGGGCAGATCCAACAGCCGCGCAATGAACAGGGCCGCCAACCCCATGGGACCGGGCGTAGCCGCCAGGAGACGGGTAAAGCGCTCCTGGTAACAATAGTGCAACATTTCCAAGAGGGGCGGGTGAAAGAGCTTCTGTTCCCGATACTCCGGCAGGTCCCAGACGGCTAGAGGGGCAAAGTTCTTGACGCCGCTCTGGACCGCATGGTGGCCGGGGTCGCAGGTTACCACCGTATAGGGTTTGCCGCTGAGCTGGGCCTCCTGTACCTGTTTCTGTAAGGTCAAAGCCACCCCGTTGATTTCATAGAAGGTATCGGTAAAATGGGCCAGCTTGGTGGCCGGCTGGGTCGCGTCGGCCTCCGCCTCGGTCATGAAGCGGCAGAGAATTTTCTGACTGAAATGCCTATCCTGGGCAAAGGAGTTGAACGCGGCAAAATAGGGCAACAGCATGAGATAGACCAGACCGATAATGGTGAGAGACTGGAATAAATCCACGAGATGGGCCCCACTGATGCCCTCCAGCAAGCGCTGATTGAACTTGCGGATCAACTGGTTGGAGAGTTGGGTAATGAAATCAAACCATTCCTCCTCGCCGATCTTCACGCCCTGGCGCAGGCTCCGGAAGAAGCCATTGAGCTGGGGATCTTCTTGGATGAACCGGCTGATCTCCTCTTTCACCAGGTCCAGGAAGGAGAACCGGGGCCGATGGTTGCCGCCATTGCCGGCGCCGGTTTTCCTCTTAAACAAAGAATACCCCACCTGTGATAGGAGGGAGCGTTTAGGCACCACCGTGGGGGTTAAGGCATTCTCCAAAAAATTAAGGAAATTATTGTACTTAGCCTCGTCATGGAGCCCCATCTTATGGGCATAGAACTGATAGGCGATGCTGTAGATATTATGGGCCAGGGTCAGGGGACTGGAGGCCTGACCGTTGATGCGGGCCTCCCGATGTTCCAAGCCGGCAAAAAAATCCTCCAAGGTGTTTGCCCCTGGCACTTCCACATGGATCCGGCCGATAGTCAGGGAACTATGGTCATCGGAGCCCCCTGTCAGGTTTTTGCGCCAGGGCTCGGGAAACCCAGGCACGATCCCATGTTTGTCGATGAGTTGCTCGTAGCACGCCGGGGTCAGGTGACCCAGGATGCGGCGCAGGAAGTAGTTGAGCTGTTCATCCCGACTGCCATTGATCTCAAAATTCTTGAAGAGCAGGAGGAGCTTCTCAAAATGGTTGATGGTTAGGCGGCCGTTCACAGACCAGAGGGGGTGCGCCAAACTGTGGGGGATGCCTGCCTGCTGCAGATAAGGCACCAAGGCGAAGATATTTTCCCGCAGCTTCTGGATTTCCCGGTGTTGCTCGGCGGTAATGTTATAAACCAGCACATGGACCTTGCAGCCATCCTCGGGGAAATAACAGGTCACTTCCTCGCTGATGAAGGTCCGCGGCAGATGGGCGATCTCCAGACAGCCATTGATGGTGTTGTGATCGGTAATGGTCACCCAATCCATGCCCCGCTGCCGGGCAATGGCATAGAGCTGCGCAGGCTTGGTATAACATTCATGGCAGCCCAATTTCTGCAACACCCATTGTGAGGGACGGGTGGAAAAGCGCGAATGGACGTGGAGATCAATCTTCATGGGACGCTCCTCTGAAAATGCCCGCTGGGGCTACGGCCCGCTGGGCGCAGTCGGGCAAACCGAAATAACTTAAGGGGTGGTGAGGCCACAAAAGTTCAACTTTTAATCCGCACCCCAGGCTGCGGCAAGGGGATGAAAATATACCCAAGTGTAAGCAACCAGATATCTTGCCACCCCTCTCCCTGACCCTCTTCCCCCGCCAGCGGGGGGAGCGGGAGATGAGGAAATGAGCCATTTACAAGCAACTTGGCATGAGAAGTCCAAAGTCTAACAAAGGCCGCAACTTCTGAAAATGGCGGCTGTGATGAATATGCCAGAGGCCATGAATCCTCATTTCTAATCTCTAATCCCTGACCGCTGACAGCAAAGCATTAGCCTTTCCGGCGAATCACCACGGTCTCCCCCGCATAGACCTTATCCCCTGGTTTCACCGCGACTTCCATGGTGGGCAGCCAGGTCAGGACTAAATCCACCTGGGAGCCGATGCGGATCATGCCGAAGATCTCGCCCTTGGGCACCACCTGCCCGGCCTGCACATAGGAATCGATGCCATAGACGCTCTTGCCGCCGATCTGGACGATGTAGCCCTTGACGGGTTGGCCGGCAAATTCGCTGCGGAAAGCGGTGACGGTGCGTTCATTGACCCCGATATGCTGGCTGCCCGCATAAATAGGGAGGCGCTTGCAGATGGACCGCCAATGCATGGGGCCCATGTGGAAGTTGCGGCCCGTCGCCGGGTAATGGTTAATGGCCAGGATCTCACCGGTAAGGGGCATGCGATTATAATGCACATCAAAGGGGCTCATGAAGACGCCGATGAGTATCTTGGGCACCTCCAGGTCCTGGCGGGTGATGTCATTGATGCTGAGGGCCACCCCTTGTTTGATGGCAATGACTTTTTCTTGGGGGGGCACCTGTTTGACATAGACCACAGTGCCGTCCGCGGGGCTGACCACGGTCTGTCCACCCGGGATGGTTCGGGGTGGATTGCGCCAGAACCAGACGTAGCGCCAATAGAGAAAGGCTCCCCCCCCGGCCAAGAGAAACAGGAGTGCCGGGATCATGAGACCACGTGCTTCCAGGCCTGGGCCTGCCGCACCCGTACCAGGGCCACGCCTGAAGAGAAGGGAAAATCAAGGACCTCAAAGAGCGCGGGCTGCTGGCGGATGGTGTTAAGCCACTTCTTAACGCCGGCATGCTGCAGGATCTCCCGGATATAGATATTGGTATCGTGGAGGAAGATATAGGTATTCTTCTTGGCATGCTCCAAAACCTTGAGGAAATCGTAGCGTACGTCTTTGAGGGCATGGCTGCCGTCGATAAAGGCCAGATCCAGGGGCGGCAAACCCAGCTGCTCATACGCCGGGAAGAACTCATCACTGCGCATCTTATAATGCGTTACCAGCTCAGCCACCTCAAAACGTTGGAAATGGGCCTGGACCTTTGCCGGATCATCCCAAAACCCCACCCCGCCGATGGTTTTGAAGGGGCCGTTTTTCAGTAGGGAATAAGACGGATCCACAAACGTTAGGCGCCCCTTGCCATTATCCTTCAACCCCAGCGCCAAACAGACCACACTGAAACCATAGCCTGACCCGATAACCAGGATGTGATGCGGCCGCAGGGCCCGCACCACGCCATAATAGATAAAGCCGAAACCCAGATTCAGGGTTTTGGGGTCCTCATGATGACCAAAGGGGTTGGCATGGGTGAAAATCTCCCGCAAGAGACTGGGATGGAGACTAACTCCTTCCGGTTCGGAAAAAATTCGAGGCGCTGACTTCGTAATCATAATCTTTCCTATCCTTTGCTCCGTGATTATAAGCATTTATTTGTCAATAAAAGATAATAAGTCCATTAGTTATTCATAAGAATATTGGCCATACCATTACATTTCATTGTTAAGAAGTAATTTTCATATTATTATATTAAAATTATATTTTTGTTATTTGATTTATTGCCATTTTCTTGTTCATGATGAACAAAAAACTTTTACTTTTCTAACATGCAGCACGTATCAACAAATCTTATCATCAGGAGATTAAGCCAATGTAAGGGAGACAGATCATTGTCCACGTCAAGAGAAAATAAGGGTTTTGTGGGCTTAAGCTTACCCGGCGAGCTGGGCCGCTTACCCGGTGGTCGGGCTTTTTGGCAGCCGCTCCTCGGCCGGTTGACCTGTCTGGAGAGGATCAACCAGGTCTATGCCCAAGCTGCCGCGGCGGCGGATCAGTGGGAATTTCTGGCAGCCTTGTTGCAGACGCTCCAGGTGGATTATCAGGTGGATGAGGGGGATTGGCGCCGCATCCCCTCTGCAGGGCCGTTGGTAGTGGTGGCCAACCACCCGTTTGGGGGGGTGGAGGGTATCATTCTCCCGGCCCTGTTGGGGCAGGTGCGGCGGGATGTCAAGTTGGTGGCCAACTATCTCTTAAGACAAGTGGCAGAACTGCATGACCTCTTCATCTATGTGGATCCCTTCGGCACCCACCAGTCACCCCGGGCTAGCCTGGCGGGTTTGCGGGAGGCAGTGGCCTGGCTCCAACAGGGCGGGGTAGTGGCCATCTTTCCTGCCGGGGAAGTCTCTCACTTGCATTGGTCCACCAAGACTGTGACGGACCCGGTCTGGAGCCCCACCGTGGCCTGGCTTCTCCGCAAGAGCCGGGCCGCAGTGCTGCCGGTTTTCTTTGCTGGCCACAATGGTCCCCTCTTCCAGGTCCTGGGATTGCTGCATCCCCTGGTGCGGACCCTGCTCCTGCCCCGGGAGGCCCTCAATAAGAGCGGGCGGACCATTCAGGTAAAGATCGGCCAGGTGATTGCCCCCACCACGCTGGACCAGGTGGGCGACGCCGCGGCTGTGACAGATTATCTGCGCTTGCGCACCTATTTGCTGCAGGGGCATTTTGCCAAGGCGCTGCGGCTGCGGCGGCTGCACCCGCTGCCCCAGACGCGGCGGCTGACGGAGCAGATCATGGCCCCTGTGGCGGCCGGTGAGTTGGCCCAGGAGGTCAATCGCCTACCGGCGAGCCAACTGCTGCTGGCCAGCGGCAGCCAACGGGTCTATTGGGCCGAAGCCGGGCAGATTCCTCGGCTTCTTCAAGAACTTGGCCGACTCCGGGAGATCACCTTCCGCAAGGTCGGTGAGGGCACCGGTCGGGCCCTGGATCTGGATCGCTTTGATGCCCATTACCGGCATCTCTTTGTCTGGAACCAGACTACCCAGGAAGTGGTGGGGGCCTACCGCATCGGCAAGGTGGATGAGATCCTGGCCAGCCACGGGCGGAGCGGTTTGTATACGGCCACCCTCTTTGATTTTGCCCCGCCCTTTTTGGCCAGCCTGCAGCCTGCCCTGGAGCTGGGCCGCTCCTTTGTCCGGCCGGAGTATCAGAAGAACTATGGGGCGCTGCTGCTGTTATGGCAAGGCATCGGCCGCCTCCTGGTCCAGGAGCCGCACTATCGCTACCTCTTCGGCCCGGTGTCCATCAGCAACGCCTACAGTGAATTTTCCCAAGGGCTCTTGGCAACTTGGCTCAGTATGCATACTTTCCTGCCCGAGTTGGCCCAATACATCCGGCCGAAAAATCCTTTCCAACTCCGGCCGGAGTGGGACAAAGAAGTCCGCCTGGCCCTGGCCGGGACCCGGGGAGTGGAGGACCTCTCCGCCCTCCTGGCCGACCTTAACCCCCAACGCCAAGGGGTCCCGGTCCTTTTGCGCCACTACCTAAAATTGGGCGGGAAAATCCTGGGCTTCAACCGCGACCCCGACTTCAACAACGCCCTGGACGGCCTTATCTTGGTGGACCTCTGGCAGACGCGGCCAGCGGTGTTGCAACGCTATATGGGCAAGGAGGGCTACCTCCAGTTCGCCCGCCAGCAAGGGGCAGGTCAGAAGTTGCCGGCGGTCAGCATTGCAGGGAACGCCCCTCAAGGGTCTCTCCACCCTTTAACACTTTCCTAACAAAAAATTAACTTTACCTTATTATAACCCTTGAGTATATTTAATGAAAACATAACAAAGAGGCAAAACTGCTCCCATGGCTAGGAGGATATCATGGATTTTCTGAAAGATGCTTTTAAAGGATCTTTAACGAATGTGTTGGTGGTGGCGGGGGTCGCGGTCCTGGCCCCAGTGGTCCTGCCGGTGGTCATGAGTATGGCCAGACCGGTGGTCAAAGGGGTCATCAAAGGCGGGATGGCTCTGGCAGATAAAGTGCAGGAAGTGGTGGCGGAGACCGGCGAGCAGATCAGCGATCTCATGGCCGAGGTGCGGGCGGAACGGGCAGCGGCCATGAATCCGGCGGACAAGGGGTAAGTCTGCTAAACGCTGCTCCGTGGCCGGTTGCCGGGGTGGATCGATGAGCGCTACTGGGGGCTTTGCCAAGGTAAGGGGATACTTCGGGTTATGGCCCTGGCAAAGCTGGCGGCGGTGGGGCAACGCCGCTGCCCCCTGGCCACCCGAGATATATCAGCCCCAACCACCTGAGCGCTTCTCCCCCGCCCGTCGTGCTTTTTTGGCCCGCAGTTCACAGCTTTTCTGCCAGTGCTATCTCTGGTTAAATGATTGCTGTCACTAAACGGGTGAGGGCCATTTCCATCATGGTCTGGGCCACGGAGTTGATGACCACATTCACAAGGGAATTACCGTCGGCGGTAGGCTCTGCCTTGCCGAGGCCAGGTGAACTGGATTGTTGCAGATATCCCAATTCGTACAGGGTCTGTAAGATTTTATTCTGAGCTGTCTGTTGCGTATCGTAATAAATGAGGACGTTGCCGGTGGTGGGGTTGGCTTTGATGGAGTGAATGCCTGAGTGCCACTGAACTTGCCGTTCCAACTCATTGGCTTTGGTCGGGCACCCTTTGATCTCCGGTACTTTAATACGGATACGTCCCTCCAACGCATGCAGGTAATCAGTTGAGACTTGCAAGTGATTGCCTCCTCACTCATGGTCAATGGTTGCGGTCTTTGTCTTAACTATGGGGTAGCAATATTTATTCTCAATAGGAAAGATGTTAAAAATGCGTTAATTTTTGCTGGTGGGGTGGGATCGGTAGTTAAGCAGTCAAGGCCTCTATGGCCAGCTACCGGCCACCAGTTGCTTTAAATGTTAATTCCAAGGGTTAGCTGACGATCGTCAGATCCACGCCATTTCTCCCCGGGTAACCGGACTCGCTGAGCGGCAAGGCGCCGCTGGTCCGGTCGAACTGTTAATTTTCCGTTAAATCTTTATACAAGACACCGTCCCCGTGGCGGCGCATGGTATAGTTTCCTCTGAGGACATGACCAACAAGCTGGCGGTAAGAGAACAGTTGTTACGGTGGGGGCGGGGGCTCCTGGAAGGCCACGGTATCATGATCGCCCATTTCATCCCCGGTCGGGTTCGGCTCAAGGCCCAATCCTTGAAGGGCAATCCGGCCCTGGCCCAGGCCATCGTCGACCGTTTCGGGGTAATCAAAGGAGTTGAGGCAGTGGAAGCCAATCACCTGACCGGCAGCTTGGTCATCGCCTACAACCTGGCGGAATTGCAGCGGCCGGATTCTCGCCGCCATCTGGAGGAGGCCCTGCTCGGCCTGATGCCGCAACTCGACAAAGACAAACTCAGGCAACTGCTGTCCTGGTTTTTGTAGGCAGTCCTCGCCCAGCGGTGTGCCAGCCATGGGGGTGTGCCACCTGATGGTGTCGCTTTTTCTCTTCTCTCGTAGGGGTCCAGTGATCCCTCAATTGTCAACCAAGGAGGTTGCCTCAGAGCAATCGACACAAGAACCTGAATGTGGCCTGACCAAAGGGTTGGGCAGGCCAAGGAGGGAGAGACATGGAAGCACAGACAGAGAAAAGCGGTCTGAGCGCCACCCTGGGCAATATGGGCAGCGCCGTTAAAGAGGGTGTGGTGGGCAGCCTGAAAGGGCTCAATGAAATTGAAAACCAGATCGTGACGGTGGCCCGCAATACCGTCACTGACACTCTGAAGGCTACCGGCGAGGTGGCCGGCAATGTGGTGGAAGTATCGGCAAATGTTATTAAAGGTACTTTGAAGGCCACCGAGGAGGTGGGCTATGGCCTCCTCATGAGCACCAAAAACGCGGCCAAGGGCATTATCCTGGGGATCGGCGATGTAGGTGGCGATGTCATCGCCACGGTCAGCCAAGTGGCCCGGGGCGCGGTGAAAGGAGCCGCAGAAGTAGGGACCGATGTGGCCCTGGTGGCCCGGCGGGCTGTGGATGGCATCATTGAAGCCGTCCAAGAGGTGGGCGGCAATGCTGGAGGGGCTGCCAAAAACGCGGTGGCGGGGGCTCTAGAAGGGGCAGCCGACCTGGGCAGCGCAGCGACCCGCAGCGTCTCCGTTTTCCTGGTGGGGGTCATTGACGGTGTGAAAAATGTCGTCTCGGCCGTGCTCCCTGGCTCCCGGGCCTCTGAGCCTGCCAGGGAAGAAACTGCGCCGTCCGAAGCAGCCCCGGCGAAACCCAAGCCTACCCGAGAGGTCATGAAGCCCAAAGAAGAGGCGGCTCATAGTTAGGGTTCCTTTAGAAGCCGCCGCAACCGAGCATCGGAAATGGGAAAAGGACAAGAAAGGCGTGCAGATAGGGGTGGGTCTCAGACCCGCCCCTATAAAGCCTCCCTCTTCCTGATAGCTTTCCGAATGGCCGCTCATTACAGGAAATAGGCGAGGGGCATCAGGGAAAAAAATTTTTGCCGCCAGAGATGGCCGCAGCTTTCACTCTGATCACCTGCCCAGTCTATAATCTTCTAACCTTCGGTACGAACCAGGCATGATTGAGGCAATCCATACCGCGGTGGAGGGGCGGGCACGCTTTCGGGTCGCCGGACTCTATCGTTCTGAGGCTTTGAAGCAGTTCCTAGAGCAGCAGGCCCACCGGGCCAACGGCAACGGCATCAAGACGGTGGTTGCCAATCCGTTGACTGGCAATGCCTTGATTCTCTTCGATTCGGGACTGCAAGCCGAGGTCGTCAGAAAGTGGTTGGCCCAGGTGGTGGCTGAATTTCAGCAGAGCCAGGAAGCAAATGCGGCCACAGCCCAGAGGACGAGCCCGACCCAGCCCACATCGGAAACCCGGCCGGCGGTGGCCACCAAGCGGAAACCGCAGGGCCCAGGGATCCCGCTGGGCAACTTGGAGGCACAGCCCAGCCAACCTTGGCATACCCTCGAAGCCGACGAGGTCCCGGCGGCCTGGAGCACCTCGGCCCCGA
>CAZARS010000055.1:0-5612 GCA_964487625.1 uncultured Desulfobacca sp.
TTGTTATTGCCACCTTGTAGGTCACATCCGCTGATTTCTGTAGTTTCCGGATGGAAACGAGGAAGTTTCCATCCAGAAAGTCCTCAGCCCCCTCGCCCAGCCAGGCGATGATAGGATTAGGGTGAGATGAATAACTAGTTATTCCTTTATTTATAAAGGGATATCGACTTAGGCAATGATGGCCTTCGTCAGTGCCGTGATCAGGATTGAGGCGTGTCGGCTGACCCACCGGTTGGCCAATATAATCTCGCTTAGCTGCTCATAGAAATAATAGATACTTATTATCGGGAATTAGCTGAGAAGGCAAGTATACTTTCGTTAATTTTATGTTTCCAGCAGGTTGGACTTCCCTTACCGGCGCCAGGCCATATACCGGGTAAGCCAACGTTTCAGGGTCGGGGTCAAGCGGGTACGGTTATAGAGATCACCGGTCTGACGGATCGCCTCCGCCTGGGTGGGATAAGGATGGATGACGGCTGCCAAAGCCCCCAGGCCGAGTCCTGCCGCCATGGCGGTGGATACCTCGCTGATCATTTCCCCCGCGTGGCGGGCCACAATAGTGGCTCCCAGAATCTTGTCCGTCCCGGCCTTGACTAGAATTTTCACGAACCCCTCGGTCTCACCGTCCAGGATAGCCCGGTCAATCTCCCTGAGCGGCTTGACGAAGGTTTGAACGGCAATCCCTTTTTTCCGGGCCTCGGCCTCGGATAAGCCTACGTGGGCCACTTCCGGGTCGGTGTAGGTGCACCAAGGGATGGTCAGGGAGCTCAGTTTTTTGCGGCCGAAGAACAAGGCGTTCTGAATAACAATTCTGGCCGCGGCATCGGCCAGGTGGGTGAACTGATACGGCAGGCAGATGTCGCCGGCGGCATAAATATGGGGATTGGTAGTCTGCAACTTATCGTTGACGATAACCCCCCGACCGCGACCGGCCTCGTATGTCACCCCGGCAGCTTCCAGATTCAGGCCCTCCACGTTGGGCGCCCGACCGGCCCCCACCAGGATCTCGTCTACCTCAATGGCCGCAACCTGGCCACTCATCTCATACTGCACTACTTTCCCGCTAGCCGTCCGGCTGACCTGCAAAGGCGTGGCGTTGAGGAGGAGTTGCACCCCATCCTGCCCTAACCGGTTCTGGACCAGCGCCGCGGCCTCCGGGTCTTCCCGGTTCATAATCCGGTCGTACTTGTGCAGCAGGAATACCTGGGACCCCAGACGCTGGAAGGCTTGGGCCAACTCACAGCCGATGGGTCCGCCACCTATGACCAGCAGACGCGCCGGTCGCTGGGTGAGAGAAAAAACCGTCTCATTGGTGAGGAAGCCGGCCTCTGCTAAGCCGGGAATATCAGGGTGCACTGGACGGCCACCCGTGGCAATGACAGCCTTGGCAAACCGCAGGGTTTTGCCGCCCACCGCCACGGTATCCGGGCTGGTAAAGCGGGCTGCGCCTAAAAAGACATCAACGCCCATTTCCTGAAAACGCCTGACCGAGTCATGCTGACTGATGGTAGCCCGCAGACGCCGCATCCGTTCCATGACCGCGGCAAAATCCACCTCCAGGCCCGGCGGCACCGTGACGCCGTAGCGCCCCGCCTCTTTAAGTTCGGCAACCACCCGGGAGGAGCGCAGGATGGCCTTGGAGGGCACGCAACCGTAGTTCAGGCAGTCGCCCCCCAAGAGATGCCGCTCCACCAGCGCCACCTTGGCCCCCAAACCTGCGGCTCCGGCTGCGGTCACCAGACCAGCCGTGCCGGCGCCGATCACCACCAGGTTATAGCGCGGCGCCGGCTCCGGGTTCTCCCAGTCGGGAGGATGAACATTGCCCAGCAGCTCCTGGTTGTGCTGATCCAGGGGGTTTACTTCAGGCTCCTGATAGGTTTCCCCGACCTCCAGACTGCCAGCCACAGATATGCCCTCTTGGGGCTGTAACTTCTGCCGAGCCGCCCGTACCAGGAAGGTTAGGACCACGGCCAACCCTGCCAGGGCGCCGATTAAATTCCAGGGGACCTGCCCTCGAGCTAACCCCTGGGTAAGGGCGTCGGCGCCCACCACATACAGGGCAATGCCCGGCAGCATGCAAAGCCAGGACCAGAAAACATAAGTCCAGAAAGGCACCCTGGTCAGCCCGAAACCATAATTGAGGAGATTAAAAGGGAAAATAGGCACCAGGCGGGTCAGCGCCACAATGATGGCGCCATGCTCTTCTGTCAGTCGGTCCAGGCGTTGAAATTTATCGTTTTTGGCCAGCCAGCGGGCCGTGGCCTCGCGGGCGAAATAGCGGCCGATGAGAAAGGCTAAGCTGGCGCCGATGGTCGCCCCGATGCTCACCAGGATGACTCCCAGGACGGCACCGAACAAGGACCCGGCGGCCAGGGAAAAGGCGGAACCCGGCAGGGCCGCGACTGTGGCCACCACGTAGACCAGAACAAAGACCATTGGCCCCCAAGGCCCTAAGGTGGCGAGCCAATCCCGCAAGGCCTCCAGCCGCCCCCCGATCCCAAACACCTTGCCCAACACTAAGATGGCGATAATGAGGGCCAAGAGTGCCACTGGCCGCCACCAGCCAGCGCTTTTTTTACCGACACCAGCCTCTAACAGTAAAGGAGACTGGTTTGGCAGGGGGTGGTCTTTATCAGTTAAAATCATCATATTGGTTCTCCGTAAATGGGAATGGCCGCTGGCAACGTTGGCTCGGGCAGGAGATTATATTAACTTGTTCCCATCCGAAAACCCTTAGCAAGCCAGCTCCGGCTTCCATATCAGATAAAATTTTCCATTGTAGGGGCTGGGTTACCCAGCCCCTACAATCGATACATCCTCAATATAAGGCCTTTCTGGATGAAAACTAACTTGCCATCAAAAAGATGATATTTTGCCTTTACTTCAGAATATCGCGTTAGGCGAAACTCTTGGTTTGATCCGAGATTCTTTCGTTCATCCAAAGGACTTGGTTATTGCGCCGGTTTCCTTTATTCTTATGGATGACAAGAAAAGACCAACGGTGGGAGCCAATGAGCCAGAAATCCCCAGGTAAAGGGAAACAGCAGTTTTATATTGCGGTCATCGGCGGTGGGTCAGCCCCTGCCCCCATCTTGGCGTTGGCTGAGGCGGTGGGGGCTGAAATTGCCCGACGGGGGGGAATTTTGATCTGCGGCGGGTTGGGAGGCGTCATGGCAGCTGCCGCTCGGGGGGCTTCGGAGGCCGGGGGCGTGTCCCTTGGCATCCTGCCGGGCCCCGACCGGCAGGCTGCCAACCCCTTTTTGACCTATAGCATTATCACCAACTTAGGGCATGCCCGCAATATCATCATCGCCCATACCGCCTCCGGCCTCATCGCCGTGGACGGCAGCTATGGCACCATTTCCGAAGCCGCCATAGCATTGAAGCTGGGCAAACCAGTGGTGGGTCTGCAGGTGGGATGGCACCTGCCCGGCATAGTCGCTGCCACCACCCCCCAGGAGGCCGTCACCCGGCTGTGGCAGGCTTTGGGCAGTGGCTAGTGGTCAGGAAGGCAGGCGTCTCAAGTGATGCTCTGTCTCCTGATGGCTGGTTGGCTCAGATGGCCTCGCCTCGGCGGTCATAAGCATGGCTGGCGAATCCACGGGCCTCGCCTCCTCCCTGCCCAGCATGAAGCCTCTTCTCCGCTTCACCTCGCAGCTGGTGAAAGGGGAAAGGGTATCCCATTCTGCAGTCAGGAGGCTTGGCCGTTGCCCCCTGATCAAGGCGACCGGTAGTATTTTTCCTTGATCCGGGGGAGCATCCGCTGGATTTCCTGAATCCGCCGTTGATCCGTGGGATGGGTGGACAGAAACGGCGGTGGCTTGGGCTTCCCCCTGCTGCCGGCCACCATGCGTTCCCAGAACCCCACCGCTGCCTCCGGATCATATCCCGCTTGGGCCATGAGAATTAACCCTACCTCGTCTGCCTCTAATTCCTGTTTGCGGCTATACGGCAGGAGCACCCCCACCGTGGCCCCCAGTCCATAGGCCTGTTGCGCCGCCTGGGCGGCATAGGGATTCTGCCCAGACATAGCTACCCCCAAAGCAAGGCCGCCTAATTGCGCCACCATGGACTGACTCATCCGTTCGCCAGCATGGCGCAACAAGGCATGGGCCACTTCATGGGAGATGACCACTGCCAGCCCGGACTCATCCTTGGTATACTTGAGAATGCCCGTGAAAATTCCCACTTTGCCACCCGGCAGACAGAAGGCGTTGGGAGTTTCATCCTCAAAAACCACAAATTCCCATTTATAATCCGGCCGGTTGGCCGCCGCAGCTATCCGTTGGCCAACTCTGGTCACCATCTCATTGAGTTGTGGATCCCGGGAAACCTTTTGTTGCTGTTTGAGCTGAGAAAAGGCCTGATAGCCCAAGGTATTCTCGTGCCCCTCAGAAGTAAGTAACAGTTGCCGTCGCCCCGTATAGGGCGCCGAGGCACAGGCCGAGACCACCAACAGGGCCGTCAAGGCCGCCATCAAGCCAAAACGGTGCAGCCTCTGGATATTGTTCATTTTATTCTGCCTTGTCAGCACAGCTAACTTGTTGTCATCGCCATAGACTGTAAGTTATTCATGCGCCCTGCTCTGCCCCCGTCAAACCAGAAACCGGGCGTCCGGGAAGCGGAGAGAGCTGAGACAATGTAGGCCGTAATTCAAAGTGTTCATAAGACTTTTCGCACCCGGAATTTTCCCGCCGCAAACCTCATGAGCAGTTACAAGAGAAAAATCCCGTCGGCCTGGTTGTTTCCTTATTTTTTATTATTATTGTTATCCAAAATAAAGTCAATGAGGAGGAGGTTTCCTATGGCGCGGTTTTTCTCGACGATGGTTATCCTGTCACTCTTGGTTCTGACCCCCACCCTGGTCTGGCCCGCTACCTGGCAGATCGATCCGGATCACTCCAGCATCCAATTCAAGGTCAAACATCTGGGATTGGCTTATGTTCGGGGCATTTTTGAGAAATTTGCCGGTACAGTGGAGTTGCCAGATCAGGATCTGACCAAGGCCAAGGTGCAGGTGAGCATTGAGGTGGCCTCCCTGAATACTGCAGTTCCCAAACGGGATGAACACTTACGCAGTCCGGATTTTTTCGATGCAGCCACCTATCCCACCATGACCTTTGTCGCCACAGCAGTCAAGCCCGGTGACGGCGGCAAAGTATACATAACCGGCGATCTAACCCTGCGGGGGATCACCAAACCCGTTACCCTTGCAGTCAGCGCCCTGACCCCGGCCATCCGAGATCCCTGGGGGAATACCCGGCGGGGGGCCTCAGCCACAGCCAGCCTAGACCGCCGGGATTTCGGCCTCACCTGGGATAAAACCCTGGAGAACGGCATCCCCCTCATCGGTTATGAAGTCCTGATCCAGCTCGATCTGGAACTCATCAAAAGGCTAGAGAAATAACGTTCGAATTGGCGTGGCGGGGGCATGGCTGGGCAGCCCCCGCGGTCCTCCCCTCCCCTCTTCCCGAATTATGCCTGTCCTCCCGTTGCCCAACGCATCCCCCTGCAGCAAGTCCGCCCCTGTTGGTCCTCCCCGACCACCGAGACCCTCCAGAAGCATCTTTTTCCCCAGAGGAGATTAATGAAATTAGCCGCTCTTGCCGATT
>CAZARS010000055.1:5622-9185 GCA_964487625.1 uncultured Desulfobacca sp.
ACATTGGCAGAAAATTAAAAAGGCTCCATATCAGCCTAAGTTATGTAATGAAAAGGAAAGCTTGCGCGTGCACACCCTCTCTCTCTTACCTCCGGGCTCTCTTTCTCCCCTCGTCTTGGCCTTGGTCATGGCCGGTTGGGATGTGTTTACCCGACGGATCCCCAATTTCCTCACCTTCGGGGGGGCGTTGGCAGGCATCGTATATCAGACCGCCGTGCATGGCTGGCCGGGTCTGGCTTCGGGGCTGAGCGGCCTGGCGGTGGGTCTGGTCTTGCTGCTCTTGCCCTATGTGCTGGGCGGGATGGGAGCCGGGGATGTAAAGGCTTTGGCCGCACTCGGAGCCTGGTTCGGCCCTAGCGGGATCATCACGGTCTTCTGCTTCATGGGGCTGGCCGGCGGTCTGCTGAGTCTGGCGGCCCTTCTCTGGACAGGCCAGCTGTTCCGTTATCTGCGGGCTGGCTGGCTTTCAGTGGTTAATTTCTTCCTCCTGCGTAAGCACCATCGATTGACCCAAGAAGGCCAGAGATTAGCCACGGCACAAACTCCTGGCATTCCCTATGGGGTAGCCATTGCCTTGGGGGTTGTGGGGTATCTCAAATGGGGCCCCCTTTTGTAAAAAAGCAAGCAGCCCACAAACGAGGCGGAAAGCCATGATGTACTTTAGGATGGATATGCTCAAGATGTGGCCCAGAAAAATCAGGGATCGGCTTGAACCCGAGCTGCATCTATTCATCAACCTCTGGCGGATTACCTTGGCCCTCATCCTCTCTCTGGCTGCCTTGAACGTGCCTGGCTTGGCCGCCCCCAACCTTTTGGAGCGCTTGCAGGATGAAGAGCTGCAGGAAACCATCCGTCTGCGGGTGGGCCGTTCTAACGTGTTACGCACCGCTTTTCCCATCCAACGCATCTCGGTGGCCGATCCCGAAGTTGCCGATATTGTTTTGATCTCCCAACGGGAAGTCTATGTCAACGGCAATGCCACCGGCACCACCAACATCAGTTTCTGGGGCAAACAACAATTTTTCAGCGCCAAGGTCATAGTGGAGCCGGATGTTACCATTCTGAAAGAAAAACTGAAGAAAGTCCTGCCCAAAGAGACCATTGCCGTGGAGGCAGCCGGGGATATGGTAGTCTTGACCGGAGAAGTTTCCGGCCCCATTGCCCAGGAGACGGCCTTAGCCTTGGCCCTGCCCTTTGTAGAAGGCAAAAAAGAGAAAGTCGTGAACCTCCTCCACGTTGGGGGTGTGCAGCAGGTCATGGTGGCGGTGCGGGTAGCCGAAATCAACCGCTCGGTGGGCAAACAGATCGGCATCAATTTCCTCTATTCCACTCTGGATGGCCGACAATTCGGCGCCACCCTCCTGGATCAGTTGAGTGCACTGTCATATATCAATCGCAACATGGATAGCGTAACGGCGCCAGGCGTCTTGTCAGCCACCATCAACGATGTTAATTTGTTGGCCTCTTCCCAGAAGTTCAGTTCCGCAGTGAACGCCGTGTTCGGCGGGGTCACGGGCAATATTTTCTGGTCAGCATTTTTCAATCTCCTGAAACAACAAGGTCTGGGGAGAATTCTGGCCGAGCCGAATCTCGTCACCACCAGTGGTCAGGAGGCCAGTTTCCTGGCGGGTGGGGAGTTTCCCATTCCCGTGCCCTCGGGTTTGGGTACCGTCTCCATTGACTATAAAAAGTTCGGCGTCGCCCTCACCTTCACCCCCACCGTGTTGGATAACAACAAAATCGCCCTGCGGATCAATCCCGAAGTCTCGGAGTTGGATTTTTCCAGCCAAACAGTGGTCGTAGTGGAAAACTTCGTTGTGCCTGGTCTCCGGGTGCGGCGGACCAGTACCCAGGTGGAGATGCGGGATGGCCAGACGTTGGCCATTGCTGGCCTATTGTCTGATCAGTACCGCACAGTAGTCAATAAGTATCCGGTGTTAGGGGACCTCCCGGTTTTGGGCACCCTATTCCGCTCCAAGAATTTCCAGAAAAGCGAGACCGAACTGGTCATCCTGGTCACTCCCTATCTTGTGAAAAATCAACCTCCTGGTCCGCATCGCCTGCCGACCGATAAATATGTGGAGCCAACGGATGCGGAATTTTATCTCTTGGATCGCCTCGAAGGGCGGGGGCAGCCGCGACCTCGACCGGTCCTCCCCGGGCCCACGACGAAAGTGCCCCCAGAGTTCGGGCACCAAGAATGATCTGATTCTGTCGGCAATCACGAGCCGAGACGGCCTCTGGCGGGCCAGCAAAGGAAAGCGAGTGAAACGGCAAGGATTCATCAGATGGACGCCGGTAAGAGGAGCACGCCAGCTCTGGCAGTGGTTGGGTTTGATCAGCCTCATGCTTGGGTTCACCGGCTGTGCTGGACCAACGGCTTTGGAACGGGATTTCGGCCAGGCCTGGGTGCATAACCAAGCGGTGCAAATTGCCAACCCCGAGGCCGGGTTGAATCCGGTTCCGGCCACCGGCTTGGCCCCCAAAGCTGCGGCCAACACCATGGAGGCCTATGAGAAAGGTTTTGCCAAAAAAGAAGGGGGCGGGGGGAGCACGACCATTAATCTAAGCCCCATGACCACTGGGGGCAAATGAGGCAACATGGGCAAACAGCACCAGAAGCCATTGTTCTCTTGAGGTTGCCGACAACAAGTTAATGCTAAAAAGCAACAATTTCTGTTCGGGCCTTTGCAGTCTAACTGAGTTACTTGCTGGGAGGGAGTGACCATGCCAGCCATGGGCGGTTATCTGTTGATGCTGCTGCTCATCTTGGGATTGGGCGGGTGCACCCACCCAATGCTCTCCAGGGCCAAGATGGAGCAGAAGTTTATGGCGCAGATCAAGGAAAGTGAACCCGAGGTGGATCGGGTCTTGACAAGGGCGAAGTATCATCGGCTCGCCGGCCGCCTTGATTTAGCCAAAGAGGTGTTGACCTCCGCCCTGCAGCAGCAGGCCAACAACGTCCGTCTCCTCAATGCTTTGGGCAATCTCGAGGATGATCTGGGGAATTATGCCCAGGCACAGGAAAGGTATCGGCAGATTCTCACTTTAGAGCCGGATAATGTCCTGGCCCGGAATAATCTTGGTTATTCTTATTATTTGGCCGGCGATCTCCAGCAGGCCGAAACGATCCTGCGGGAGGTGATGGCCAACCACCCGGAGAATACCGTGGCCCGGAATAATCTTGGCTTGGTGCTCTGTCGCCAGGAGCGGCAGGCTGAGGCTCTGACCCTCTGGGAAAAATATGATGGCCCCGGCGCAGCTCAGGAAAAACTGCAAGCCGTCTTGACCCTATTGGGGAACAGCACGAGCCGGAATCAGCTGAACGCTGCGTCTTTACCGCACCAGCGGCACGCTCAGGCCCTTCAGCCATCTCCCCCGCTGTCAGCTCCGGCAGAGACCGGGGAGGCAACCCGGTCGGCCACGCCACCCCGAGAGGTAGCCAAGGCCTCAGTCCTTGGCGAGGGTAAATCTCGGATCGTATCCTCCCCTGAGCTGGCCACCTCTCTGAAACCGGAAGCCGGGCGAGCCCCCTCGGTAACAGTTGAAGAGGTCCCCATGGT
>CAZARS010000055.1:9244-18801 GCA_964487625.1 uncultured Desulfobacca sp.
CACGCCACCTCCTCGGGCTGAATTCCGGTCCAAGCCTTTTTCCCCACCAGAGATTGAGGCGTCGGACTTGGAGGAAGAAGACGCTCCGCCGGTCAGATCGCCTTCATCCCAGGGCAAGCGTCAGAGAAAGTTCCGTATGCTTATAATAACCCCTGAGGAGGCCAGCAGCCACTCGACGGTACGCCATTCCTTGCAACAGTTCCAGATCCATCAGGCACCTGGCGGTACAGCCAAGCAAACTGATCTGGTTTTTTAAAAAGGCGCGCCCATGCAACCCAAGACCCGGATATCTCTGGAGCTACTCCAAGGCCGATGCCATCTTCTCCCCTCGGTCATGCCTTGGATCTCCGGCTGGCGCCTCCCTTGCCTGGTGGCTCTCATGGCCATCTTGCTGACTGGTTGTTTAACCCCCCGGAGCACGAAACAGACGGCCAATATCCGGGGTTTAACGGCCCGGGAGGCAGAAAAATTAGAAGCTATCCATAACCCAGATTGGCGTTATCCTCTCCGTCCGCCGGACAAGGAAGAGGCACCACCAGCCCTGGCTGAGACTGCCGAGCTGCTGTGCCAGCAGGGTGATTACGAACAGGCCCTTTATACCTATAGCAGGATCCTCCAACAACACCCGGAGGAGCACGAAATCCGTTATAAGCTGGCGTTGGCCCTAACGTTGAATGGCAATCTGGAGGCTGCTCAACGGGAGCTGGCCCAGGTCCTCGTAAACCAGCCAGACCATGTGGGGGCCCATGAAGCTTTGGGCATCATACACTTACAAGAGAACCATCTCGCCGAGGCCCAGCAGGAATTCCGGACCGTTTTATCCCTCAAACCCGAGAGGCTAGAGGCCCGCATTCTCCTCGGGGAGGCCCTTCTGCGAGCCAAGAACTATACCCAGGCGCTGCGCGAATGCCAGGCGGCGCAGGCCAAGGCTCCTCAAAACGTCAGGAATATGAGCAATCTCGGGTGGATTTATTATCAATTGAAGCGCTACGATGACGCAGCCCTCTGGTTGCAGAAGGCCAGGAGACTCAAACCCCACGACCCTCGGACCAATCAACGCCTGGGTATGGTCTTGGCGGCCCAGAAAAAATATAACGAAGCCCTGGAGGCCTTCCGCCACGGCGGCGATGAGGCCCAAGCTTTTAATAACATCGGTGTCTTTTATTATCTCGAGGGACGGTATGCCGAGGCAGCCCGGTGCTTTCAGAAAGCCTTAGACCTGCGGCCCACCTACTACGAAGAAGCCAAGGCCAATTTGGACAAAGCCTTGGCACAACTCAGAGGAGTCCCGGACAACCGACCGGGGCAGACAGCCGTACTGCCAATGGGCCAGTCCTCGGCCAGGGCTACGCCGCAGAGAACGGAGGAGGATTGAAATCATGTCGGTAATCACCCGTGGCCACATGGATGTGCGCGACATTACACTGAAATTGGTAGACGGCTCCATTGTGCGGGGCAAAATCAATCTGATCCAGCGGGGGGAACAGGAACATAGGGTGAGCGATATTTTTGTCGCCCGCAAGGAACCCTTTGTGGTGATTTTCCAGGCCTCGGTCAATAATAGCGGCAAAGAGCAAGTCTTGGTCATTAACAAGAGGCACGTCGTTTATGTGCTGCCGGAGGAGGAGCTTTGAAGGAAAGTAATACCGCTTCTTGCTCCTAATGCCCGGCCGAGACCCCCATTGCCCTTCTCGTTTCATATAAAATTGTCAGCAAAACGATGATCGTTTACACCCCCCCACCATGACCAGCACAGTTGTTGCCCTGAGAGACTTGCCATTTTATTATCCTGAGCAGCCGCAGGCGGCGAAGCATCTCTTCTTTGAGGAAAAGTGAGACTTTTTACTTCCCAGAGAATGACAAATTTCGGACTCTCGCTTCAGTCAACAGTATGGGGTTTATTTTCCCCTCCGCAGGTGTTGGAGGAGTGAACTTCTAGCCTGGTGCCTCGCCCAGTTATGTAATTCTCATCTATTCCTCACCGCGAGCTTATGATATAGTGAAATAATTTTGTGCAAGATAATTTTGGAGGGGAATCATTCCATGCCTCGGCTAACGGCACGACGCAAAACGCAGATTGGCCTTGTGGCCCTCATCTGGCTGGCTATATTGTTCTTGGGCACCTCGATCCAGGCTGCACCGGTCAAGAACCTCATCGTGCTCATCATGGACGGCTGCGGGGACGAGCAGTTGACGCTGGCTCGATGGTTTAAGGGCGCCCCCCTGGCCATGGATGATATCCGCACCGGTGCCGTGAAAACCCATACCAGTGATGGGGTCATTGCTGATTCGGCGCCAGCCGCCACAGCCTACGCCACCGGTCTGCGGACTGGCACCCCCATCATCGGTTTGGCCCCGCCCGTAAAAAATATCCCTGGCCTGCCCCCGGCCGCCCCTGAGTTGGCCTTGAAACCCCAAGGCACTATCCTGGAAGGCGCCCGCTTGCTGGGCAAGGCCACGGGCATCGTCGTTACCTGCCGCATCAGTCATGCCACCCCGGCGGCCTATTTTGCCCATGTGGAGAAACGGAGTCAGGAGGAGGAGATTACCGAACAAGGAGTCTATCAGGGACTGGATGTGGTATTAGGCGGGGGACGGGGTTACCTTTTGCCGGCCAAAATGGGGGGCAGCCGCCAGGATCAGGAAGACCTGGAGGCCGTTCTCCGGAGCCAGCGTTATCAACTCATCACGACCCGGAGTGAGCTAACCGGGGTGACCGCCCCGCGGGTATTTGGTCTTTTTAACCCGAGCCACCTGGCCCCGGAAATCGACCGCCCCGAGTTGGCCCCCGAGCAGCCCTCCCTGGCCGAGATGACCCAGAAGGCCATCAGTCTGTTGTCCACCAATAAAAACGGCTTCTTCCTCCTGGTGGAAGGCTCCCAGATCGACTGGGCCTGCCATGCTAATGATCCGGCCCATCTTCTCAGCGATCTGTTGATGTTTGATCAGGCTGTCCAAATAGCTTTGGACTTTGCCAAGAAAGATGGCCAGACCTTGGTGTTGGCTCTGCCGGACCACAATACCGGCGGCCTTAGCATCGGTAATCGGCGCAGCGACGATAATTATGACAAGCTCACTCCCGAAGTCTTGCTGGCTCCCTTGAAAAAGATGCGCCGCTCGGCCCCGGCTCTTTGGAAAAGCCTGGAAGGTGATATTACGCCAGAAAGAATCCAGGAGGCGGTCCGCCGGGATTGGGGTCTGGACCTGAGTCTGGCCCATGCCCAAGCCATCGCCGAGCTGTCCAAAAAATACGGCAAGGAGGGCCACTATGCCTTGGGTGAGGTCATCTGCCCCCATTACACGCATCTGGGCTGGACCACTCATGGTCACACCGGTGGGGATGTCCCTCTGTTCGCCTATGGCCCCATGCGTCCGGTGGGCCTGCTGGAGGCGCAAGATATCGGCCGGCTTTCAGCCCGGGCTCTGGGTTTTGATCTGGAACACTTGACCCTACGCCTTTTCGTCGAGGCAACTCGAGCCTTTCCGACGGACGCCGTACAACTGGATCGCACCGATCCCCATAACCCCCTGCTGCGTATCCAATATCAAGGCCGCCAGGCCTTGCTGCCCATCAACAAGAACCTCCTGAGCCTCAATGGCCAAGAACACCACCTGGAAGGGGTGGTGGTCCACGTCGCCACGACGGGCAAGACCTTTCTCCCCCTCGAGGCAGTCCATCTGATCAAAGGCGATACCAAACCCTTGCCCACCATTGTAAAATAACGTATAATTAATATCCTACGATTCCCAATCAGACCCGGCGACGACGGGGGCGTATGGCCCCTCTCATACCAAGGTGCAATCAAAAAGATATTTTGCCCCCTCACCTTGACCCTCTCCCTCCACCAGCGTGGGGAGAGGGAAATGAGGTAGAAATAGCCCTTTGACCGCAACCTGGTATCAGAGTAGAGGCATACCCCACCCAAGACAGGCGGTGCCTGCCCGCCCGGGTTAAGCACTACCCCTTGCTTCAGCCCCATTATCGGGTAGTTCAATCAAAGGAGGTCAGGTATGGCAGCAAAGGTGGCAATCAATGGTATGGGCCGCATCGGTCGGGCTGCTTTGAAGATCATTATGGACACCCCAGAACTGGAGTTGGTGGCCGTCAATGACCTCATGGCCCTGGATAACCTGGTGTATCTCCTGAAATATGATACCGTCTATGGCCGCTATGGCAAACCGGTGGCCGCGGGTGACGGCATCCTCAAAGTGGCGGGCCGGGATATTAAGTTCCTCAGCGAAAAGGACCCCACTAAACTGCCGTGGCGCGAGCTGGACATTGATTTTGTTTTTGAATGCACGGGCGTTTTTACGACCCAGGAAGGGTTAATGAAGCATCTGGACGCCGGCGCCAAGAACGTCATCCTGTCGGCCCCCATCAAAGGCGGCGGCGATGTCCCCATGATCGTGCACTGTGTGAACACCCCGGATGAAAGTTGCCGGATTATCTCTACGGCCAGTTGTACTACGAACTGTATTGCCCCCGTCATGGAAATCCTGGACCGCCGCATCGGCGTCAAAAAGGCCTTGATGACCACCATTCATGCCTATACGTCCTCCCAGGCCATCGTGGACGGACCAGCCAAAAAGGTACGCCGGGGTCGGGCCGGCGCGGCAAACTTTGTGCCCACCTCCACCGGAGCCGCCAAGGCCACGGCGGTAGCTTTGCCGCAACTAAAAGGCAAGTTCGACGGCCTGGCAGTCCGGGGACCGGTACCGGTGGGTTCTTTGGTGGATATCGTCGTCCTGGTGGCCCGTCCCACCACAGTGGAAGAAATTAATCAGATCTTCAAAGAAGAGTCAGAAGGACCCCGCTACAAAGGCGTCCTGGGTTATGCCGAAGATGAAATCGTCTCCTCGGATGTCATCGGCGATGGCCGGGCCTCCATTTTCGACCCCACCGGCACCATGGTGGTAGACGGCGATCTGGTCAAAATCCTCAGCTGGTATGATAATGAGTGGGGTTACACCAACCAGATGATCCGGGAAGCGGTGCGGATGGCGAGGGAGTCCCAATAAAGTTCTTTAGGCAGCCAACTCTCTGCAAAGCCATTGGGGCGGGTTTATACACCCGCCCCATGTCGTTCGATGACTTTCTGTTGTTCTCCTGGAAATCCTCAGATTAGCGCTAAAGCTCAATAAACCGCACCTCCGGATTATCGATGAAGAGCATGAGGGTTAGGTAATCCCGGATATGGCGGGTAATGAGGAAGTGCCGCCGGACAAACTCTTTGGCCAGTTTCCCCATACGCCGGGCCATTTCAGGGCGGTGCAACAGGTAGCGGATGCGGAAGGCGCAGCCCTCAGGGGAGTGGACGAGGAAACCGGTATGATAATCCCGGATCTGCAGGACGATGCCGCCCACCGCGCCACCGATGACCGGATTGCCTTTCCACATGGCTTCGGTAACGGTCAGGCCAAACCCTTCCCGCACCGATTTCTGCACAATCACATCCGCGGCCCGTTGCAGGGCGTTGATCTCATAATGGCTGTCCGGGGGCAGGAGCAGGATAGTGATATCGGGGTCATCGGCCGCCGCCTCCTTCACCCGGGCAAAGATCTCCGGCCCTTCCGGATCATCGGTGGCCTCGCCCCCCACCAACAGGAGTTGGCAGGCGGTATGGCGACGCACCATCTTGAAGGCCTGGATTACCCCCAAGGGGTCTTTGAAGGAGTCAAACCGGGAGACCTGCAAAATTATGGGGCGATCCTTGATGATCCCCAGGCGGTCCAGCACGGCCTGCACCTCCGCCGGCGTCAACTCCCGGTTTTTATCGCTCAAGGGGTCAATGGAGGGGTGAATGAGATACTGGGGGTGCGGCAAATTTTGAGCAAAGCTGGACATGGAAAAGACCGAGGCATCATACTGCACCACATAATCCCGCAGGAATTTCCACACAGGCCGCTGCGGTCGAGAGGCGTCAATATGGCAGCGCCACACCCATTTGGGAGCCCGCGGCCGCAGGTGTTCAATCAAGGCGGCTGGCTGAGGGTCGTGGACCAGCACGAAGTCGGCCTCCCAATCGAACCGCTTGGCATTCTCTCGGTTGATCTCTCGATAGTGCTCCATCATCCGAGAAGTGAAGCGCACCGGATCACCCTGCAGGCCATTATGCATGGTCTTGGTGATCTCGAAAAACTCCGGATCACCGATGATGACCTCCCAGACGGTTTCCAAGCCCAGTTGATTGAGCAGCGGCACCGCCCGGGACAAAATCTCGGCCACCCCACCCCCGGTCCGGGTTGAATTAATATGAACAAACCGGCGTTTGACCAACCGTTCCGCCAAGCGATAGAGTTGGTCAATGACTTCCTGGCCAACGATGGGAATATAATCATGCAGACCGTTCACAATAGACCCCCATGTGTTCGTTAATTAGGGCCAACAGGGTGGCGCGCAATTCCGCCAGACTGTAGAAATAGACGTCGATCTGCCGGATATCCTTCACCAATTTGGGAAGATCAAAATTATACTCAATCCAGAAAGAGAAATCGTCCACCTTGCTCACCCCCAGACGCCAGCGGGCTTCAAAGAAGTGATAATAGATGGAATCCAAGCCGGCCCGTTGCAGCCCCTGACAGAATTCGGCCAAGGTGTATATCGGGCTGATGGACTGGATAACCGCGGTCTGGGCCTGACAGAGATAAAGCTCAAAACCCGGCCGGGCCCACGGCACGTAGGGCATATCCCAGAGATACGCTTCCAAAATCTCCAAGACCGCTTCCCGCACGTCAGCCATGGTGTTGTACTCAAAGGGGTCAAAGGAGCTGAGCTTTTCCGCCAACTTGGTGTCCTGCAGGGCATTGGCCGCCCACAAGGCAAAATCGTTGGGATATTCGATCTCTGGATCGGTGAGGGCCAGACGGCTCTGGAAGATATGATAATAGAGCACATCATCCGACACCTCCCGCAAGATCTGCAGGAGTTCCCGTAAATTACTGGCCTTCCGACCGATGGGCATACGCATCAAGAAACAATCCCGGAACCAGAACGGGTCATAGGCTGAGCGGTGCAAAAGATCAGTCATGACAGACTCCCTCACTTGGCTTGCTGGTCAGGTCGAGCGTGGGCTACGCTATCCCGCCGAGACGGTGATCCCGTCCCTCTGGTAAGATATGGCGCTCCTTAAAATGTACTGCATGTTTATGCCCCTGTCTACCAAAACCAGCCAGCAGCTTAACGCCAGTGGAAGAGTTATGCGGCGGGCAGAGTAAACCTAAGGGAAATACCCTGCGCCTTATCAGAGAAAATTATGATTGCCTGGCTGGTATCTTAGGCTAATTATCCCACAGAAAAGATTAAAAATGATCTCGCTGTATACATAGATGAACATAACTCAAAAATCAAAAACAATCTATTTAATGAATTATATCAATATGTTTACAGATAGGCCGCCGCGTGCTTGTTCAGTTTTCTTAACATGCCCCCCTTCCGATCAAACCCATAAATGAATTATTTTAAATAATATCAATTAATTGTGCGAATGCGGCATCTTGGCACAGAATTTGAATAACTATAAAAAAAATCTAGCTGGAGGGGGGGGTGGTTGCTGGGGTAGATTTTGCAGCTAAACCAGAATAAAACCGTTATGGGGAAACTTTAACTTTTAATCAACAACCAATCTGACAGGAGTTGTTTTATGAAAAAATTAACCTACCTGCTCATCGTGGCCTTCCTGTTCGGCTTCGCCTCCGCGGCGGCGGCTGAAGTTTCAACCTTGGATATTATCAACAACTTGTTAATAGCCCAAGAGCTTGAACCTCTCAAAGCCTTGCCAGCCCCTGAGCCCTTCGAACTTTATGCACCCGGCACCTATCAGATCACTGGCTATGGTAAGCAAGCCGGCAATGTTCAGAAATTTGGCTATTATGAAGGGGCAACGGAAACAGTTCTGGGGACTTTTTCGGCCGATTCAGCAGGGACCTTGCTGGGAACACCCATCTCCTTCACCCCCTCAAGTGGCTGGGGCCTCTTCGGCGACACGACGGCTGGCAAATTCTACTCCGAGGCCAGCAAGAACAATGGCGAAGTCCATTGGTTCCTCTACTGCGTGACGGCTGATGGTAAATCCATCGGCTTCGCGGCATACGAAGACCTGCCGTTTTCAAGTTCCGATAAGGACTACAACGACCTGGTCCTGAAGATTGAACCCAACCCGCCCGCCGTGCCCCTTCCGGGCGCGTTGCTCCTCCTGGGCACCGGCCTGATCCGGGTCTTTGGTCTGCGCCGCAAAGCCTAAGTTACTCTATAACAACCTCTAACATTATGCCCTCCTGCCATGGTGGGCATTTTTTTTCGTTTGGCACCGGTAGTATGTTAAGATAACTTATGAACGCCCAGCCGAAGTCGGCCAAAGTCCATCCTCTGGGCCTTCCTTCGGAGTTCACAGGCCGAGAAGCGGCGAGGTTTATTTTGGAAAATAGGGGTAATAAAACCGAACAACCTGGATGCTCCACCTCAGGGCCGTCTCAATCCACGGCCTGGCCCTGCCCTGGAGACCGGTTCATGAAGATCTTGGTGCCACTGGGCCTGCTGCTCTGCTTTTTTATCTCCCTGCAGGTGGGCTCATGGCAGGACTTGTGGCAACTTTTCCAGTTCCAGACGTATCAAGCCAATCTGGCTGGGCTGGCCGCCCTCTATGGCCTCCTCATGCTCCTCTTCCAAGGGATGCGGACAGTCCTCTGGGCGCTGTATCGCCCCTTTGCTCCCCTTGAGGCTGATCTCCCCACCCTCACCGTCATCATTCCAGCCTATAACGAAGGGGCCATGGTGGAGCACTCCCTCTATTCCGTGGCCCGAGCCGCTTACCCCCAGGATAAATTGGAGATCATCTGCATCGATGATGGCTCCACCGACGACACCTGGGAGTACATTGCCAGGGCGGCCCAGCGCTTCCCCAACCTCATCACGACCATCCGCTTTCCTGAAAAAAAAAAAAAAAAAGAGGGGCTCTACACCGGCTTTCGCCAGGGCCGGGGCGAGGTCTTTGTGACGGTGGATTCCGACAGCGTCATCGAACCCCAGGCCCTGCGCCACCTGGTGGCGCCGCTGCAACATGACCCCACCATCGGTGCGGTGGCCGGGAACGTCCGGGTCTACAACCGTCACAGCAGCCTCATGGGCAAGATGCAGTGGGTGCGCTACGTCAACCTGGATTTCCTCCGGGCCGCCCAGTCGGTGTATAAAACCGTGACCTGCACGCCCGGCTCCCTGGCCGCCTACCGCCGGGAGGCTCTCCTCCCCCACTTGGAGGCCTGGCGCCAGCAGACCTTCCTGGGTGCGCCTTGCGTCCACAGCGAAGACCGGGCCCTCACCAACTTGGTCCTCCGCCACGGCTGGTACACGTATTACCAAAGGACCGCCAAGGTTTATACCATCGTCCCCGAAACCTATCGGGGTGTGGTGAATATGTATTTGCGATGGGAACGGGGGAATGTCCGGGAATCCTTCGTGCAGTTGAGCTACCTGTTTACCCGTTACCGCAACAAACACCGTTTCATTCCTATCATCGAATTTTTCCTCACCCAACTGGAACTCCCCATGCTCATCCTGGCCT
>CAZARS010000056.1:0-2732 GCA_964487625.1 uncultured Desulfobacca sp.
AGCCAGGATGAGGGTTGTGGGGAAAGTCTCACACAGACTCTCACACAGTAAAAAATAAGGGGTTAGCCCAAGCAGCTAACCCCTTGATATTCCTGGCGCGCCTGGCAGGATTCGAACCTGCGACCTACGGATTAGAAGTCCGGTGCTCTGTCCCGCTGAGCTACAGGCGCAAAGGGTTTATAGTATCTTAAGGCATCAGCATTGGCACTGGCCTCTCACTGTAAGCAACGAGGAGAGGAAAAACAGAATTCCGCAACCGGGCCTTAACCTGTTATTATATCAATTCTGAGGAGGAGGGCAAAAAAAATCTGCCGGCGTTGGGGCTTCGCCTGTTTCATATAAAACAAACTGATTAAAAGGACAGACAACGCTATGCGTAATAGTGTCCATCCGGAAACTGGCAGAAATGGCTGGAGATTCCATACATGCAAGTGGCAATTAATAGATAGTTCTTTGAATTAATTGATTATTCCCCTCACTGCAACCCTCTCCCCCCACGGCGGCTTAGCTTTACCCATAAGTCTGGCGGAGGGGGAGGGAAAATAGGCCAAGGCGCAATTCACAAGGTAACTTCTTAACGTATCAATATAATTAATAAAATAAAAACTAGACATTTTAATACTCGTGTGGTATGACTTCCAATCATAAAATACATATCCTTTCGCCTAGTTGCAAGGGTATTAGCATTTCTTCGAGGAAGCATACCTCTCTTGGCTCAGGATCAGGACAAAAACTGGTGGCACACGGAATTCAGCGGGGCTGATTTCGGTGATCTCCGTCTGGGAAAGCGTCTGATTCAACTCACCCAAAAATTAGCGGACAAACCCATGGCCTCCATCCCACAGGCCTGCGGCAGCTGGGATGAAACCAAGGCAGCATATCGCTTTTTTGATAACGACAAGGTAACGGCAGACAAGATCCACGAGCCTCACTATCGGGCCACCAAGGCCCGGACGCAGTCCTACCCCGTCATCCTGGCGGTGCAGGATACCACCCAGCTTAATTTTACGCATCACCCGGCCACCGAGGGCCTTGGTTGCCTGAACACCCTGGATCAACAGGGGTTCTTTTATCATCCCACCCTGTTGGTCAGTCCTGAAAAAGTGCCGTTGGGCATTATCGATCACCAGGTTTGGCAGCGCCAGCCCGAGAATTTTGGCAAAAAACATCAACGCCGCCAGAAACTTGTCGAGGAGAAAGAAAGTCAAAAATGGCTTCAGAGCCTTCGCCAAACGGCCCGATGCCAAGAGGAGGTGCCTGAAGTCCGGCTGGTCAATGTAGCCGATCGGGAGGCTGACATCTATGATTATTTCCAGTTAGCTCAAGAACTTGATATCAATGTCCTGGTCCGGCGGATCGAGCAATCCGAAAGATATTTATGGGAGCACATGGCCCAGGTGCCGGTCGGCCAAACCATAACAATTACGGTACCTCGGAAAAGCGGCAAGCCCGCAAGAGAAGCCGTCTTAAGTATACGCTTCAGCCAGGTGGACCTGCGGCCACCCAGGTATCGGTCCTCTGACCGCAGCTTACAGCCCATCCCCATCTGGGTGGTGTATGCCCACGAAGAGGAGCCGCCAGCGGGGAGCGCCGCCATTTCCTGGATGCTCTTGACCACCGTCGCGGTCCACACGAGCCAGGCAGCCATCGACAGGGTTAACTGGTATACCTGCCGCTGGCAGATTGAGCTGCTCTTCAAGATCTTGAAATCAGGTTGTAAAATTGAGCAGCTGCAGCTGGAAACCTTTGAACGTCTCTGTCGCGCCCTGGCGCTGTACGCCATTGTCGCCTGGCGAGTCCTGTTCTTAACGATGCAATCCAGAAGTATGCGTGATATTCCTTGCGATATCCTTCTGGAGGAAGAAGAATGGCAAGCCCTGTATTGTTATATCCATCAGACCCCCACGCCGCCGTCGGAGCCGCCGACGCTCCTGGCGGCCACCCGGATGATTGCCAGACTGGGCGGTTTTCTCGGTCGGAAAAGCGACGGCCATCCCGGCGCCACCACGGTCTGGCGAGGTCTCCAACGTTTAGCAGATATCGTCGCGGCTTGGTCCCTAGGCCGCCGCCTGGCGAAATCTGGCCGATAATGTCAGTGTACAGGCATAATCCTCAAACTGTGCCAGAAAATTGGTTCTTGATGCCGTGAGGTGTCCTATGTTTGTGCCTTAGTGCGAATATGGCGAGAAAGGCTGATATCATTTTTCCTTTTTTTTGAACGATCATTAGAAATTGTTCCCATGTCTTAACCAAAAAAGCAACCACCTCCACCCGCCCCAGAACTTGTGGGTAATGATTAGCCACGGCGGGGAGGGAGCTGAGGACTTTCCGGATGGGTACTAAGTAATATGCGTCTATGGGTTGGCTTAAGGAAAAAACTGTCAAGCTGAGGCAAGCCGTGGGCATATCCAGATATTCGCCGATTCCCTGGTTTTTGCCAATTGGCCTGTCCTTTTACTTGAATTGGCTGCGCAGAAGCGATACACTGTCATTAGGCTCAATGCCTGTGGCGTTCACCCTTGAGGAGGGCAAGCTCATGATCAAAGTACTGCTGGAGCGCACGATTAAAGGGAAGAATGTGAGCGAGATCGTCCGGCTCTTGCGGCAGCTGCGGGTCAAGGCCATGCAGCAGCCCGGGTATATCTCCGGCGAAACCTTGCACGCAGTGGATGACCCCAACCACTATCTCGTTATTAGCACATGGGAAAGCCTCAAGGATTGGGAAACCTGGT
>CAZARS010000056.1:2848-13483 GCA_964487625.1 uncultured Desulfobacca sp.
ATCTGAGCCAGCCAGAAGGGGCAGCGAGAAGCTGCCCTTTTTGTTGAGAAACAGGGTAAGAAAGGTAGAAGGGAGCGGAGAGGCCACAGCAAAAACCGGGATTGATGATAAAAACATTGATTTGTTGGGAAATCTATTATAAAAAATAAATTTTCAATAAGTTTTTGGGGAAGGCGAGAGACCTTGTGGCAAGTGAGCAGGATTGGCTGGCAGCCTTTGCCCGGCACCTGGAGGTGGAGCGGGCCTTGGCGGCTCATACAGTCCGCAATTACCTGAGCGATGTCCGGCAGTTTCTGGAGTATCTGGCGAGCCGCCGACCGCCGGTGGCCATCCCTCGGCTGGGCTACCCGGAGTTGCGGGGCTTTCTGGCAGCCCGGCACCAAGTCAATCGGAAGACCTCCGTGGCCCGCAAATTGGCCGCCCTGCGCACCTTTTGCCGGTTTCTGGTGCGCCAGGGGGTTTTGCCTCATAATATTGCGGCGCTGGCGCCGACCCCGAAGTTGGAGCAGCCTCTGCCCAAGTTCCTGACCATAGACGAGGTCTTTCACCTCCTGGAAGAGACCACCGGGCAATCGGTCTTGGCCCTGCGGGATCGAGCCATTTTGGAGCTGTTTTATTCTGGCGGCCTGCGGGTGGCGGAATTGGTGGGCTTGAACCTGAACGACCTGGATCTAGCTGGCCGGTTGGCCAAAGTCCGGGGCAAGGGTGGCAAAGAGCGGCTGGTGATGATCGGCACCCCAGCCTATCATGCCCTGAAGCTTTATCTGCACGTACGCCGGGAACTGCTGACGTTAGATTCCCCCGCCTCTGGCCGGGAGGCCGTGTTCTTGAACTACCGAGGGGGACGGATTACTACCCGCAGCGTGGCCCGGCTGGTGGCCAAATGGGCCCTCAAGGCCGGCTTGGGGCAGCCCCTCTCCCCCCATGGCCTGCGCCATACTTTCGCCACCCACCTGCTGGAGGGCCAGGCCGATCTGCGGGCCGTGCAAGAGATGCTGGGCCATGCCCAGCTGTCCACCACGCAAAAGTATCTCCATGTGAATTTGGATTATTTAATGGATGTGTATGATAAGGCACATCCGCGTAAGGGATGAGGGAGCAAGGAAAAGGGATCGGTTAGATGCATAGTGACAAAGATTTCATGGTCTCCCCAACCTCCTCCGAGGAAAAACATACCTGGCGTCGAACTACTATCCTGGCGGTGCGGCGGCACGGCAAGGTGGCCGTGGCCGGGGACGGCCAAGTGACCCTGGGCGACACCGTCATGAAGCATAAGGCTAGGAAAGTCCGCAAAATTTACAATGGTAAGATCATTGTCGGTTTTGCCGGGGCCGCGGCCGACGCCCTGAGCCTCTTTGAGCGCTTTGAAGGCAAACTGGAAAAGCACCAGGGCAACCTCACCCGGGCGGTGGTGGAGTTGGCCAAGGACTGGCGAACTGACAAAGTCCTGCGACGGCTGGAGGCCCTGCTGCTGGTGGTGGATAAAGACAACGCCTTCCTCATCTCCGGCACCGGCGATGTCATTGAACCGGATGAGGGCATCATGGCCATCGGCTCCGGCGGCGCCTATGCCCAGGCCGCGGCCCAGGCTCTCTTGCAACATACCAACCTGAGCGCCGCCGAGATCTGCCGGGAGGCCATGGCCATTGCCGCTAAATTGTGCATCTACTCCAACAGCGAGATCACGGTAGAGGAGCTGGGAGAATAGAGTTCCGAGTTTCGAGTTCCGAGTTCCGAGTTCCGAGTTTTGAGTTTCGAGTTCCGAGTTTCGAGTTTCGAGTTTCGAGTTTCGAGAAAATAATTTTTTGATTTTAACTTTTTGGTACTGTTATGGAAATAAGCCAAGCCGTGATACCCATGGCGCCACCGGCCCGGGGCGATTACCTGACGCCTCGGGAGATCGTGGCGGAGTTGGATAAATACATCATCGGCCAGGACGCGGCCAAAAGATCAGTGGCTATCGCCTTGCGCAATCGCTGGCGGCGGCAACAGATACCGCCGGGGCTGCGGGATGAAATCGCGCCTAAGAACATCATCATGATCGGCCCTACCGGAGTGGGCAAGACCGAGATTGCCAGGCGGCTCGCCAAACTGGCGCAATCGCCCTTCCTGAAGATTGAGGCCACCAAGTTCACCGAGGTGGGTTATGTGGGCCGGGATGTGGAATCCATGATCCGGGACCTCATGGAGTTGGCCATTAATATGGTCAAGGCCGAGGAGCGGGAGAAGATCAAGGCCAAGGTTGAGGAGGTGGTGGAGGAGCGCCTGCTGGACATCCTCCTGCCCCCGGTGGCCCGGGCCCCTCTGAGCGATGAGGTGGCGGTGAAAACCGGCGAGTCCGATCCTACTCGGGAGAAAATGCGGAAACTCCTGCGGGAAGGCCGTTTGGAAGACCGTTTTGTTGATCTCGAGGTCAGCCAGCGCACTGTCCCCATCGTGGAAATCTTCTCCAGCGCCGGCCTGGAGGAAATGGACATTAATTTCAAAGAGATGTTCGGCAATATTTTTCCGGCCCGCACCAAACGGCGCAAGGTCAAGGTCTCGGAGGCCCGGGAAATCCTCCTGCAGGAAGAATCCCAACGCCTCATCGACATGGACCGGGTGGTGGATGAGGCCCGGCGCAAGGTGGAGCAGAGCGGCATCATCTTCCTGGATGAGATCGACAAGATCGTCGGCCGGGACCAAACCAAAGGGCCGGACGTCTCTCGGGAGGGTGTGCAGCGGGACCTGCTGCCCATCGTCGAAGGTTCCACGGTGACCACCAAATATGGCATGGTGCGTACCGACCACATCCTCTTCATCGCTTCAGGGGCCTTTCACACCTCCAAACCCTCGGATCTGATCCCAGAAATGCAGGGCCGTTTCCCCATCCGGGTGGAGCTGCACCCTTTAGGAGTAGAAGAATTTAAACGTATCCTCACCGAACCGCAGAACGCCCTCATCACCCAATACAAGGCCCTCATGGCCACAGAGGGAGTGGAGTTGGACTTCGAACCCGAGGCCATCCACGAAATCGCCGCCCTGGCCACGGCGGTGAACGAACGCACGGAGAACATCGGCGCCCGGCGCCTGCATACGGTCATGGAAAAACTCCTGGAGGATATCTCCTTCCAGGCCCCGGAACTTAAGGAAAAAAAGATCACCATCACTGCGGCCTACGTCCGGGATCGTCTGTCGGCGCTGATCGCAGATGAGGATCTGAGTAGATACATTTTATGAGTTTCGAGTTTCGAGTTCCAAGTTTCGAGTTCCAAGTTCCGAGTTTCGAGTTTCGAGTTGTGAGTTGTGAGGGTTATTTCATAGTTATGAAATCTAATTCTTATCGGGATTTGGAGGCTTGGAAAAAATCAATTGTTTTAGCAAAGAAAATTTATGAGTTGACTGAAACATTTCCCAGCAAAGAGAACTTTAGCCTGACAAATCAGTTGCGGCGTAGTGCAATTTCGGTAGCTTCAAATATTGCCGAGGGGCAAGCCCGCCAATCAAGAAAAGAGTTTTTGTATTTTTTAAACATATGCATAGGTTCATTGGCAGAATTAGAAACACAACTTATTATCAGTAAGGAAATTAATTTGATAACGGAAAATATACTTGAAGATATTTTGGCAAATACAGACGAGTTGATTAGGATGGTGAAAGGATTAATGAATCATCTGAAGAGATGATAAATTTAGCGAAATTCTTGAAACTCAAAACTCAAAACTCGAAACCAGAAACTCGAAACTCGAAACTCGAAACTCGAAACTCCAACTCGGATCTCCTCATGCAAGAATACATTAATAAAGCCGCGGTGCTTATCGAAGCCCTGCCCTATATGCGCCGGTTTCAGGGGCAAACGATCGTCATTAAGTATGGCGGCCATGCCATGAAAGATGAGGCCCTGAAGCAGGGGTTTGCCCAGGATGTGGTGTTGCTCAAGTATCTGGGGCTACATCCGGTGGTGGTACACGGCGGCGGGCCGCAGATTAGCCAAACCTTGCAGCGCATGGGTATTGAGTCCAGGTTCATTAATGGCATGCGGGTCACTGATGGCGAGACCATGAATGTGGTGGAGATGGTGCTGGTGGGGAAGGTCAATAAGGAGATCGTTAGCCTCATCAATGCGGTCGGTGGCCGGGCCGTAGGTCTCTCCGGCAAGGACGGCCAGTTGTTGCAGGCCACCAAGATGCACCTGTATCGCCCCCGGGGAGACGAGGAACCGCCGGAGATTATTGACATTGGCATGGTGGGATCCTTGAGACCTTGCAGGCCAGTGATTTTATTCCGGTGATCGCGCCGGTGGGGGTTGGCCGGGATGGAGAAACCTATAATATTAATGCCGACCTAGTGGCGGCCCAGGTGGCCGGTGCCTTGCAGGCGGTGAAGCTCATCCTGCTCACGGACGTTCCTGGGGTCTTGGATCCCGACGGGCGGGTCCTTTCCACCCTGACCCGCAGCGAAGTCTTGGACGGCCTGGATCAGGAGATCATCACCGGCGGCATGATCCCCAAAGTGAACTGCTGCCTGGAGGCCCTCCAAGCCGGAGTCGGCAAAGCCCATATCATTGACGGCCGGGTCCCCCATGCAGTCCTCCTGGAAATCTTCACGGACAAGGGCATCGGCACCGAGATTGTGCGCTGAGCCTCAAAAGACTCACAACTCGGGACTTGAACCTCGGAACTCCTAAATTCCCTGGCGGGCACGGCCCGTCCTAAAGGTCTGAACATCAAATGTCTCACAACTCGGAACTCGGAACTCGAAACTCGAAACTTCAAACTCATCTCTCCCCCGCCGCCTGGATGGAGCGGTGCTGCCAGGTCATCATGAACACGTATGCCCGGCAGCCCGTGGTCATGGTACGGGGTCAGGGCAGCCGCCTCTGGGACCTGGAAGGCAAGGAGTATTTAGATTTTTTGGCCGGCATTGCGGTATGCAATCTGGGCCATGCCCACCCGGCGGTAGCCGCGGTCGTAGCCCGGCAGATGCAAGAGTTGGTGCATGTGTCCAACCTCTATTACACCCTGCCCCAGATTGAGTTGGCCCAGCGGTTGGTGGAGGTGAGTTTTGCCGATCAGGTCTTTTTTGCCAACAGCGGGGCCGAGGCCAACGAAGGGGCCATTAAGCTCTGCCGGCGCTATAGCCACGAGAAGTTCGGCCCGGGGAGGTATAAGATCATCTGTGCCCGAAACTCCTTCCATGGCCGGACCTTGGCAACCTTGTCCGCCACTGGCCAGGAGAAGTTCTGGCAGGGGTTTGAGCCGCTCCTGCCGGGGTTTGTTTTTGTGCCCTTTGACGACCTGGAGGCCATGGCAGCGGCTATTGATGAGCAGACCTGTGCCATTCTGGTGGAGCCCATTCAGGGTGAGGGCGGCGTCAAGGTGCCGTCGCCCGAGTATCTGCCGGGTCTGCGGCGGCTCTGTGATGAGCATCAGCTTCTGTTGGTCCTGGATGAAATCCAGGTGGGGTTGGGGCGTACGGGCCGGTTGTTTGCCTATGAGCATTCGGGTATCCGGCCGGATATTATCACTTTGGCCAAGGCCTTGGCCAATGGCTTGCCCATCGGCGCCCTGCTGGTGACCCAGGAGGCGGCCCAGGGGTTTGTGCCGGGCACTCATGCCAGCACTTTCGGCGGCGGTCCGGTAGTTACAGCCGCAGCCCTAGCAGTCATCAATATCCTGGCGCAGCCTGAATTTCTGGCAGAAGTCGCGGCCAAAGGGGAGTATTTCCGGGCTGGCCTCCAGAACCTGGCAAAGAAACACCCGATCATTCGAGAAGTGCGAGGTCTGGGCCTCATTCTGGGGCTGGAGCTGGAGGGAGATGGAGTGCCGGCGGTGGCGGCCTGTCGGGAGCGGGGTCTCCTCATCAATTGCACCCAAGGCAATGTCCTCCGTTTCCTGCCCCCTCTTGTTGTCAGCCGGGCTGAGATTGACCGGGCTGTGAGTATTTTGGACGCCGTGTTGCCCACCCTCTGACTGAGGGGCGTCAGCCTGCGGTCCTGATTGGAATCGGTTTATGAAACGGGATTTGTTAACGATCTTAGACTTAGATAGGGAAGAGATTCTGGCTCTGCTGGCCCGGGCCGCGGAACTCAAGGCCCTCCATCGTCAACGCCAGGATCCCAAACCCTTGGCCAGCCAGACCTGGGCCCTTATTTTTGACAAACCCTCCACCCGCACCCGGGTGTCATTTGAAGCCGGGATCGCCCAGTTGGGTGGGGTCAGCATCTATCTGGGCCGCAATGACAGCCAGCTTTCCCGGAATGAACCCGTCGCCGACACTGCCCGGGTGCTGTCCCGTTATGTGGACGGCATTGTCATCCGCACCTTCGGCCATGAGATTGCCGAGGAGCTGGCCCGCTTCGCCGATATCCCGGTGATCAACGGCCTGACTGATACCCACCACCCTTGCCAGGTTCTCAGTGATCTCCTGACCATCCAGGAACGCTTCGGTCGGGTAACAGGGTTGAGGGTAGCCTGGATTGGCGATGGCAACAATATGGCCAACTCCTGGATTACTGCAGCCCTGCGCCTGGACTTTGAGTTGCGCCTGGCCTGCCCGCCGGGCTACGAACCGGATGCCCGGCTGCTGGCGCTGGCCCGGGAACAGGGACGCCCAGTATCGGTTAAAGCTGATCCTGCTTGGGCAGTGCAGGGTGCCCAGATCATCAATACTGATGTGTGGGCCTCCATGGGCCAAGAAGAAGAAGCCCAGGAGCGTCTAAACATCTTTTACCCTTACCAGGTAAACAGCAACTTGTTGCGCCAGGCCCCGACCGAGGCTATCGTGCTGCACTGCCTGCCGGCCCATCGGGGTGAAGAGATCACCGAGGAGGTCCTGGAAGGGCCCCAGACCCTGGTCTGGGACCAGGCCGAGAATCGGCTGCACCTCCAGAAGGCATTGTTGGAGATGGTAGTCAGGTGAGATTCCCTGCAGATTGAGCAATCAGGGCTGAAGGCGAATCGTCACGGCTGGCAATTGCCAATAGGCTATTAGCGGGTTCTCTGCGAGCTCGATGATCAAAATCGGCAGGTTGCTCTTGGTTAAAGTGGGCATCGAGGCGATCTCTAACGTTAGCTGAGAAAGGACCGTATAAAACTATTATGAAAAACATCAATAAAATCGTCTTGGCTTACTCCGGGGGGCTGGATACCTCGGTGATTCTCAAGTGGCTCATGGAGACCTACCAGTGCCCGGTGGTGGCCTTTGCCGCGGATCTGGGGCAGGGAGAGGAGTTGGCGGAAGTGCGGGCCAAGGCCTTGGCCACCGGCGCGGCCGAAGTGTATATCGAGGACCTGCGGGAGGAGTTCGCCCGGGATTTTATCTTCCCCATGTTCCGGGCCAATGCCTTGTATGAAGGGGCATACCTTTTGGGCACCTCCATTGCCCGGCCGCTGATTGCCAAGGCCCAGGTGGAGGTGGCCCGGCGCACCGGCGCCAACGCCGTTAGCCATGGGGCCACCGGTAAGGGCAATGATCAGGTCCGTTTTGAGCTCACCTACACCGCCCTGGCCCCGGACCTGCAGATCATCGCCCCGTGGCGGGAATGGGACCTGGCCGGCCGGGCCGAATGCGTGGCCTATGCCCAACGCCATGGTATTCCGGTGCCGGTGACCCAGGAAAAGCCTTACTCCAGCGATCGCAACCTCTTGCACATCAGCTTTGAGGGAGGTATCCTGGAAGATCCTTGGGCGGAGCCGCCAGCGGATATGTTCGTCCTCACCAAAGCCCCGGAAGAGGCGCCGGACACCCCCCAATATGTGGAAATCGACTTTGAGGCCGGAGACCCGGTAGCCGTGGACGGGCAGCGTCTCAGCCCCTTCCAGTTGTTGGACCGTCTCAACCGAATTGGCGGAGAACATGGCATCGGCCGGGTGGACCTGGTGGAAAACCGCTATGTGGGCCTCAAATCCCGGGGGGTCTACGAGACGCCCGGAGGCACCATCCTGAGGGCCGCGCACCAAGCAGTGGAGTCCCTGACCCTGGACCGGGAGGTCATGCACTTGCGGGACAGCCTCATCCCCCGCTACGCCGAGCTGGTCTATTACGGCTATTGGTTTGCGCCGGAGCGTTATGCCCTCCAGGCCCTCATCGACGAGGCCCAAAAACCAGTGACTGGCACGGCCCGGTTAAAGCTTTATAAAGGCAATGTCACCGTGGTGGGCCGGAAGGCTCCCAAATCCCTCTATCGCCCTGACCTGGTGACCTTTGAAGCTGGGGGCGACTATCAGCAAAGTGATGCCACCGGTTTCATCCGGCTCAATGCCTTGCGCCTGAAGATCCGGGCCAAATTGGCGGGAAATTGACAAGCCAGCAGTCGGAAGACAAATAACCTGCAGCCAGAAACCACATCATGACTGAGCGCACCGATAAACCTTGGCAGGGCCGGTTCAGCGGCCGCACCGACAGATTGGTGGAGGAGTTTACCTCCTCTCTGCATTTTGACCGGCGTTTGTATCGCTACGATATCGCTGGCTCCCAAGCCCATGCCCGCATGTTGGGCCGGCAGGGCATCCTCACCCCCTTAGAGGTGGAGGCCATTGTCCAAGGGCTGGAGAAAGTGCGGGAGGAGATTGACCGGGGGGAGTTTGTCTTTGAGGCCGCCGATGAAGACATCCACATGGCCGTGGAGCGCCGCCTGACCGCCCTGATCGGCGATGTCGGCCGCAAGCTCCACACCGCCCGCAGCCGCAATGATCAAGTGGCCCTGGATGTCCGCTTGTATCTGCGGGATCAGATCCAGGTGCTGCTGACAGCCCTTACCGAATTGCGCCGGGCCGGAGTCAGGGTGGCCCGGCGCTATTTCGGCGTCATCATGCCGGGCTATACCCATCTACAGCGGGCCCAACCGGTGCTGGTGAGCCACCACTTCCTGGCCTATGATGAGATGTGGCGCCGGGATCAGGGTCGGTTGCAGGACGTCCTCAAACGCCTGAATGTCCTGCCCCTGGGGGCTGCAGCCTTGGCCGGAACCACCTTTCCCATTGACCCGGTCTATACTGCGCAACTCCTGGAGTTCCCTGCGGTGCAACGCAACAGTCTGGATGCCGTGGGCGATCGGGATTTCATCGTGGAGTTCGCGGCTGCGGCCAGCCTCCTCATGGTCCACCTAAGCCGCCTGGCCGAAGAGCTCATCCTGTGGTCCACGGCGGAATTTGCCTTCATCGACCTCGCCGATGCTTACTGCACCGGCTCCTCCATCATGCCTCAGAAAAAAAACCCGGATGTGGCGGAACTGATCCGGGGCAAGAGTGGACGGGTCATCGGCCACTTGATGGGGTTGCTGGTAATGCTTAAAGGCCTCCCCCTGGCTTATAACCGTGATCTGCAGGAGGACAAAGAGCCCTTATTCGACGTGGTGGACACTGTTATCCCCAGTGTCCGGCTCATGGCCGGGCTCCTGGACCATCTGCAGATAAAAAAGGAAAACCTCGCCCGGACCCTGCGGGGCGGTTTTTTAACGGCCACGGACATGGCCGATTATTTAGTGACCAAAGGCGTGCCCTTTCGCACCGCCCACGCCCAGGTAGGGCAAACGGTTCGATATGCCGAGTCCCAGGGCAAAGAGTTGGCTGAACTCACCCTCCAAGAGATCCAGCAATTTGCCCCAGTTGTCCAGGCCGACCTGACCGAGTGGTTGGGCGTCGAGGACTCGGTGCAACGCCGCCGCTCCCCGGGGGGCACGGCCCCTGAGCGGGTGGCCGAGGTTTTGGCCGCAGTGGAGGCGGAGTTGGGGCTGAATGATAATAGGGATTAGGGATTAGTGAAAGCGAAGGTTTAGTGCCAGTGCTACGGAGATCCTATCCGAGCCGTTTGGGTCCATTATTACTGGTCCTATTGCTGGTGGTTGGCTGGGGCTGCGGCAAGAAGCTGGCTCCCATCCCCCCCGATTCCTTGGTGCCGGGGGAAGTCCGGCAGTTGACGTTACGCCAGGATGGTGAAGCCCTGCGCCTGACGTGGCTGCTGCCCCGGGTTAATGTGGAAGGTCAGCCCCTCACTGATATTCAGGGCTTTCGCGTCTTGCGCCACCAGGACAGCCTGGGGACAGAGGGCGGCTGTCCTCCGGACCTGGATCTGTTGGCGGTGATTGATCTAAGCTATCCCCAAATGGGTGAGGTGAACGGTGAGGTGGTGAGTTATCGGGACGACCAACTCAAGCCGGGGAAGCGTTATTATTATCAGGTGGTGGGTTTCAGCCGGAGTGGTCATCTTGGGGTGCCTTCGGCCATTGTATCCCACCCCTGGGATATCCTGCCGCAAACTCCCCAAGGCCTCGAGGCCCATCCCGGCGATCGTCAGGTGGAACTGCGCTGGCTCCCGGTCCGGCACCTAGCCGATGGCCGACCGCTGGCCGAGTCCGTGACCTATCAGATCCTGCGGCAAAGCGCCGGTGGGCCCTGGACCGTGATTAACCAGACGCCGGTCACGGGTAATACCTATATGGATATCACTGCGGATAATGAGGTAACCTATGGGTATCGGGTGCGCAGTGTTCGGAAACTAGGCGCCGATGTCCTTACCAGCCTTGACTCCGCTTTGGTCTATGCCAAACCGGTGGATATGACGCCGCCGGCACCGGTGGTCAACCTGGTGGCGGTGCCCACGGCCAAAGGCATTGAACTGCGGTGGGAATCGGGCCGGGAACCCGATCTGGCCGGC
>CAZARS010000056.1:13497-18386 GCA_964487625.1 uncultured Desulfobacca sp.
TATCGGGTCTTCCGCCGTTCCTTGGCTGAGCCGCAGTTTCAGCTGCTGACGCCGCAGCTTTTGACCCAGCCTTATTTTGTGGATGCTGCCATTAGCAAGGGCGTCATCTATTTCTATTACGTCATCGCAGTGGACGACTCACGCCGGGCCAATCAGAGCCTACCATCGGAGATCATCAGCGTGACCCCTTAACACCAAGGAACCAGGCGCAGGGCTAAGGACTTAAGGCAGGGCAGCTCTTGGCACACTGCCAGAGGCCATTCAGGTAACGTGGATTAATATTATCAACAAGTTGAGATTATTGACAGTCGCTTTTTACTTTGTCATTCTGAAATAGGGTCGTGACCGCAGAATCTCAGATCCTTCGCTGCGTTCAGGATGACAAGAAAAAAAGAGGCCAACGGTGGAAGCCTTTTATGGCTTGCCGCGGTTTTTTTCACGCATTGCAAGAAGCCTATCGGACACTCAGGATGGGATAAATTTTCTGCCGCACCTGGCAGCGCCGGCAGGCAAGCTATAAACCCTTTTTATGGAATAATAATAGCAGTTAGGTCACGTAGGGACAACTTGTTGTTGTGATTGCAACTTGATATTCACAACCGGAACGCCACCATGCATCACTTTCATTATCAAAACGGTGAATTATATTGCGAACAGGTACCTATCCAGGCCATTGCCGCGGCGGTGGGTACCCCCTTTTATCTCTATAGCAGCGCCACCCTGAGGCATCATTTCCGGGTTTTCGATCAGGCCTTTGCTGGCCTGCCCCATCTTGTCTGTTATGCGGTCAAGGCGAATTCCAACCTTGCCATTTTACGGCTGTTCATTCAGCAGGGCAGTGGCGTGGATATCGTCTCAGGGGGGGAACTCTATCGAGCCCTCAAGGCCGGGGTTGACCCCGGCAAGGTCGTCTATTCCGGCGTGGGGAAACGGCCAGAGGAAATCCGCTTTGCTCTGGAGCAGGGGATTTTGATGTTTAATATCGAATCGCCGCAGGAGCTCCTGGCCATCGACCAGCTCGCCGGTGAGATGGGAAAACGGGCGCCCATCGCCCTGCGGGTCAATCCTAATGTTGACCCCCAGACCCATCCCTATATTGCCACTGGCCTGAAACAGAATAAGTTCGGTATTAATATTGAGAAATCCGTCGCGGCTTACCGCACTGCCAAGGGATTGGCCCATGTGGATATTGTCGGGGTGGCTTGCCACATCGGTTCCCAGTTGACCCAGTTATCGCCATTTATGGAGACCCTGGAGCGCCTTAAAGAACTCCTGGGCATCCTGCAACAAGAAGGGATTACGATCCGCTACTTGGATATCGGCGGCGGTCTGGGCATCCGCTACCATCAGGAGGAGCCGCCCCACCCCCAGGAATATGGCCAGAGCATCAAACAGGGCTTGGCGGGCTTAGACTGTCAGCTGATCCTCGAGCCGGGGCGGGTGCTTGTGGGGAATGCCGGCATTTTGGTCACCAAGGTCCTGTTTACCAAGGAGGGGGAGGAGAAATTTTTCATTATCGTTGACGCCGGGATGAATGACCTCTCCCGTCCCAGCCTCTATGGTTCCTACCACGGCGTGCAACCGGTGGTGGAACGCCCCCGGCGGGAGGTCAAGGCTTCCCTGGTGGGCCCCATCTGCGAAAGCGGCGATTTTCTGGCCAAGGATCGGCTCCTGCCGGAGTTCACGGCGGGAGAGTTAGTGGCCGTCATGAGTGCCGGCGCTTATGGCTTTTCCATGAGCTCCAACTATAATTCCCGGCCACGGGTGCCGGAAATTTTGGTGCACGACGACGCGTTTTATGTTATCAGGGAACGAGAAACCTACGAGACCTTGATCCAGGGTGAACGGATCCCGGAATTCTTACAGCAAAAAGAAGCTAACCCATGAGTGCCCGGCAGGCTTCTTGCAAAGCTTGAGAAAGGACGCCGAAAGTTAAGAAAAGCCTGCCACCAATGGTTTCTTTTCTCTGGTCATCCTGAGCGAGGCGAAAGATCTGTGATTCTTCGGTCGCCACGTTCCCTCAGGATGACAAAATGAACGGATTTAAGAGATACCATGGCGCCGTTAACCTTATGCCAAAACATTGCCGGACAGGTATGAAGCTAAGCTGAGCCAGATCGTGGTGTGGCCCCCATGAACCGCTTGTCTTTTTGGAAAATGCAGGGGAGTGGCAATGATTTTATCCTCATCGATCATCGCCAGCCCGTGGTGGCGGAGGAGGAGCGCGTTTCTTTAGTCAAGCAGCTCTGTGTCCCCAAATTTGGGGTCGGCGCGGATGGCCTAATCTTCATCGAACCATCGGCCAAGGCCGCGTTCAAGTGGCGATTCTTCAACGCTGATGGCTCGGAAGCCGAAATGTGTGGCAACGGCGGCCGTTGTGCCGCTCGTTTTGCCTTCCTGCAGGGGATTGCCCCGGCTCACCTGGCGTTTGAAACCCTGGCGGGGCTCATCCATGCGCAGGTGAAGGGCCGACGGGTGAAATTGGAACTCACCCCGCCCCATGGCCTCCAATTTGATCTGGCGATCCCCCTCGCCGACGGGACCTGGCGAGGCCATTTTATCAACACCGGCGTACCCCATGTGGTTATTCCGGTTATGGATCTGGCGGCTGTGCCGGTGGCCGAGGTGGGAAGGGCCATTCGATTTCACCCCCTGTTCCAGCCGACCGGGACTAACGTCAATTTCATCGCCCATACCGGCCCCCAGGAGCTCTCTATCCGCACCTATGAACGGGGCGTGGAAGCTGAGACTCTGGCCTGTGGTACCGGGTCTGTGGCGGCAGCCCTGATCGGGGCACATCTCTACGATCTCCCCTCGCCGGTGGCGGTTCAGACTAAGAGCGGGGAGACCCTTACCATCTATTTTACCAAGGATCAGGGGAAGTTGAGCTCGGTATTCCTGGAAGGCGAGGCTTTAGTGGTCTTTCAGGGTGAGGTTTGGTTAGACGAATTGCGGTAAAGGAGGATTTGCCATGATCCAAGGAGCAATTGTGGCCATTGTTACACCATTTCGCAATGGCCAGGTGGATGAAGACAAGTATCGGGAACTCATCGAGTTTCAGATCGAACAAGGCACCCATGGCATCGTCCCCTGTGGCACCACCGGGGAATCAGCCACCCTTTCCCATGCCGAACACAAACGGGTGGTGGAAATCTGTCTGGATCAGGTAAAAAAACGGGTACCGGTCATCGCCGGTACCGGCTCCAATAATACCGCCGAGGCGTTGGAACTGACCAAACATGCCGAAGCCGCCGGGGCTGATGCGGCGTTGATGATCTCGCCCTACTACAACAAGCCGACCCAGGAGGGGATTTACCAGCATTTCAAGATGATCGCCGAAAACACTAAAATCCCCATCATTGTTTACAATGTCCCAGGCCGGACTGCCCTGAACATGTTGCCAGAAACGGTGGCCCGCCTAGCCGAATTTCCGAATATCATCGGGATCAAAGAGGCCACCGGTGACCTGAATCAGGGGGCTAGAGTCATCCGCCTCTGCCCCGATGACTTCATCGTCCTCTCTGGCGATGACTTCACTGCCTTTCCCCTCATGTGCATCGGCGGTCGGGGCGTGATCTCGGTAGTCTCCAATGTGGTGCCAGGGGATATGGCGGCCATGTGTTCTGCGGCCCTGGCCGGGGACTATGCCAAGGCCAAGGCCCTGCACTATAAAATGTTCCCCCTGATGGAGGCCATGTTTTTCGAGACTAATCCCGTGCCGGCCAAAACCGCCCTGAAATTCTTGGGCAAAATCACCGGCGAAGTGCGGCTGCCCCTCTGTGCCATGTCGCCGGCCAACGAGGCGCGGCTGCGCCAGGTTATGGTTCAGTATGGCCTGTTGCCAGCCTAATCGACACCTGAAAAGCAGAGGTGCCCTATGATCAAAGTAATTGTCTGCGGTGCGGCTGGCCGCATGGGTGGACGCATTATCCATATGTTGGCCGAAGCTCCGGATCTTGTCTTGGCCGGCGCCGTAGAACAGAGTGACCACGCTGCGGTGGGGCTGGATGTGGGCGAAGTGGTGGGTCTGCCTCGCCTCAATCTGGCTATCTCCGGCAATCTGGCTGAAGTTCTGCCAGCTGGCGAGATCGTCATTGATTTTACCAATCCCGAGGCCACGCTGCAGAATCTGCGGCTGGCTGCGGAGGCGGGCAAGGCTGTGGTCATCGGCACCACCGGCCTGAGCGCCCCCCAAATTGAGGAAGTCCGCAGCTTAGCCCAGAAAATCCCGGTGGTCATGGCCCCCAACATGAGTGTGGGCGTTAATCTGATGTTTAAAATCGTGGCCGATATTGCCAAAGTTCTCCACAGCGGCTACGATGTGGAAATTGTCGAAGCCCATCACCGCCTGAAAAAGGATGCCCCCAGCGGCACTGCCATGAAATTGGCCCAAGTCATTGCCCAGGCGTTGAACCGCAATCTGGACGACGTGGCAGTCTACGAACGGAAAGGCATGATCGGCCAACGCACCGACGCCGAGATCGGCATCCAGACCCTCCGGGCCGGTGACATTGTCGGCGAGCATACCGTGATGTTCGGTGGCATCGGTGAACGACTGGAAATTATCCACCGGGCCCACAACCGGGATAACTTTGCCCGGGGCGCCGTACGGGCCGCCCGTTGGATCGCGGCCCAACCGCCGGGCCTGTATGATATGCAGGACGTGCTGGGGTTAAAATAAAGGGCCGGGGGCCAGAGACCAGGGGGGCTACCAAAGGGCGGTGTTCATTACTTCCCATTCTGTATAGATGAATGGTGATCCGGAAAAGAGGGAACGGAACAGTAAGATGCGGTTGGTGCGTTTTGAATATCAGGGCCAACATCAGTACGGCCTCTTAGAGGGGGAAGAGATCCAACCCCTGGCAGGACCACCTTTTACTGAGCTGCAA
>CAZARS010000057.1:0-18310 GCA_964487625.1 uncultured Desulfobacca sp.
TTACTCCGCCGCCGCGGCTGCGGCATCCATCTGGCGCCGCATTTCCATATCGAAGAGCACCCGTTCCCGAGCCTTGTCGATGCCCAGGGCGGCCCGCTTCTTGTCGATGTGGGCGATCATCTTCTTGGCCATTTCCATGGGGTCTTCCACGAAATCCCACTTGCCGCCGTAGACCTCTTCCATACCCTGGAACAGGTAATCGGTGAGGATGTCGGAGCCGGTGGTGGGGAAGGTGACGCCGAAGACCGTGTAGACGCCGGAGGTGACGAAGTAGTGGCCGATGGAGATGGCCTTCTCACTCATCCACTCGGGCGCCGCGCCCGCGGCCGGCAGGTCACTGATGTCATTCCCCAGGCCGCCCGCCTTGACGCAGGCCGTGGCCGCCATGAGGATGCGGGAGTTGTCCACGCAGGAGCCCATGTGCAGGACCGGCGGGATACCCACCGTCTCGCAGACCTCGGCCAGGCCGGGGCCGCAATACTGGGTGGCCGCTTCCGGCGTCAAAAGTCCAAACTTGCCGCAGGTCATGGCCGAACAGCCAGTGGTCAGGACGATGACGTCGTTCTTCAGCAGCTCCTTGATGAGGGTCAGGTGGGCGTTGTCATGCATGGAACGGCAGTTGTTGCAGCCCACCACCCCGGCCACGCCCCGGATGCGGCCGCCGATAACGTTATCGTTCAGGGTATAATATGAACCCCGGATGGAGCCGCCCAAGAGATACTGGATGGTCTCATAGCTGAAGCCCACGATGGTCGGTGTGCTCTGGGAGGGGATGAGCACCGGCGCCTTCCGGTTGGGGAAGTTGTCAATGGCTTCCCGCACCACCTTCCGGGCCACGTCCAGGGCATGGTGATCGTCAAAGGGGATGTGCATGGTCTCTTTTTCCATGCGGGCCCGGGGGTCGGTGGTGATCAGCTTGGTGTGGTAGCAGGCCGCCACGTTCTCCAGGGACTGCATCTCACACTGCACGTCCACCACCATGGCATCCACCGCGCCGGTAATGATGGCCAGCTCCTGCTGCAGGTAGTTGCCCGCCACCGGGATGCCATGCCGCATCAAGATCTCGTTGGCCGAACAGCACATCCCGGCCAGCTGGATGCCCTTGGCCCCCTTGCTCTGGGCATACTGGATGGCTTCCGGCTCCTGGGAGGCCACATAGATCATCTCTGGCAAGAGGGGCTCATGGCCGTGGATGATGATGTTGACGTGGTCTTCCTTGAGCACACCCAGGTTGATCTCGCCGGCCACCGGCACCGGACAGCCGAAGAGGATGTCCTGCAGGTCCGTGGAGATCATGGAGCCGCCCCAGCCGTCGGACAAGGCCGTGCGGGTGCATTGCTTGATGATGTTGTGGTATTCCTGGTCCACGCCCATGTGGGTGCGGTGCATGAGCTCGACGATCTCGATATCGCAGCCCCGGGGCACCACGCCCTCGGCCCGCCAGATCTCCTGGCGCTTCTTGGGGGCCCGTTTCACATAGACGAGCTCGCCGGCCTGCTTGCCGAATTCGGCCAGGACCTTGTCGGCCAGTTCCTGGGCAATGGCCTCGACGCTGCGGGGTTTCTTGTCGTCGCCCTCGCCCTCGGTGATGGGCACGTCAAAGTCCTTGGCGACTTTTTTCAGCTTGGCCACGTCTTTGATCTGATAGCCCTGGGCCTTGCCGTGGGCCACTTCCTTAAACAGCAGGGCCGTGCCCCGGGAGTGGTCGTTGTGGGCGGCAGCCCCGGAGGCCACCATGCGGGCAAAGTTCCGGGCCACGATGGTCTCGGCGGTGGCGCCGCACAGGCCCATGCGGCCCTTGGTGTCTTCCCCGGCCTTCTTGGGCTTGGGCACCCGGCAGGGACCCTGGGCGCAGATGCGGCAGCAGGCTCCTTCCGCCCCGATGGGGCAGGGTTTCATCTTTTCGGCCCGATCCCAGATGGTTTCAATACCAGCGGCCTGGGCCTTCTCGATCATTTCTACGGTTACCGGATCCACTGAACACTTGCTGGGATCCAGTTTTTTCTCCTTCTTCTCCTCGGCCATGTAATTTCCTCCGAATTTTACTGGGTTGCCTTCATGGACCCTTTTGGCCAGAAAGTCGGCGGATTTGTCACCATCCTTGGCCACGCCTCCAGCTTAACTTTCGGGGCTGAAATACCACCACTCCCCTCATGAAAAGAGGCCGTGGAAAAGCGGCCTCCCCTGAGGAACTACAACAATTCATCAATCAGGGTTTTGGTCAACTTGACCGTTTCCGGGTGACGCAGGATGACCAGATCGGAGCCTGCCAACAACAGGGAAGCCGCGGTTATTGCTTCCATCATGATACCCCGTTTGGCCTGGTCGCCCAGCTCCGGCGCCTCATCATTGGTCAGGCGGCACTCCTTTACCTTCCAAACTTCCTGACCCACATAGTTAATCATGGGAAGCATCAATTTGTCGTCGTCCTGGGTCAAGGCGGCCATGCGGATACGCTCCATGACGGAATAGCTATATTCCATGCCATAACCCAAGCCACCGGTGGTGGGGTCGATGAGAATGCGGGTATCAGGCACACCCAAATTGCCCAAGAGAATATTCAACTGTTTGGCCAAGTTGACGTCAATGGGGGTGTTGGCCGCCACGCTGTGGCCATAGGCCAGGGCCTGGGCGCCGATCTTCTTGAAATTCTTGTCCTGCACCGGACCCAGGACGATCTTCTTGTCGGCACAGGCTTCGGCCACCGCCGCCAGCACATCGGCATCTTTGTCCACCGCCGAGGTGCCGTAGACGATCAGCGGGACGTCAATGGCGTCGGCGACCTTCTTCGCCGTTGCGGCCGCAGCTTCGGCTGGAGCGTCGTTGCCATTGGGGTCGGTGCTCTTCAGGATGAGGGCAATGGCATCGGCGCCATACTCTTTGATACACTTCTGGGCCCAGGCTACTGGGTCACTCAGGACGTCCTTGAAGGGCTCCAAAACCGGGGCCGGCCACTCTTCGCTGGGATCCATGTCCCAAACTTCCATGGCAATCCGGGGCTTGTTAGGCATCGCCCCCTCGAAGGTGTAAAAGGGATAGGCAGTCTCGCCGCCGATGGTGAGGGGATTTTTGGCGCCAATGGTCTCTGCTTTGATGGCACCGCTGTACTTAATGGTCGGAATTTCAAAACCCAAGGCAACATCCTCCTTATTTCAAGGTCTTATATAAAACCCGCTGACACCTGCCACACTATTGTGAAATAATTTTCAAATGAAAGATTATCTCGCCTGACCTCAGAGTGTCAAGCAAAAAAAGCGGTTAACCTGCCTGCTCCCTCAGGATTTTTTTGGGCTTACCCTTAAGCCGAAAAAATAATATTCATTATTATCTTAGATATCCCCTTAACTTTAACGAAAGCAAGGGAAAAACGACGTTTTATAAACATAGGTTCCAATCCCGGGTCAGTTCCTCTCTTCATAACGGCAGGGTGAGGTCTTGGCCTTGCCCTGCACCACCCCTTTGGGGTATGATGATAACCAACCCGACCGGTGGCTATGAGCAGCTTTAGCGGTCAGGGACCCCAGATGCTGTTCCTTTGTGGCATTGCCGCCACACCAGCCCTGTTGATGATCAGCCGACAATCATAATCCCAAAGGGAGCACCATGCCGACTGCCGATTTTGTTCATTTACATGTCCATACTGCTTATAGCCTCTTGGATGGGGCGATCCGCCTGCCCGATCTCATCAGCACCGCCGTGGCCTGGGAGATGCCGGCGGTGGCCATCACTGATCACGGCACCATGTTCGGCGTCATGGACCTCTATACCAAAGCCCGCAAAGCTGGTCTGCAGCCTCTGTTGGGTTGTGAAGTCTATGTGGCTCCGGGTAGCCGTTTGGACAAGAGCCCCAAAGCCAAAGGCGAGAATTTTCATCTGGTTTTATTGGCGGAGAATTACACCGGCTACCAGAATCTGCTGCGGTTGGTGTCCAAAGGGCATTTGGAGGGATTTTATTATAAGCCCCGCATTGACAAAGAGCTCCTGGCGGACCACCGGGAGGGTCTCATTGCCCTGAGTGCCTGTCTGCATGGGGCCGTGGCCACCCAGCTGTTGGCCGATGATGTCAAGGCCGCCGAAGCCGCAGCGCGGGAGTATGCCGAGTTATTTCCCCATAGTTTTTATCTGGAAGTGCAGGCCCACGATCTGCCGGAGCAGCAGAAAGTCAATGCCGCCCTGTTGGAATTGGGCCCGCGCTGGGGGCTGCCCTTGGTAGCCACCAATGATTGCCATTACTTGCGGCCGGAGGATTTTCGGGCCCATGACGTGCTGCTCTGCATTCAGACTGGCAAGACGATCCACAGTGCCAAACGGATGCGGTTTCAGACGGATCAGCTCTATTTCAAAAGTCCGGCGGAAATGGCCGCGGCTTTTCCGGGGCGGCCAGAACTCCTGGCCCATTCCCTGGAAATCGCCTCACGCTGCCGGGTAGAACTACCCCTGGGGGAATTCCACTTTCCGGTCTATCCCCTCAAAGCTGGACAGACCATGGAGGAAGAGTTGCGTCGGCAGGCCCGCCAGGGATTGGCCCGACGTTTTGAGCAGATGCTCCAGACCCAACCCTCCAGCGAGACTCGCCTTGAAGCCTACCGGCAACGTCTGGAGGAGGAGCTGGATCTCCTCTGCCGGATGGGTTTTGCCGGATATTTTCTGGTGGTGGCCGACTTCATCGGCTACGCCCGCCAACATGGCATCCCGGTGGGGCCCGGCCGGGGCTCGGCGGCTGGCAGTCTGGTAGCCTATGCCCTGGAAATCACTGACTTGGACCCCATTACCTATAACCTGCTCTTCGAGCGCTTCCTCAATCCCGAACGCAAGAGCATGCCCGATATTGATGTGGATTTCTGTTTTGAACGCCGGGGCGAGATACTGGACTACGTGGCGAAGAAATACGGCAAAGACCATGTGGCCCAGATCACTACCTTTGGCAGCCTGAAGACCCGTCAGGTCATCCGGGATGTGGGCCGGGCCTTGGACCTATCTTATCCAGAGGTGGATAAGATCGCCAAATTGGTCCCAGATGTTTTGAAGATCGATCTGGCCACGGCCCTGGAAAAGGAGCCGCGGCTGCGGGAGCTGCGTGACCAGGATGAGACCGTGCGGGAGGTTTTGACCATCGCCGCGGCGCTGGAAGGGCTGCCCCGCCATGCCTCTACCCATGCGGCCGGCGTGGTCATTGCCGACCGCCCTCTGTGGGATTATCTGCCCCTGTACAAAGGGAATAAAGATGAAATTGTGACCCAATTCGATATGAAGGGCGTGGAGCAGGTAGGGCTGGTCAAGTTCGACTTCCTGGGGCTGCGCACCTTGACAGTGTTGGAAAATGCGGCGCAGCTTATCCGCCAGCAGAAAGATAAGAATTTTGATTATCGCCGCCTGCCGTTGGATGACCAACCGACCTTTGAGCTGTTATGTTCCGGCAATACCGCGGGAGTTTTCCAGCTGGAGAGCAGCGGTATGCGGGAGAAACTAGTCCAGCTGCGGCCTTCCTGTTTTGAGGACCTCATCGCCCTGGTGGCCCTCTATCGGCCCGGTCCCTTGGAAAGCGGCATGGTGGACGATTTCATTAAACGCAAGCACGGCGAGCTGCAGGTTACCTATGATCTACCCGAGCTGGAGCCCATCCTCAAGGAAACCTATGGCATCATCCTCTACCAGGAGCAGGTCATGCAGATCGCCGGGGTGATTTCCGGCTACTCCATGGGCGAGGCCGATATCCTGCGCCGGGCCATGGGTAAGAAAGAGCCGGCGGTGATGGCGGCACAGAAGGAGCGTTTCTGTACCGGGGCGGTGCAGCGGGGTATCCCGGCCGCTAAGGCCGAAGCCCTCTTTAATCTCATCGAGAAGTTTGCCGGCTATGGCTTCAACAAATCCCATAGCGCAGCCTATGCCTACATTACCTATCAGACCGCCTATGTTAAGGCCCACTACCCCCTGGAGTTTCTGGCGGCCCTTTTTACCAGCGAGATCAACAACCCCACCACCCTGAGTAAACACATCCAGGAGGCCCGGGAAAATGGCGTGGCCCTGCTGCCGCCCAGCATTAATGCCAGCGATAGGGTCTTTACGGTGGAGGGCAATCAGATCCGCTTCGGTCTGGCCGGGGTGAAGAATGTGGGGGAAACAGCCATCCGGGCCATCATTGAAGCCCGGAAAAAGGGGCCCTTTACCTCATTCAGCGATTTCCTGGAGCGGTTGCACCAGACCCGAGTGAATAAAAAGGTCGTGGAGGCCCTGATTCAGGCTGGAGCCTTCGATAGCCTAGGGATCGCCCGGGCCCGGCTGTGGCAAGGCCTGGAAACTGCCCTGGAGCGGACCCAGAGCCGGGTCAAGCAACAGCAGGCCAAACAGTTGGATATCTTTGGCGGCCTGGGAATGGCCGAATCCCAGGAGGGAGATGACTGGCTGCCCCAAGTACCAGAGTGGGACGAACAGGAAAAACTGGCCCGGGAAAAAGAAGCCCTGGGCATCTATCTTACTGGCCACCCCTTGGAAAAGTTTAGCCGCCAACTGCAAATTCTCACTGATCATACCATTGCCGACCTGGAAGAGTATACCGACAACGGCCCGGTGACCATTGGCGGCCTAATCCTGGCCATGAAAGAGACCATGACCAAGAAAGGGGAGCGGATGGCCTTCTTGACCTTGGAAGACCAATTGGGCTCCCTGGAAATTGTGGTTTTTCAAGAGGTGTACCAGCGGGCCAACAGTCTGTTGGCTCCTGGCCAGACTATTCTGGTGCGGGGCTCGGTCTCCCAGGAGGAGAAAGGCACCAAACTCATTGCCCAGGATATCCGGTCCCTGGAGGCCGAGAGTGCCAAAATTCCGGCTGAACTCCACTTTCACCTCCATCTGGAGGGCTTGGCCGTAGAAGACCTGCGCCGCCTGCGGGAGGTGCTGCAGCGGCACCGCGGCCCCATTCCAGCCTTTCTCCATTTCCTGTCCCCGCCGGACCAAGAGGAAGTCCTGGCTCTGCCCCGGGAGCTGTATCTGCGGCCTTCCGCCGCCTTGACCGCGGAGGTCAATCGCCTCTTTCCATATCCGGTCCTGGATGGTTGAGGCGATGTCTGCCGGCCGAAACAACTCCCTGAGATTTCTGAGAAGTTTCCGGATGTGGGGCTGGTTATCTTGATGTAATACAACTCCTTTGAGACCTGGCCTGCAGAGGGGGCGCCAGGAGGGTGGAGAAGTGGCTGCTTCCTCCCCAGTTTTCCCTTGACGCTCATACGGCTATATGCTAATTTTGAGGATACTGTTGAAGAAAGAGGCAGCTTAACCTATGATTTTTAATGAAGATTTTGAAACACTCCCTCGGGAGGCCTTGGAGGCCATTCAACTGCGGCGCCTCCAGGCCTTATGTGAACGGCTCTATGCCTTGGTACCCTTTTATCGCCGGAAATTCGACGAAGCCGGTCTAAAACCCGGCGATATCAAGAGCCTGAAAGATCTGCCCCGTCTGCCTTTTACCACTAAGCAAGACCTGCGGGACAACTATCCCTTCGGGCTTTTTGCCGTCCCCATGGAGCAGGTGGTGCGCATCCACGCCTCCTCGGGCACGACCGGCAAACCCACCGTGGTGGGCTATACCCAGCGGGATATCAAGACCTGGGCTGAACTCATGGCCCGGACTTTGAGCGCGGCCGGAGTGCATCGGGGTGATATTGTCCACAATGCTTATGGTTATGGCCTGTTTACCGGCGGCCTGGGCTTCCACTACGGGATTGAATATTTGGGGGCCTCCGTCATCCCGGTCTCGGGCGGCAATACTAAACGGCAGATCATGTTGCTCCAGGATTTTGGGCCCACGGTCATCACCTGCACACCTTCCTTTTCGCTGCATCTCTATGATGTGGCCAAGGACATGGGGGTAGATTTTGCCAAGTTACGGTTGCGGGTGGGGATCTTCGGGGCCGAGCCCTGGTCTGAAGCCATGCGAGGGGAGATCGAGAAGAAATTGGGCATCGACGCCCTGGATATTTACGGCCTCTCCGAAATCATGGGCCCCGGGGTGAGCGTCGAATGTTTGGAAGCCAAGAATGGCCTGCACTTGTTCGAGGATCATTTCCTGCCGGAAATCATCGATCCCAACACCCTGGAGCCCCTGCCTCCGGGCCAGTTCGGTGAGTTGGTCATTACCACCCTCACCAAAGAGGCCTTCCCGGTGCTTCGCTACCGCACCCGGGATATTTCAATGCTCAATCCCGAACCCTGCAAATGCGGCCGCACCCTGGTGCGCATGGGCCGGATTCAGGGGCGTACCGATGATATGCTCATCATTCGCGGGGTCAACGTCTTCCCGTCCCAGATCGAGGCGGTACTCATGGAGATTAGGGGGGTGGAACCTCACTATCAAATCGTGGTGGATCGGGTTGGACAGATGGATACCTTGGAAGTGCGGGTAGAAGTGGATGAAACCACCTTCTCCGACGAGGTTCGCCAGCTCCAGCAGTTGGAGAAGAAGATCGAGCACAATATCAAAGATTATCTGGGGGTCTCTGCCAAAGTGCGGCTTGTTGAGCCCCGCTCCATCCCCCGCAGCGAAGGCAAGGCCCAACGGGTGATTGATAACCGGAAGAAATAACGCCAACAGCACCTTTCTTTGCCTCCCCGGACCCAACCCTCCCCACCAAAGGGGAGAAAAGCCTGATATCTGGCAGATTGGTAAGCTATGAGCCAGAAGGGTAGGGAAGGGCAGGGGAATGATCGGGAAAAATCATGAAAGTCGAACAGATCTCTGTTTTCTTAGAGAATAAAGCCGGCCGGTTGGCCGAAGTCACGAAAGTTCTGGGCGAAGCCGGGGTAAATATCCGGGCCCTGTCTCTGGCCGACACCACCGATTTCGGCATCCTGCGGCTCATCGTGGATAAGTATGAGCAAGCCCGGGAGGTCCTGAAACAACATGGTTTCACCGTCGGCAAAACCGAAGTGGTGGCCATTGAAGTGCCCGATCGGCCCGGCGGCTTGGCCTGGGTCCTGCAGATCTTATCTCAATCCGATATCAACGTGGAATACATGTATGCCTTTGTGCAGCATAGCGGCAAAAACGCCGTCATTATATTCCGCTTCGACAACCTGGAGAAGGCCATCGAACTCCTGCAAAAACAGGGCGTGCGCATCTACGAGGGCGAAGAGGTCTACAAATTGTAGGGTCAAAGGTTAAGGGCCGGAGGGCAGAGGTTGAGATTTTCCGAACCGCAGGTTTTTCCTGGTGGAAGCAGGGCAGGGGCAAAAAACCGCAACACAATTCGCCCTGTTGTTCCTTCGTTTCATTTTCGGTGCGGGAAGTCGGCGCCAGGGCATGTCGTCCCTGATCACTGGCCACTTATTATAAGGAGGAAGGCAATGCAGCGGTGTTTAAGGCACATGGGTGGCAAAGGGAGCGGATTGCTTTTTAGTCTGGTACTGGCCCTCAGCATCATGCTGAGTAGCTCGGTCCAGGCAGGTGAGATTGTTATCGGCGGCCTCTTTTCCATTACTGGCCCCCAATCGTATTTGGGGGAACCCGAACGGAATACCCTCATGATGGTCGTGGACGAGATCAATGCCAAAGGTGGCATCAATGGCCAGAAAGTCAAGGCGATCATTTACGATGATGAAGGGGACGCCAACAAGGCCCGCCTGAATGCCACCAAGTTGATTGATAAAGATAAGGTAGTTGCCATCATCGGCCCCAGCCTGACGCCGACCTCCATGGCCATCATTCCCATTACCCAGGCAGCCAAGATCCCCCTGATTTCCTGTGCAGCGGGGATCAACATTACTTCCCCGGTGCAGGAACGTCCCTTTGTTTTCAAAACGGCCCAGACTGATGCGATGGCGGTGGAGCGTATCTACCAATACCTGAGCAAACACAACATCAAAAAAGTTGCCATTATAACGGTCTCCAGCAGTTTCGGCGTCTCCGGCAAGGAACAATTATTGGCCCAGGCCCCCAAGGCCGGCATCGAGATCGTGGCCCAAGAGGTCTTTGGCGAGAAAGACAATGACATGACCCCGCAGTTGACCAAGATCCGGGCTACCCCTGCCCAAGTGGTGATCTGTTGGGGTACCGGACCGGCCCCGGCCATTGTCGCCAAGAACATGAAACAACTTGGCTTTACCATTCCCCTGATCCAGAGCCACGGCGCTGCCTCCAAGAAATTCATCGAATATGCTGGGGACGCGGCGGAAGGCATCATCCTCCCGGCTGGCAAGATCGCGGTTTATAAAGACCTGCCTGACAGCGATCCCCAAAAGGCCGTTATTAAAAACTACGTAGAAAAATACGAGGCGACCTTTAAGGCCCCGGTCTCCGGCTTCGGCGGCTATGCCTATGATGCTGCTAATCTGTTGGTCCAGGCGATGAGCAAAGCCGGCACCGATGGCACCAAGATTGTCCAAGAACTTCAGAATATAAAAAACTTCCCCGGCGTCAGTGGCGTCTTCAACTTGAGTGCTGCGGACCACAACGGTTTGGGGCCTGACGCTTTTGTCATGGTGAAGATCGAGAACGGTACCTGGAAATTGATCGATTAGTTTGGAGGAGAGCCCCCAACTCTCTTTTCCAGCTCATGATCCGGGCGGGCTGACAGCTCGCCCGAGGTTCGGGTACGGATTGCCGATCAATAACCACAAGATGACTCTTCTCCACCGGCGGGCTTAGCTCGCCGCTGATTTTTCCCGGCTCCATGGAAAAGCTGACCGAACTCCTGCAATATATCCTTTCCGGGCTGACCAATGGGGCCATTTATGGCCTCATCGGTCTGGGGTTCAGCATTATTTTCCATGCCACCTCCATTATCAATTTTGCCCAGGGTGAGTTTGTCATGTTGGGGGCCTTGGTGGGGATCGCCCTGTATACCCTGGGCCTGGGCATACCGCTGGCCTTTGGGCTAGCCGTGGCGGCCGTAACCCTCTTCGGCCTGGTCTTTGAGCGCCTGGCCATCCGGCCGGCCCGGCAGGCTACTCCCATTAGTCTCATCATCATCACGGTGGGCGGCGGCGTTCTCATGAAGGGCTTGGCCATGGTGATCTGGGGCAAGGATGCTTATACTTTGCCGCCCTTCAGCGGTCAGACGCCCCTCCTGGTGGCCGGGGCCACCATCCTACCCCAGAGCCTCTGGATCATGGGTTTGACCGCGTTGTTGGTGGCCGGCTTGGAGTTGTTTCTCCGGTGCACCATTACCGGGAAGGCCCTGCGGGCTGCCTCCTATAATCCGGTGGCAGCCCGTCTGGTGGGTATTCGGGTCAGTCAGATGGTCCAGTTTTCCTTTGGCCTCAGCGCAGCGCTGGGGGCTGCGGCGGGTGTCATGATTGCCCCCATTACCATGGGGGTCTATGATATGGGCACCATGTTGGGGTTGAAGGGATTCTGTGGTGCGATAATCGGGGGGTTGGGAAGCATCGTGGGGGTAGTCCTGGGCGGCCTGCTGTTGGGCGTGTTGGAGGCCCTGGCCAGTGGCTTGATCTCTTCCGGCTACCGGGACGCGGTGGCGTTTCTCATCCTCCTGTTGGTCCTCTTTTTCCGACCCCAGGGCCTTCTCGGCCATCGCCCCCAAAGATCCTCCTGATGAAACGGTATCACCGCTGGCTCCAGGCAGGCATATTTTTTCTAATGGTAGCGCTCGCAGGCCTCCTCCTGCCGGGGACCTACTATGTTACCTTACTCAACCTCATCGGCATCCACATTATCATTGTCCTCGGGCTCAATCTTTTAATGGGCTATGCCGGGCAGATTTCCTTAGGACATGCAGCTTTTTTCGGACTGGGAGCCTACACCTCGGGTATCCTGACCGCGACCTATAAGGTTGATCCCCTCCTGGCACTGCTGGCCGGCTTATTGTTTAGTGCCCTGGTGGCCATCGTGGTGGGTATTCCGGCCCTGAAGCTCAAGGGCTACTATCTAGCCATGGCCACGTTGGGGTTTGGCATCATCGTGGCCATTGCCTTGCAACAAATGGACTGGCTCACCGGGGGGCCATCTGGGTTTATGGGCATTCCGCCTTTCCGTCTCTACACCTGGCAAATGGATACCCCCACGGCTGGCTTTTTCCTGGTCTGGACCGTAGTGGGTTTATTGCTTTTCCTCAGCCTGAATATTGTGGACTCCCGGTTAGGGCGGGCTTTGCGGGCTATCCATGACAGCGAGACCGCGGCCCTGGCCATGGGGATCGATGCCCAACGTCTGAAACTCCTCATTTTCGTGGTGAGCGCCCTGTATGCTTCCCTGGCCGGAAGCCTCTTAGCCCACACGACCCATTTCCTTGCCCCTTCCTCCTTCGGCTTCATGTTTTCCATCAAGCTAGTCACCATGGTGGTGGTGGGGGGTATGGCCAGCATCTGGGGATCGCTCCTGGGGGCCACGGTGCTCACCGTCCTGCCGGAGCTCCTGGCCGTTTTTCATGACCTGGAAGTGGTGATTTTCGGCATCATCCTCATGCTCGTCATGATCTTCTTACCCCGGGGATTGGTGCGAGGCCTAATGGATCTATGGGAATTCCGGCAGCGCAAACGGCGTGGCTGAGGCCTGATATGGCGTTGTTAAGCTTGGAAGCAGTAAGCATCTCCTTCGGCGGTCTGCAGGCGGTGAAGCAGGTCTCTTTTCAAGTGCAGCCTGGACAGATCAAGGCCTTGATCGGCCCCAATGGCGCCGGTAAAACCACCCTGTTCAATCTCATCACCGGCATGTTGGCCCCGGATCAAGGCCAGATTCTGTTTGCCGGGCAGCCCATTCAGGGTCTGCCGCCTTTTCAGATTGCCAGCCGGGGAATTTCCCGGACCTTTCAGATCGTCCAACTGTTTGGCCACATGACCGTCCTGGAAAACGTCATGGTGGGCCGCCACTGCCGTACCCGGGCTGGATTGCTGACCGCGGCCTTGCGGCTCCCTGGGGGGAGGCGAGAAGAAGCGGCCATCCGGGCCCAGAGCCTGGAGTGGTTGGAGTTTGTGGGGCTGGCGGAGCGGGCCGAGGACTACGCCGCTAATCTACCCCTGGGCCACCAGCGCCTCCTGGAAATCGCCCGGGCTCTGGCCACGGAGCCCCAACTGCTCCTTCTGGATGAACCGGCCGCCGGTTTGGATATGACCGAGACCGAGCGCCTGAAGGACTTCATTTTTGCCATCCGGGAGAGGGGCATCACGGTGTTGTTGGTGGAGCATGATATGAGTCTGACCATGGAGGTGGCGGATGATATCGTTGTCCTGGATCACGGCGAGCTCCTGGCCGAAGGACCGCCCCGCTATATTCAACGCCATCCCGCCGTCATTGCCGCCTATCTGGGTCAGGATTGGCAGCCGTAAGTGCCGCCGCGGCAGCAGGGCCGGGAAAACGTTTTTCTCGCCGCGGGAATATGCTATGATGAAAAATGATCACGAACAGAGACAGAGGAGGGGCAGGGGCATTCTGCCCCTCCGCCATGAGGAGTTGCACATGACGCCAAAAACTGTGGGATGGTGGAGTTTGGCTGGTCTGCTGCTCTTGATCCTGGGCACGCTCCTCGCCTCCGGCCGCTGGGATTGGACGCCGCGCCTGCTTCTGCTGCTGGCTCTGCTCCTGGTCTCTGGTTGTGCCAAGAAAAAAGTCGTGGCCACCACCGGCCCCGCTGGAGAAGGGGCTGAGACAGGCCAGATCCAGGAAGAGACCCTGCCGGGCGGTTTGCCGGGAGAGCGTTTGGGGCGAGCCCGCCGGGGTGTTTCGGCCCGGGCCCAGGCCTATGGGCCGGAAGGTATCGCCTTTGAGAGTGAAGATATCCATTTTGAGTTTGACCAGGCTACCTTGACTCCCGAAGCCCGACAGATCCTGCAACGGAAAGCTGCCTTTCTACAAAAACACCCTGAGGTCCAGATTACCATCGAGGGGCACTGCGACCAGCGGGGCAGTAGTGATTATAACTTAGCTCTGGGCCAGCGGCGGGCCGACAGCGTCAAAACCTATCTGGAGGACTTGGGCATCGCTGGCAATCGCCTGGCCACGGTCTCCTACGGCAAAGAGCAGCCGCTGGACCCTGGCATGAACGAAGCGGCGTTTGCCCGCAACCGGCGGGCCCATCTGGTCATCGGCGGGCTGAATGATTGAGGTCCAAGGCCGGGGATTTATCCCCACCCCTGAGAGTCTGAGGACGGCATATGGATCGTGCCTTGCCTTTTTTAGATAATACCGTGCGGCTGAATGTTATGCCTGAGGAGGGCGCGGCTGGGCGCCGGCGGCATAAGATCACCGGCAGCTGCGCCAAAAATCTAATAGGTAACGCTCCAAGGCAGCTAATCTCCGTGCTGCTGCTTCTCGTGCTGTTGGTGCTCTCGGGCTGTGGTGACTTGCCTTTTGCCAAAAAAACGCCGCCCCCCTCTGAACCGGTCTTTGAGCCACCGCCGCCCGTGGAGCCACCTTTGCCAGCTCCCCGTGCCCCTCTGGCCAGCAGCTCTGGCGGCACCACGCCGACGTTTGATACCCGTCTGGCCGACTTAGCCAGCCAGGTTGAGGCCCTGCGCGTCCGGGTACAGGCCCTGGAGGGGAAAGTGGCTGAACAGGAACACCAGCTGCAGCAATTCAGCCAAAGCGGGGGGCCTCAGCAGGCCCAGACCCGGGACCGGCTGGTGGCGGTGGAGCGGGAGCTAGCCGCCGTCCAGGAGCGCTTGAATCGCCTGGAGGGACAGCGGGTTGCCCCTGCGCCCCCGGCTGTGCCTCCTCCTACGGCCCCACCTATCCGGGAAGTGGCCCCACCGGCTGTTGGGGCCAAACCCAGCGGTGATCCCTTTGCCGAAGGCATGGCCCTATATAAGAAAAAATCCTTTGGCCCGGCCCGGGAACAGTTCCAGCAATTCTTAAAGGACCACCCCAAGGGTGATAAGGCCATCGAAGCCCGATATTATCTGGCCGATAGCTTCCTGCAAGAGAAGCGCTATGATGAGGCCATTGTGGAATTTAATAAAGTCATCGAACAACACCCCAAAAGCGCCCTGGCCCCTGCGGCCCTCTTGAAACAATCCCAGGCCTTTAAAGCCCAGGGCAAGACCAAAGTGGCCAATCTAGTCCTGGAAAAAATTATGGCCGATTACCCCAAGAGCCCTGAGGCTGCCCAAGCCAAGAAACTCTTGGGAAATCGCCCCTAAAAGTATCAAGGGGAAGTAACCGTGTTAAAATTCATGCGCAAGCAGGCCAATTCCTGGCTGGTGGGCCTCATGATCGGGGCCATTATTGTTGTCTTTGTACTGTGGGGCATCGGCACTTTCCGTTCGGCTCAGTTCCAAGTGGTGGCCAAGGTCAACGGCCACAATATCTATCTGCCGGAATATTCCCGGGCTTATCAGAACCTCCTGCGAGCCTACCAGGAACGCTTGGGCAGTGACTTCACCGAAGAAGTGGCCAGGTCCCTCAATCTCAAAAGCCAGGCCATCAACCAGCTCATTGACGAACGACTCATCCGCCAGGCCGGGGAACGGCTGGGTCTGACCGTTACCGATGCGGAATTACGCCACTATATCCGGAGCCTGCCCATTTTTGCCGATGAGCGCGGCTTCAACGAGAAACGCTATTATCAGATTCTGGCCCGACAGCGCCTCCCGGCGTCGGATTATGAGAACTATGAGCGCCAGCGCCTGGCGGTGCAGAAGGTTATCAATTTCATCACTTCCTTTGCCAAAGTGACCGACACCGACCTAGAAGAAGCCTTTCGCCTGGAAAATGAAGCGGTACGGGTGGAATACCTTGTGGTCAACCCGGCCCGGTTTGCCAGTCAACAAAAGGTCACAGACAAAGAGGTGGAGGAGTTTTATCGGACCCAGGCCGAGCTTTTCCGGGAGCCGGAGAAATTCCGCGCCGATATGATATATATAAATATTAAGGAGATAGCTCAAAAACTTAAGATTGATTCTCAAAAATTAGAAGACTTCTTCTACCAAAATCTGGAGCAGTTTTCCCAGCCACAGGCCATCCGGGTGCGGGAAGTGCGCCTGGAGCTCCCTGCCCAGGCGACGCCGGCCGAACAACAGCGCCTCCGCCAACTTGCTGATAATATGTTGAAAAGTGTGCAAGGAGGCGTTCCCTGGGAGCAGGTCTTGCGCCAGGTGGGCCAAAGTGCTGGCACCCGCCTGCAGCTCGAGGACTTGGGGGTAGTCAAAAGGGGGCAGAAACCGCCCGCCTGGGAAGCCGTGGCTTTTAGCCTCCAGAAAGGCGAAAGCGGTCTGGCCAAAACCGACAAGGGTCTTCACCTGGTGCAGGTTCTAGAGATTGTGGAGAAGAAAGCTCCCTCCTTGAGTGCTGTGCAGGCTCAAGTAGAAGCGGCCTGGCGTCAGGCCGAGGCCAGCCGGTTGGCCCAGGAGCAGGCGGCTGCCCTGCGTCAGGAAATGGTCAAATCTTCCCTGAGTGCGGTTGCCAAAGAGCATAACCTGCCCGTCATCCAGACGCCGTTGCTCTCCGTCCAAGATCCTTTGCCCACTCTGGGGGTGCAGCCCGCCGTTTCCCAGGCCGCCCTGACATTGAAACCGCTTGAAATCAGCAAGCCCATCCCGCTGGCCAATGGAGTGGTCCTCCTCCAGGTTCTGGCCCGGCAGGAGGCCTTTATCCCCCCCTTGGAGCAGATTAAGGATCGGGTAGCTGGGGCGGTACGGCAGGAAAAAGCCCAGAAAGCCGCGGCCCAGGAGGCCCGGCAGCTCCTGACCCGCCTCCGGCACGGGGAACCGTTGGCCAAGGTAGCCCAGCAAGCCGGACTCACCATCAAAGACAGCGGTTTTTTTACCCGACTCCAGGGCTTCCCAGGGTACCCCCAGGCCCGGGAGTTGGTCACCACGGCCTTCAGTCTGGACGCCCAACGGCCGCTGGCGCCGGAGCCCCTCTCCTGGCAGGGTGACAGCCTCATCCTGGTCTTCAAAGACCGACGCCAGCCCGAGGCCACTGCCTTTGCTCAGGCCAAAGAGGAGATCCAGAAAAGCTTATTGGAACTCAAACGCCAGATGGTTTTCTCCCAATGGCTGGCTGAAGAGCGCCAACGGGCTAAAATCAAGATTTATGAGCTGCCGTCGTAAATATGACTGCCTGGCGGCATGGCGAAGAACTTGAAAGATGGATCAACTATTCCGAATAAGGAAAATTTTTCCGTCAACTAATCTCGGCTAACCAAGGAGCTTCCCATGTTGAATTTTCTCAATAATGTCCTCCTCACCCCCTATGTGCAGGCAGTCTTGTTTTTCCTGCTGGTGGGTCTATTTTTCCTGCAGCGCCGGAAGGCCGCGTTTCTTATGACCAGCCTCGGTTGGGTGCGGACTATTCTCCTCCTCATCCTCTTTCTTTATTTTGCCTGGAATTGGGCCAGCGAGATTCCCTCGTCGCTGCGCACGGCCAGCGTCATCGGTATGTTCTGCGTTAACCTGAGCATGCTCTATAACTTAATCCTGGGAAATCTGGAAGAAAAATATTGGCAGGCCATGGAGGATTATGCTCGGGCCGTGGAAAATAAAGCCCTGCTGGATAGGGTCTGGGCGACGGGCCAGAGGTTTCTCAGATTTCGCTTTTTTCCCGAAGCCATCGTGAGCGGCCATGCGCCCGGGCCTTTTCTCCAGGGGATCATCAACCATCAGATTCCCGCTGACCTGAAACGCACCTTGGCCAAACACGGGGTAGCGGCTGAAACCATTACCCATAAAAACCTGCTGACTTTTTTAGCCAAGCAATTAGATCAATCCTCTCTCATTACCGGTGAACTCAAGGCGGCGATTGCCCAACACCTCAAACAATTTGCTGAACACGCCTGGCTGCAGGAGCAGGTGGACGCCTTCCTCCACCTGGCCATGACTGACCCCAAGAAATTGACCGAGTTAACCTGGCCAGAGCCGCCCAAGGAGTAACTCATTAGGCCAGAAGACGGCAGCCGGTTATTGCGGGGATTTTTTGGGATAGAGCCGCTGCAGCAACGCAAAGGGATTTGCCGCCTCGCCCCGAGCCTCTAAAAACTGCAGGAATCGGCGGTAATGCCGGCCATAATCATCGGAGCGAGCCTTAAGGTGTTGAACATAGACAGGGGCCAGGTTTTTTTGGGACAGGCAAGCCAATTCGGCCCAAACCGCCAGCCCTTCCGTGGCCATCTGGCCAAGTTCATCCTCTAGTCGCTGAGTATCAAGGTAATCAAACTGCCAGATATGGGTCAATTCATGCACAATGGTCCCCAGCGTCTGGTGGTAGGGTTGCCCGTTTTCGATGATGATCCGGTAGGTTTTGCCTTGCTGTACAGCCACACCGACGGTGCGGGCGTCGTAACGAGGGGTGGGCTGAAAGGAAGTGCCGGCCTCCTGGTGGACGCTGGGAGCATCGGCAAAGGCGACCTTGAGGTCACGGCGGAGATCA
>CAZARS010000058.1:0-16127 GCA_964487625.1 uncultured Desulfobacca sp.
ACCTCCTGAATTATTCAGGAGATATTTTAGCATAAATCTATCTAAAAGTAGTATTTCCTTATTTTTTGTATCAAATACTATAACTATTTTGTTCATTTTTGGCAAGAATTCTATAGCGAATAGTACTAGAATTATATATCCTTGAATTTACCGAGTCGGCCACCGGCTAACGGTGAGCTGGCAGGCCCTTGTGAGGCTTAACTTTCAAGAATTGAGCTCTTTTTGACACCTCGCAAGGGGGCGGCGCTGGCCCCGAGACACCGCCAACATTCTTGTTTTGTTAGGATTCTCATAATTTTCAAATAGGAAAATCACCGCTCCATAGTGTATAATGCCCGGAGAAGGGGCAAACCAATGCGCCCCGCCATCACACCGGTCAAGGCGCAGCACGGGTCAGGAGAGGCGTATGGAACGGTATTTTGACAAGGAATTAGGCGAGCTCAAAAAGAATATTATCGAGATGGCCCAGGCCACCGAAGAAGCGGTGCGCCAGAGCATCGAGGCGGTGTTGAATCGGGACTCACGTCTGGCTGAGGCCGTGATCATGGGGGATGGGGCCATAAACGCCATGGAAAATGCCATCAATGAACAATGCCTGCGTCTCCTGGCTCTCCGACAGCCGTTGGCCCGGGATCTTCGCCTGATTACGGCGGCCATGCGTATCGTTACGGATCTGGAACGGATTGCCGACCAAGCCGTCAGTATTGCAGAACGCGCCCTGGAGCTCAACCTCCGGGAGCCCCTGAGCCTGCCCATTGATTTGCGCCATATGGCCAACCTGGCCCTGGAAATGGTCCGCAACGGCATCGATGCCTTTGTCAAACAGGACCCCCAGCTCGCCCTCCAGGTCTGGCAGCGAGACGTGGAAGTGGACACCTTGGATGATGAATACATCCAGAAACTGCTCCGCTTTATGTTGGAAGATACCCCGGCGGTGATGCGAGCCGTTCATTACATCATTATCATCCGGAATCTGGAACGGATCGCCGACTTGGCCACCAATATCTGTGAAGATATTGTCTTCATCGTGGAGGGCAAGGTCATCCGCCATGGCTCGCAGGGCAGCCAATCAGTCTAAGGGGGGCGGCAGGACAGCAGCTTTGGCGCAATGTTGCCAACGGCTCGAAGTCTGGAGTTTCTCTTCCAAAAAGGCCAGTTCGGCGGCAAAGGCCGGGGAAGTTTTCCGGTCTCGGTCAATACATTCCAGGGAATGCAGCACTGTAGAATGGGTGCGGCGGAAGGAGCGGGCCAATTCCCGGATATTCTTTTGGAGATACGTGCGGCACAGGTAGATGGCCAGATTGCGGGCCTTGACCACCTTTTTCCGCCGGGATTTCCCCAATAATTCCCCTAGTTCCACCTGATACAGCCGGGCGGTAAACTGTTGGATATCCTCAACGCGCAGCCTCTGTTGGGCCGCCTGGAAATCCCGCAGGACTTGCTCAGCCAGCTCCACATCAATGGGAACCTTCAGGGTATTGGCCTTGAGGAGGAGATTATCCAAGGCGCTGACCATCTGGCGGACATCCTGAGTAAGATAGGTGGCCAGGTGCTCCAGGACCTCCAGGGGCACGTTAGCCTGCCGTTCGGCAGCTTTGCGGCTCAGGATTTTGACCCGGGTGGAAAAATCCGGCGGATCTATGGGCGTGATGACCCCGGCGCTGAACCGCGAGATGAGCTCTTGGCGTAGTTGCGGAATCTCTCCCGGCAAGTAGGCGCTGGTAAAGACCAACTTCTTCTGCTGATCCGCCAGAAAATCCAGGGTATAGCATAGCTCGGCCTGAATCTTGTCTTTGCCACTGAGGAAATGAACCCCCTCCAATAACAGGGTATCGCACTGCTGCCGGAATTTTTCCTTGAACTGGGGCATAGTCCCCTGCCGCAGGGCCGTTACCATCTCATTGGCAAAATCCTCTGCGGTCAGATAGAAGATACCCTGGCGACGGAAATGGTCCCGGATATAGTTGCCCACTGCTTGGGAGAGATGGCTCTTGCCCAGTCCCGATGGTGCTGCCAGGAAAAGGGTGCGGCTATAAACGGTATCATCACAGGCCAAAGCCCGAGATGCTTGGAAGGCCAACCGGTTGGAGGCCCCCACCACGAAACGGTCAAAGGTGAAGTGGCGATTTAACAGCCGGGCAAAGCCTTGGGGGCGCACAATATGGGGCAGTGCCGCTTGCCGCAGCGAACTGGCCGCCTCAGGGCGACGCTCACTGCGGCTCAAACATAGATTCACCTGAACCTGCTGGCCGCAGAGGGCCTTCAGCTCCTGCTGGATATCGGCAAGATAATGAGTCTGCACCCACCTGAGGAAAAAGGAGTTGGGACATTCCAAAAGAAGCTCGTCCCCTGATCCCTTGGTTGCCTGCAATGGCTCAATCCAGAGTTGATAGGCTGAGGCTGACAATTTTCCCTTAAAAATCCCTTTTACCTGTTCCCACTGACTTTCCATCGTCTCTCCTCTCCGGTTACCTTGCCATGTGATTACCTCAGCTGTCGGCACTACCCCGAGCTAACCCCGCCCCCTGCCTGTTTAGGAAGGGAGCTACGCGCCCAGTAAAAAGTATGAAGACGGTGTCGGCGGGCCACCCTGGGGGACCCAAAAGTTTATCCTCTTTTTACCTCCTGTGCCAGGGATGGAGGGTTGTTGAAGGAAGCGGGCCGGCTTTCCCTCCTGGAGCAAGCCCCCGACCCGCTTCCCGAAAAATGCAGGCCTTTTCTAAAATATTATTGAATTTTACAAATAATTATACATAATAATTAATATTACTTTTTCCCCTTGGATGGAGCACTTTAGCCCTGCGGCAAGCTGATGGATAAAAGAAGAAGGGGGTAAGAAGCGAGCCCTCAATGATGGTCTCAGTTATAATCGGATGGCCTGGGCTTGTCAAAGACGCTGAGCCGGAATTTTACCTTAGCTGGGCAGCCTGCCAAACTGGCGGGCAATGGCCCAACGGTCGCCGAATCTTAAGGGCTCAAGGGGAGATAAGCAACCCGCTGAAAATACATTGGCTTATATTTCAAAAAATATCAACCTGTTAGCTATAAGCAGGCTTTCCCCTGAGTATGGGGCCGATCTTCCGCAAGCTCGTTTTTTCGCCGAAATTTGCAAAAATGGCAAAAATAGGTTAGGAAAAAACGGCAGGTCAACAAAAATCTTTGGAAAATGGTCAAAGAAAATTTTTGCTGGCTTGAAGAGGGCACTAAGCCTTAGCTTCACCAGTTCCAGAGAGAAGCGTAGGCTGGCCGTCTTCTTGGTAATCGCTGGGCCGGGCTCGGCTGGGGCTGGCCGAGGCGGCAGCTTGTTGGGAAGCAATCGTCCGGGGTAATCAGATAATCGACCACCACCAAAGGGACAACATCTGCGTATGGGCTCTGCGGCTTATCCCTTGGGAAATTTTTTTGACTATCTCCGCAGTCTCAATCAAGAGCAATTGGGCGATTTCGCTTATTGGCTGTTTGCGCCGGGGATGCTGTTCCGGGCTGGCCAGCAATGGTGGGGCCGCGGCGGGCCACGCCCCCAGCCCCATGAAGGGGTAGACATCTGTTGGTTCCGGAGACACCAGGGTGAGCGGGGGGCCCTCCTGACCAGCACCTTGATCCCCGCCCCCTTTGCTGGGCAAATCGTGAACATCACCCCTGATTTCCTGGGACAATCCATCTGGCTCAGCCATCCTGACCTCCTCCCAGCCGGACCAACCCTTCTGACGGCCTTGGGCCATACTAACCCCCTACCCCACCTCCAGGTGGGTCAGAGAGTTGCAGCCGGCAGGCCATTGGCACATCTGGCCGCTCCCGCAGGCCGATCCACCGTGCCCCCCCACCTTCATCTCAGCGTGGCCATCTTACCACCGACAATCGCCCCCCAGGACCTTTCCTGGCAGTTGTTGGGGCAGAATCCCACCTGTCAACTTTTGGATCCCCTCAGGGTTTTTCCCCTCTCTTTTGCCGTGGAAGAGGACTAAGACCTGGCGGCGCTAGGCAATAGTCAGTTTTCCTCCGGAAACCTCAGCGTTGTTGAGACAAGCTCAAAAAGAGGTGAAAATTCTTTGGCAAAGGTGGGTCTGAGACCCGCCCCTATGGTAACTACCAGTAATATCAAATCATTGCAAATAGGCATCCATAAGGCACATAGCTTAACCTTAAGAGCCATGAAAGCTGACCTGTCCTCGTGCCTCCCCGCACAAAAAGGTGACCGCCACCCTTGACGAGCTGCTTTGGCATGCTTATCAAATGAATAAATCCGGAGAATAATAAATCAGATATGATATATCCTGAAAAGGAGGGTGTAAAGTTATGCCGTGGTATACCTTTGAGCCATCCTGGGACCCCTTGCGGGAATTGGATCAACTGCGGCGGGAAATGGATCGCCTTTGGGACCGGGCCTTTGGGTTCGGACCGGAGCGCTGGCGCCTACGGGCAGGAGTATTCCCGTTGCTGAATATTTCGGAAGACAAAGATCATGTCTATGTGCGGGCCGAATTGGCCGGCGTCAAACCCGAAGATATCGACATCACCCTGGAAGATAACCGTCTCATCCTTAGGGGCGAACGCAAAATCCCCGCGGAGGAAAAGGTCGTGGGGTACCATCGCCGGGAGCGGGAAGCCGGTTCTTTCCGGCGGGTCGTGCGCCTGCCCGAGCGGTTGGATCCGGCCAAAGTGGAGGCCGTCTTTAAAGATGGCATCCTGACCATCACCCTGGCCAAACCCGAAGAGATCAAACCCAAACAGATTACCGTGAAGAGCGCCTAAGGGGAGGATGACGCTATGGCTGAAAAGGAACTGCAACCCAAGGCGAAAGAGGCTGCGCCGGTGAAGAGTGAGGGGACCAAACCAGGTCGGGTCTTCCTGCCGGCGGTAGATATCTATGAAACCGAAGATGCCATCGTGGTCCTGGCCGATATGCCCGGCGTGCCGGCCGAGAAAGTGACCATCGATGTTAAGGATAATCAGTTGACCATCAGCGGGGAGATCGCCCCGCCCTGGGGTGAACAAGAACAGCTCTTAGTCCAGGAATATGACGTGGGCAATTTCTTCCGGGAATTCACCCTGGGCCAATTGGTGGACCAGAACCGCATTGAGGCGGCCATGAAAGATGGCGTGCTCCGCCTGATGCTGCCGAAAGTGGAGAAGGCCAAACCCCGCAAAATTGAGATCAAGACCGGCTAACGGTAAAGCGCAGCCGGGTTCACCTGGCTTTAGTAACCTTACTCTTACCAGCTCAAACAACCACGGGAGGCAATTCGCCTCCCGTTGCTCTTTGACCACCTGGAATCAATCAAAAAGAATGATTAGAGGTCTGGGGTTAATGATCTGACTCAGCCCGAAATATTTATCGCTGCTTTTTCATCCTTGACCTTTGGCCGCCCACCCTCCTACTGCCAGAATCCGTCGATTACTGCCCCACACTTGGCACAGGCGCCGTCTTTGAGATGATTCTGGCGGATGCTGTAGCCCACCCGATCGATAACGATGGCGCCACAGGCGTAGCAGAAAGTCTTTTCGCCCACATCACCGGGGATATTGCCGGTATAGACATATCGTAAGCCGGCCTCCAGACCGAGTTGGCGGGCTCGCTGCAAGGTGGCCGCTGGCGTGCGGGGCCGATTGAGCATCTTATAGGTGGGGTAAAACGCCGAGACATGCCAAGGGATAGCGGGATCCACGCTCGCCAGAAATTTAGCGATTTCGGTGAGTTCCTGGTCTGAATCGTTCAGACCGGGAATGACCAGCGTAGTTACTTCAATCCAGACCCCGGCAGCCTTCAGACGCTCAATGGTATCCAGCACTGGTTGCAACCGGGCCTTGCAGATCTTGCGGTAAAATGAGTCTTGGAAACTCTTCAGGTCGATGTTATCGGCGTCCAGCACCTCGGCAATGATCTTGGCAGACCGTTCGGACATGAAGCCATTGGAGACAAAGACGTTGCGGATGCCCTGCTGACGGGCTAAGATTGCAGTATCATAAGCAAATTCTGCAAATATGGTGGGCTCGGTATAGGTATAGGAGATGCTGGCGGAGCCGCTGGCCTGGGCGCGCTCCACGATCTGGGCCGGAGTCATATCCTGGCCAGGAATCTCCCGAGACTCAAACCGGGGGAATTGGGAGATTTCCCAATTCTGGCAGTGCTCACATTGAAAGTTACACCCCACCGTGGCAATGGAAAAGGAGCGGCTCCCCGGCAGGAAATGAAACAGTGGTTTTTTTTCGATGGGATCTACGTTCTGGGAAATAATCTTGCCATAGACCAAGGAATAGAGGGTACCATCCCGGTTTTCTCGGACCATGCAAATCCCCCGTTTCCGGGGCTCAATGACACAGCCATGGGCACAGAGATAACATTTGACCTTGTGATCTTCCTGTTTTTCATAAAATCTGGCCTCCTGCATGGCGAGCTCCTCCCTCCGGCAATTATTACTGAAGAATGTATCACAGTTAGCCGCCGCCGCAAACCTCTAACCGCCGACCGCCCCGACCCCTCTGCCGCTCCCCCTCGCCCTTACCCTTTGCCCTACGATTTTCCACCTGATTTTATCTTGCCAAAGTGTCGGGGTGTTGCGTATGATAGAACCAAAGTTCATTTGGGAGGTTGGTTATGGCGAAATTTCTCTTTGTCTTATCCCGGGGGCCGGAAGATCCCATCCGGGCGGTGCGCTGTTTCCAGTTCGCCAAGATCGCGGCAGATAAAGGGCATGAGGTGACGGTCTTTTTGGTGGATGATGCGGTGTATTTTACCAATATGTCTCTGATGGAGCGGGTCAAGGCCCCCACTGGGGACGAGCTGAACGCCTATTGGAAGTTCCTGGTGGAAAAGCAGGCCAAGATCCTCGTCTGTAAACCGTGCGCGGAAACCCGGCTCATCGGCGCCGACGATTTGCCGCCGGGTTGCGAGATCGGCACCGGCGTTACCCTCATTGATCTGGCCGTAGACAGCAAAGTCTTCACTTTTTAAGAACCGGAGGCGGCAACTTCCCAACCACCCCCCAAGGCTTTGTAAAGGGCCACCAAGTCAACGGCCAGGTTGCGGTTGCTTTGGGCCAGGGCCTCCTCGTTAAGGAAGAGGGTGCGTTGGGCCGTAAGGACGTTGAGGAAGTCGCTTTTGCCGGCCAGGTATAGTTTCATGGCCAAGTCCACAGCCTGGCGGTTATGGGCCACGGCCTCGCTCAGGGCCTGGCGGTGCTCCTGTTCTTTGGCATAGGCAATGAGGGCTGTTTCCACGTCCTTCAGGGCCGTGAGAACGGTCTGCTGGTAGGTCAGGAAGGCTTGTTCCTGCAGGGCGTTTTGCAGCTCGATGTTCCAGCGGATGCGGCCACCGGCAAAAATGGGCCAGCTCACGCTAGGACTGAAGGCCCAGAAGCGGCTGTTAGTACTGCCCAAGAGGGAGATATCCCGGGCTGCCAGACCGGCGCGGCCGGTGAGGAAAAATCGAGGGAAAAGGTCGGCCACGGCCACGCCGATGCGGGCTGTGGCCGCGTGCAATTGGGCTTCGGCTCGACGGATGTCCGGGCGCCGCCGCAGGAGGTCCGAGGGTAAGCCCACGGGAATCTCCGGTGGGGTTGTGGGGATGGGATGGGCCCGACTCAGGACGCTCTCCAAGGTTCCGGGCGGTTGCCCCAACAGGACCCCCAAGCTATAGATGGCCGAGCGGGCGTTGGCCTCCAGAACCGGTATCTGGGCCGCCGTGGTCTTAACCTGGGCCTCGGCATTCTCCACATCCAGCCGGCTGGCAAACCCGGCTTCATACCGTTTCCGGATAATCCGGGCCGTCTTTTCCTGGACCGTCAGATTCTGGCGGGCAATGGCCAGTTGCTGTTGGAGCCCCCGCAGGCTGACATACGTAGTCCCTACCTCTCCAACCAAGGTCACCAGGACTCCCCGTTTGTCTTCCACCGCGGCTTGCAGGTCGGCGGTGGCCGCTTCCAGCTCTCGGCGGGTGCCGCCAAAGATGTCCAGCTCCCACGAGGCGTCCAACCCCACCTGAAAGAGATCCCGGAAGGCCGGACCGGAAGCAACTACCGGGCCGCTGCTGGTTAAGGTGGCGCTGGCACTGCTGCTGCGTTCAAAAAAGGCCTGGGCGTCCACCTGGGGCCAGAGACCTGAGCCGGCTATACCTCGGGCCGCTCGCGCCTGGCGGATACGAGCGTGGGCCTGGCGCAGATCCAGGTTGGTGCTGATGGCGGTTTCCACCAGGGATGTCAGAATAGGATCTCGGAAAGCGCGCCACCACCCGGTTAACTGGGCTGGCTCAATGGTGGTTTTACTATCTGGAGCCTGGCCCGCCACCTCCTGGGCATTCCAGGTCTCGGGTACTTGGGCCCGGGGCGGCACAAAATTCGGGCCAACCGCGCAGCCGCTGACCAGGAACGCGACCAACAGCCAGCCAAGCCCGAGGCAGCCTACGCCTCCCCCATCCCTCTTGTTTCGCTGAGGCACCCGTCACTCCCCTTTTTCCTTACTCATACCGCAACGCCTGGATGGGATCCAAGCGGGAGGCCTTCCAGGCTGGATAGAAGCCAAAGATAATCCCCACCGAGACCGACACCAGAAAGGCCACCAGGATGGCCCCTATCGATAACTCGGTGGGCCATTGCAACAACCGGCGGATCAGCATCGAGATGCCCCGGCCCAAAGCTATGCCCAGGAGCCCCCCGGCAAAGCAGAGGAGAACTGCCTCGGTGAGGAACTGCTGCAGGATATCCCGCCGCCAGGCCCCCACGGCCAGGCGCAGGCCGATCTCCCGGGTGCGCTCGGTCACAGAGACCAGCATGATGTTCATAATGCCTACCCCACCCACGATCAAGGAAATCAGGGCCACCGCCAAGAGGAGCTTGGTCATAAGACCGGCTGTGGAGGCAAAGGCGGAGGCAACCTCGGCCATGTTGCGGAGCTGAAAGTCATCGGGATCGTCATCTTTCAGGCGGTGACGCTCCCGTAAGAGCTGCTTGATCTGCTCCATGGCCTCTGGGATATCTTGGGGGGAACGGGTCGCCACCATGATCTGGTCAATGTTGGTGAAACGCACCGGCAGGGGATTATTGGCCTGCTGGGAAGGCGACGGCTCCGGATACATTTTTAATTTATCCGTAGGATAAAATTTATTGAGGGTATTAACCTGGCCAGAGGTGCTACTGGAAGTGCTGGCACTCTGGTTCGTGGTGACCAGGGCAGCCCGGGTCACCCGGTATCGCAAGGTGGTCCAGGGAGCCACCAGGACATCGTCCTGATCAATGCCGATCATGTTGGCCCCCTTAGCGGTCAGGACACCGATCACTTTAAAGGGGATATTATTGAGTCGGACCTCTTTGCCGATGGGGTCCTCACCGGGGAAAAGTTCCTGGACCAAACGTCGTCCCAAGAGACAGACCTTGCTGGCATTGCGCACATCCTGGGCCGTAAACATTTCCCCCGCGGCCAAGGGCCATTGGCGGACTTCCAGAAATTCAGGGGTAGTCCCGTAAATATACACGGGAACCCAGTTGCGGTTCCCATAGATCACCTGAATGCGGGCCCGCACCACCGGGGCCACGGCCCGGACCACCGGAACATCCCAAAGGATGGCCTCGGCATCCTGGGGGGTCAGGGTGACGGCCGTGCCGATTCCGAAACTTACCCCCCCGCTGGCAGCAGTGCCGGGCAGGACCAGGATATTGTCGGCCCCCATGTTGACAATGGTGCGCTTGATGGCCGTCGCCGAACCGCGACCGATCTCCATCATGGCGATTACTGCGGCTACCCCGATGATGATGCCCAGAGCGGTGAGGGCGGCCCGGAGGATGTTGCGGCGCAACCCCTGGAGGCTGGTGCGCCAGAGCCACTTCAGACGCGTCAAGTTCCATAAGGCACGGCGGGCAGGAGGCGGCGCCGCTGCATCGGTAGCGGGCTCTGGAGTCGATGGAGTATCTGGGGAGAGAATCCTGCCGTCATGGATGCGGATCACTCGTTTGGCTACCCGGGCCACCGCCTCGTCATGGGTCACCAAAATGATGGTGACTCCCTCCTCATTGAGGCGCCGGAAGATGTCCAGGACCTCTGCGGTGGTCTGGGAATCCAAGTTGCCAGTGGGTTCGTCCGCCAACAGGACCACGGGGTTGTTTACCAAGGCCCGGGCAATGGCCACCCGCTGCTGCTGCCCACCGGAAAGCTGTGAAGGTTCATACTCCAAACGCTCCCCCAGTCCAACCCGCTCCAAGAGACTTCGAGCCCGGTTCAAGGCCTCATCCTCGGCCAGATGCATGCCATTATAGGATAAGGGCATGATGACATTTTCCAGGGCGCTGGTCCGGGGCAGGAGATTAAAGGTCTGGAACACGAATCCCAGCTTCTGATTGCGCAGTTGGGCCCGTTCATCCGCTGACAGAGTGGAGACTTCCAGGCCGTCCAGCCAGTATTGGCCAGCCGTGGGCCGATCCAGGCAACCCAAAATATTCATGAGGGTGGTCTTACCGGACCCGGACGTCCCCATGAGGGCCACGAACTCTCCCTGGAAGACCTCCAAAGTGACTCCCCGGAGCACCGGGACTTCGATCTCGCCCAATTGGTAGGTCTTATAAATATCTTTTAATTCAATCAGCTTCATGCCATGGCACTGTTTGGCCGCAGAAGGCTCGCATCTCGCTCCATTATCTCAGCTACCGTTATTCTTTCCCCGATCCTCATTTTTTTCTCTTGTCGCTGCCCTCTTGCTAATGGGGTCTGCCGCCCTTGGCCTTAAAGGGCTGAGGCGTGAAGGGGCTGGATGCGGCGCCGGTCTCTGGAGACTCGGTCTCACTGGCCACCACGACCTTGAGGCCAGCCGTCACCTCGGCACCCCTGATTTCGGTTAGGGTACCATCCGTAGGGCCGATCTGGACCTCCAGAGGCCGGACATAATTCCCGGAGGGCAGCCAGAGGGTGCCGCGGTCCCGACCCCGGCGGCTTTCCTGGCCACTGGCCGGTGCCACCTTGGCGTGGGCGCCATGGCCACTGCCTTTCGTAGTTTGGGCTTGTTGATTTCGCCAAGCCGGGTCGATCTGCTCCGGTTGCGGTTGCCAACGCAAGGCAGCGTTGGGCACCAGGAGCACCCCCCGCCGGGTGTCCAGGATAAATCTGACATTGGCGGTGAGATAGGGAATCAGGCGGCCATCAGAGTTGTCAAAGGCTACCTCCACGGTGTAGGTCACGACGTTCTGGGTCATGGTGGCGTTGAGGCGGATCTTGCTCACCACCCCCACAAAGGACTCCTGGGGGAAGGCATCCACGGTGAAAGCCACTGGCTGGCCGACCCGGATATTGCCGATATCCGCTTCATTCACCGGCACCCAGATCTGGAGACGTTTCAAATCCTTGGCAATGAGAAAAAGGCTGGGGGCATTGAGGCTGGCCACCACCGTCTGGCCGATGTTCACCCGGCGGTCAATAATGACCCCATCCACCGGTGAGCGGATAGTGGTATAGTCCAGATTCTGTTTGGCCTTGCGCAAGTTGGCCTCGGCCTGGGCCACTGCTTCCTTAGCCTGACGCAGGGCCGCCTCGCCGACATTAAGGTTGGCCCGGGCTACCTCATAGGTGGCTCGGGCTGCGTCAAAATCACTCTGGGACAAGGCTTCGGAAGGGCCCAATTGCTTGGCCCTGAGCCAATCGTTTTCAGCCTGAAAAAGCTTGGCCTTGAGCTGCCCCAAATCAGCCTGGGCCCGCTGCACATTGGCCCGGGCCTGGGCGAGTTGGGCAGTGGCCTGAGAGACCTCGGCGCTGTAAACTGCGTCGTCTATCCGGGCCAGCACCATCCCGGCCTTCACCACCGAGCCATAGTCCACCGGTTTACCGTCCACATCCAGGCCAAAAGCCACGATTTTCCCGGCAACCTGAGCACCCACATCCACTAGTTCTTCCGGCTGGACCGTGCCGGTGGCGTTCACGGTAACCTCCAGATCGCCCTGAGTCACGGTGGCCGTGCGGAAAGAGATGCCGGCCGTGGGGCGGCCCAGCCACAGCCACATGGCCCCACCAGCCAATAACAGGGCGAATAGCCCCACGGTAACCTGCCAACCAAGAGTTTTCTGCCATAGAGAAGATTGTTTCATGAAATTCGTCGCTCAACTAGAGATCAGCGCATCTGCAAACATGGAAACTCGCCAGGCACCAGCCGCACAACCGGGTCAGTTTGACCCTTTCCTGATTATTCAGCCATATAACACCTTAGGTAACAAGAACTCGGCGCTGGTTGGGAAATTTTTCTCAGAAAACATTCACGTCGGCCGGATTGTTCGCTTGGCAAGAGCCATAGCAGCCTGCGGCTGCCCCCAGAGTATAAAAGTTCCGGTGGACCAGGCTTGCCTGCCTGTCCGCAGAGCTTTACCAGAGCAGGAGAGTTTTGTTAGAGGAAAGTTTAAATTTAATTTCATCATCAAAAAGGCAGGGATGGCGCTGAGATTCTCCGGCCCCGTCACTCCCTTAGAATGACAAAGGGGGATACCTTGAGATGAGCTGGCGGCTCGCTTTGTTGGCGGCACAAATGTTACCGGACACTCCTGGTCAATAAGGATTTATTCTTGTCTGTCTTGCCAAGTTCCTTTTTTTATTTTATCATCACTCGTACTAAGATGGAAGTCTGCGGTAGGCACAGCTACCCGTGGTCCAACAGCAGGTGGTCTGAGCCAATGGCTGGGGGTTGGGCATGACCTCTGGCGGGTTTTGAGATATCCTCAGTTCGACGGATTGGCGCCACGAAAGAGCAACATGGCAATCTGGGAAGACGTTTCTCTCTTTGCGGCTAGGAGTGCGGTCCATTGGCAGCAGACCGGCCGCCCCTTTGTTACCTTAACGTATGCCCAGAGCCTGGATGGAGCCATTGCGGCCCGCCCCGGGCATCCCTTGGCCCTGAGTTGCCGGGAGTCCCAGACCATGACCCATGGCCTGCGGGCCAGGCATGACGCCATCCTGGTAGGGATTGGCACGGTCCTGGCTGATGATCCCAGTTTAACAGTGCGCCTCGTGGAAGGCCAAAACCCCCAACCCGTTATCCTCGATAGCCGACTCCGCTTCCCTCCTTATGCCAAACTTTTGCACCACGCCACCCATGCGCCTTGGATCATCACCAGTACTGAGGCTTCTCGGGAACGCCAGATGTCCCTGGAAACCTTGGGAGCCCGTATCCATCGCCTGCCGACCGGGGCCAATGGTGGCATTGACCTCGAGGCCTTGCTCACCCTGCTGGGGGAGCAAGGCCTCACCAGCCTCATGGTGGAGGGAGGGGCTCAGGTCATTACCAGTTTCCTCAGCTATCGCTTGGTGAATCAACTCATCGTGACCATTGCGCCGGTGTTGGTGGGTGGGGTGCGGGTATTGGATGTGCATCACCTGCCCCGGCCCAATGGCCTGCCCCGCCTCAAGGATGTTCAGTATGAACGGATCGGCGTAGACTTGGTGGTGCGGGGCGAACCAGATTGGCAGGTCTGAATGCCACGGCAGGCTCTGATCTTTAGGGGCCCCAAGGATGTGGTGGTCCAAGAAGAAGCCATGCCGGAACCTGGCCCTGGCCAGGTCCTGGTCCAGACCTTGGTCTCGGCCATCAGCCCGGGAACCGAGCTCCTGGTCTACCGGAATCTCTTCCCGCCAGAGATGCCGGTGGATGCCACCATTCCCTCCCTTACCGGCAGCTTTCAGTATCCTCTGAAATATGGGTATGCGGCCGTAGGCCGCGTGGTGGATTTGGGTCCCAACATCCCCGCCTCGTGGCATGACCGCCTCATCTTTACCTTTCATCCCCACGAGAGCCATTTTGTGGCTGACGTCCAAGAGTTGCTCCCGGTCCCCTCGGGGCTCAACCCTGAGGTGGCCGCCCTCTTGCCGAGCTTGGAGACTGCTGCCACCCTCCTGTTGGATGGCGCCCCCCTTCTGGGGGAACAGGTCGTGGTCTTGGGTCAGGGGATTATCGGTCTCTTAGTGACGGCCCTCTTAGCTCCGATGCCTTTAGCTTGTTTGATCACCTTTGACCTTTATCCCCAGCGCCGCTTGGCCTCAGAAACCCTGGGCGCCACGGTTAGTCTTGATCCCAGCGCCCCAGAGGTTTTGGCCACCTTTCGGGGCCTCCTACCGGCTGGGCATCATTACCCCGGCGCCGATCTCTGTTATGAAGTATCGGGCCAGCCTGAGGCTCTGGATCTGGCCATTGCCCTGGCCGGGTTCCACGGCCGCATTGTGGTTGGCTCCTGGTATGGTCGCAAAACCGCAGCACTGCATCTTGGCGGTGTCTTTCACCGGGCCCGCCTCCGCCTCATAAGCAGCCAGGTAAGCACCATCGCACCGGCCCTGAGCGGCCGCTGGAGCAAACCCCGCCTGCTGGAGCACGTTTGGCGTCTCTTGTCAGACCTTGACCCCACCCACCTCATCACCCACCGGTTTCCCCTCAGCCAGGCCCCCAACGCTTATGCTTTGTTGGACCAGAACCCCGCTGAGACCATTCAGATCCTCCTCACCTATTAACCAGACCCACACCCCAAAAAATTATCGTCTTACTCGATTCTGCTTGACGTTGAAGTATAACTCATGCTAAAGGTATCTTACGTTCCTTCAATTTAAACTAAGTATAGAGGATTTCTTAGCTGTTGGGCAAAGAACGCCGACGCCGGCGGGGAGGTGTGCGTCTGGCGGGCAAGTGAAAGGCTACCTTAAACAAAGGGGGATCATTATGTATCGTCGGTTACTTGTTGGGGGTTTGGTGTTGGTCTTATGCCTGGCGGGGAGTATTGCCACTGCCGCGGCCGATAACAAAACCTTACCATTGCAGTTGGATGCCTCTGCCGGGTTCGGCTTCGATAGCAACGTGCCCTCCCGGCCTATGGATGATGACGAAGATACATCTCTGCTCAGGTTTGGCAAAGGGGATTTCTTTTACGAACATAACTTGACGGTCGGCTATACCCTGCCGGTGACGTCGGAACTCAGCATTCTGGCGCAGTATGCCTTGAACCAGAATTTTCATTTCCGCCTCACCCAATACGATTTCTTTAGCAATAATATTTCCGTCACACCGGTCTTGCGCCTGTTTAATAATACCGGCCAATTAACCGGTTTCCTGAATTACAATTATTTAGACATCAGCTCAGATAAGTATCGGTCCTTCTATACAGCCAGGCCTGTTTACTATCAGATGCTCAGTGACCTAGTGATGCTAGAGGCCTCGGTGGGATTCGAACGCCGTTATTACTATGTCCAAGTGGCGACACCCCGGGATATCCCATCCAGTAAGAATCTCAATGCTTTTTTGGGGATGTATTTGTTTTTAAATAAGAACCGCAGCGCCTATATCCTCACCCGCTACACTTTTGATCATAACGATGCCACCGGCAGCAACTGGGACTATAACGGCCATCGCTTTTATTTGGCTGGCTTTTTTCCCATCGTCGACAAGCTGAAAGGCAATGTCTATCTCGATATCTACCGGATGATTTTCAACAACCCTTGGTTTGATGCCCATCGGAGCGAAAACCCGGTCTGGCTGTTCTTTAATCCCCCCTATCCTAAACGGCGGGATACCGGGGTGACGGCGGGGGCCCAGCTTAATTATGAATTCTACCCACGCTGGTCGGCCCAGACCAACCTCAGCTATACCCGAAACAACTCCAACATCAAATGGTATCAATACGAGCGTTTTCTCATCAATGTACTGCTGACTTTTAAATATTAAGTTCTAAACAAGCTGACATGAAGGGAGAAAAGCTTATGCTTAAAAATATTATACGGTTATTGGCTATTTTTCTGCTCTCCGCAGTTGCCGGGATCGTCTCCCAGCTCTATGCCACCGAGGGGGTGGAAAAAAAGGTTATCCTGCATGACTCCACTGTTCCAGCCCCGCCAGCCCCCACCCAAACCGTGCCCTTTGATCTCGGGCCCATGGGTTGCCCCGGTTGTGAACGGATTGAAGTCTCGGCCCCTGCGCCACCTCCCGCTGAACCGACAGAGGAACAGAAAAAGAAAGAAATTGAAAGAATTACGAAAGAAAAAGAACTCACAATCAAAGGCCATAAAGAAGCCATTGCCGATTTTGAGAAGAAATTAAAAGAAGGCACTTCTACTTTTACCGATGAAGAGCTTAAAACCTTCATCGCCAAGCGAAAAGAAGCCATCGCTCGGGCCGAAAAGGAAGCCAA